>CAMKDH010000280.1 GCA_946411215.1 uncultured Treponema sp. | reverse complement strand
CGGGTTTCCACCACCCTTATACTTGATTTTCGGGTAAGCAAAAAAAAAGTTTAGGGAAAAATTAAAATTTTTTTTGATTTTTTTTGCGTTCCGGCTTCGCCGTCGGCGCTTCCGGGCTCCGCTACGCTCGGTGCTTCGCACGGCCTTCGGCCCCCTTCAGTGCCTAACGCACTTGTGGTATAATACAGTCATGGACTACTTATTAATGGCCGTTGCAGTTTGTGTAATAATTGCGCTGATTGCCTGGTACATCAAATATTTTAATAAAAAAAATCAAAAAAATACCCGCCAGAAGAACCTGCAGCCGGTAAAATGCCCTCTTTGCGACTCAAATCTCTTTGTAGGCGAAAATATAATTTCAAAAGTTTACCGGCCAATGAATGTTCCCGACCAGCTTATGATAATTATGGGCTGTCCTCACTGTTATCCACGCTGCGAACCCGGCTTAAAACGCATCTGCCCGGTTTGTCATAAGGAAGTAGCTCCCGACCAGAGCCTTACAGCCCGTCTTTTTAACAAGGCTCTGGGAAAAAAGCATGTACATGTGGTTGGCTGCTCAAATTGTCACAGACCTCGGGCTGATTAAAATTGATTTAATTTGACTTCTATCAATAATGTTTTATACTTAGATATGAGAAGGTTTATCTTTAAAATTTGTTATAAATCAATATTCATAGTGAGGCATTATTATGGAAGAACAGATTTTGAGTGGTGATATCCAGGAAAAGCCAAAAAAAGAAAAGAAACAGAGAAAAGAATCTCTTTTGTTTAAATATGGTGTAATTGCCTTTCTGGAAATTCTGGTAATTGTTTCTGTATTCTTAGTTTTTCTTTCGAGAAATATTAAGTCTCCAATTAAAATGATTTATGATGAATCAATTGAATTCTTTCTTGATTCAGCCGTAGATAACGTAAAATCCTGGTTCGAAAATCAGGTTACAGTAATGAATGTATTCCAGAAGTCTGTAGTAGATCCTGTTGATAATCCGGATCATATTAAAGATAGAATTCAGCATATGGTAAAGCCTGACGGTTTTGAATATGTAATGATTTTCTGGGATACAAATAAAGATGCTAAAGACGGCGGACCGGAAACCTTTAATACAAAAGGCGGTTCTTCTGTAGCGGGAATTCTCCAGAAGGAATATTACGTAAATCATCAGAAAGACAATGTAGATGTATGGCTGGAATCTCCTCGTATGGCAGCGGCCGGTGGTTTTACTATGCCGTTGTTCGTAAAATCAGAATTTGTTGATGAAAGAACCGGAGAAAAGGTAACTGGTGGTTGTGTAGGCTTCCTTGAACTTGCTCCTATTAATAAACTTGGTAAAACCTTCTTTAAAACAGGACGTATTTCTGTTTATGATGATACTAATTCTCTTAGGGCAGGAGATGATATCCTTGGAGAATCTGATATAGACCACCTGGAAGTTTATTCAAAATCCTTTAATTTGAATAATAAGGTATGGAAGGTTATTGCTACTGTTGAAAAGAGTGAAATTCATAAGATTTCAAATCAGCTGCAGACAATGTCTCTGGCAGGTGGTTTTGTAATTGCAATTATTCTTATGATTCTTGAACTTCTCATCATCAGAATCATTATTGGTAAGTTTGAATCTATTAAAAAGAATATTGATGACCTTAACTCAGGCGATAAAGACCTTACAAAACGTCTTGAAATCTTCCATAACAATGAAATTTCACAGGTTAAGAAATCTGTTAATATGTTCGTAAATACAGTTCATGAAACTGTAAGTGAAATTGGTAATGCAAATACAGATCTTAAGGAAACCTTTGAGAATGTTAAGGGCCAGCTGGATGCTACAAAGAACCAGATGGACAATATTACAAGCGAAATTCAGGCGGCTACATCTACTCTCGAAGCAGAGGATAAGAGCGTAATGGATACTTCTGACCTTGTAGCTCAGATTTCTTCTAACATTACAACTCTTAATCAGATGATTGATTCCCAGGTAGAGTCTATTACTCAGGCTTCTGCCGGAATTGAACAGATGATTGGAAATATTCAGTCTATTACAACTTCTGTAGATAAGATGGCCGGCGAATTTACCGAACTTAATGCTGCTACTGTAGAAGGAATTGAAAAGAACCGTATTGTAAACGAGCTTTTGAACTCTGTTCTTGCTCAGAGTAAGACTTTGCAGGATACAAACATGGTAATTGCAAGTATTTCTTCTCAGACAAACCTTCTTTCTATGAACGCCATGATTGAGTCTGCTCATGCGGGTGAGGCAGGAAAGGGCTTCGCAGTCGTTGCAGAAGAAATCCGAAAGCTTGCTGATACCTCTGCTACTCAGTCTAAGAGCATTGGTGAAAACCTTAAGCTGATTGCAGAAAACATCAAGAAGGTTGTAGAAAGTGCCGACTTGAGTAAGGCTTCTTTCGAGGTTGTATCTGATAAGACAAACAATACTTCTGAACTGGTTTACTCTATCAAAAAGGCTACAGAGGAACAGAGTGAAGGTTCTAAGCACCTGCTCGAAACTCTTTCTA
>CAMKDH010000279.1 GCA_946411215.1 uncultured Treponema sp. | reverse complement strand
GGAACTTCTTTTTCAAGAATTGAGCTTACGAGCTTTGGATCGCTTCTTGAAAGAATAAGCTGAAGTCCTGTTGATGTCTTTTTAATATCAACAATAAGAGCCTTAATGCGGTCGTTCTTTTCGTAGAACTCAAGCTTAGACTGATATTTTACAGGGAGCACACCTTCAAGGCGTCCTGCATTTCCAAGATCAACATAGATGTTACCATTGCGTTCGCGCTGATAATAACCGATTATGATTTCTCCAATCTTGTCTTTATATTCGTTGTAGAGGGAATCCTTGAAAGTTTCATTCAAGCCCTGATGAGCTGTCTGTTTACCTGTTGAAACAGCAGAACGGTCAAAGGATTTTGGATCTTCCAAAAGATCAATTTCATCACCTTCTTCCAAATCTTCGCTAAGTTTTTTTGCATCTTCAAGTTCATATTCACGAACTGGATCATAAACTCCGTCTACAACAACCTTGCGTGAATAAATAGATACATCAGACATATCATCTGCAAACTTTACGATTGCATTTTCGTCTGTTCCGTATGTACGTTTATATGCAGCCTTAAGAGCCTTTTCAATAGTCTGCTTTACCGAATCCTCGGAATATCCTTTTTCTTGAATCAACTGGCGAATTGCCTCTGCCATTTCTGACATAAAAATCTCCTCGTGGTTTTACCACATTGTTATTTGTTATATATGAATTTTGCTTTTGCTATATTTTCAAAAGTTATTGTTTGCTCGTTACCCTGTGCGTTTTTAAGAGTTACGCTTTTATCGTCTGCGGCTGTGATTATACCGCCAACCCAGTCATTTACAGTTTTGTCCCAAACACGAACTTCTCGTCCTGTGAATACAGAAAACTCAGCAGCATTTTTAAGATTATGTTCAATTCCTGGACTTGTAAGCTCCATTGTTGTTTCTTCTGTTCCAAGAAGTGCTTCGAGTCTTGTTAAAAGAGCACGATGAACTTTTGCACAGTCATTAACTCCAATGTTCTGAGCGGGATCTTTTCCAGTAATCATTGCCGAAATTTTAGTTACAGTTTTTGCAGGAACAATTTTAAGATCAACAAGCTTGTAACCCAACCCTTCTACAAGCGGTGCACAATCTGAATAATATTTGATTTTGCTGTAAGGTGTATATTCCATAAGCTCCGTAGTAAAAAAAATGGACTCGGTTTTTGCCGAATCCATTTTTAATATTTATATTAAGAATGTATTTATAATATAGTTATTTTTTTAAGTTGTGTCAAGCACATGAATCCCCGTCATTGCGAGGAGCATAGCGACGTGGCAATCTATTATGCGGATTGCCGCGCTACGCTCGCAATGACGACATTGCTCAACATATTATGCAGCTGCTTTATTAACTTTCTTCATTGGACGTACAAGGAACAAGCAGAGACACATTGCAACAGCATACAAAATTGTTGTTACAATAAGTACTGTCTGATATCCTGTTGGGTTTGCTTTTACGCCGTGAACTTCGATGAACTCACCTACGTGGTTTACAATATAAGAAGCCATCTGGTTTCCTGTAAGACCTGCAAATGCCCATGCAGAAAGTGTAATTCCGTGAATTGCAGAAATGTTACCCATACCATAGTGATCAGAAAGCAAAGTTGGAACGTTAGAGAATCCGCCACCGTAGCCTGCGTTTACAATGAAGATAAGTGCAAGTACAAAGATAATCAAACCGATGTGACCTTCGCCGTTTGCAATACCCTTTGTGAACAAAACGATAAGTGTAGAAATAATTGAAAGTGCAAAAATCATTTTGTAGATTGTGTTGCGGTCTTTCATCTTATCTGCCCATGCAGAGAATCCAAGACGTCCACCTGCATTGAACAAAGCAGAAATTGTAGAAATGATACCTGCAGAAGCACCAAGACCAATACACTTAACAATCATCTTTTCCTGACTGATAATTGCAAGACCACATGTAATGTTAATATAGAACATAAGCCAGATACCAATGTAAGAAGTAATTGGTTCTGTTTTGAGGGTAGCAATAATTCCCTCTTCCTTTGATTTTTTCTGTGGTTCAACCCATCCTTCAGGTTTAGCAAGAATAAGGTGACCTACAAACATCATTACAAAGTAAACACAAGCAAGAATATAGAACATTTTGTAAATGCCAGTCTCACCCATGTTGTTGAGCATGCCCTGCATAATTGGAGAAGCAATAGCTTTGGCAGCACCAAATCCTGCTACAGCAAGACCAGTTGCAAGACCTTTTTTATCCTGGAACCAAAGCATAAGAGTCTTAACAGGAGAAAGATAACCGGTACCAAGACCAATACCCATTATAAATCCGTAGCTGATGTAGATTCCTACAAGAGAAAGCACGCTGTGCTGATGATGTCCACCGTACCAGATAAAGAAGCCAGTACCAGCCATACCAAGAGCAAATGTGATTGTTGCAATAAGTGATGACTTATGAATGTTCTTTTCTACAAGACCGCCAAGGAAGGCAGCAGACATACCAAGGAAGAAAATTGCAAAGCTGAATGCCCATTCTACAGC
>CAMKDH010000278.1 GCA_946411215.1 uncultured Treponema sp. | reverse complement strand
TTTTTTTCTGTCTGTGTTCCTGCGTATTTGTTCATTTTTTCCTCCTGTGAACTTTTTACGTTTGTATTGGTTGGTGTGGTCGGAGCCTGTTCTGGCACCGAGGCCTGTTCATAAATTGGTTCAAAATCCTCTGCCGGATGTCCGCAAAGTGGGCATGTAAAGTCTGACGGAAGCTCGGGACTGTTGTGTACATATCCGCAAATCTTACAACGCCAGCCTACAATTTTTCCGCTTGTTGGGGCAGCTGGTTTTGGTTTAATAAAGCTTTGATAGTATGCATAAGTAATTGGTTCTTCACGGCTCATAATTTTTGCATCTGTAACTTCTGCCGTAAAAAGAGTGTGTGAACCAAGATTCTGTGCAGCAATTACCTTTGCAGAAAAAAGCGCGCAAATCTGGCTGTTTAAGTATGGACAGCCTGCAGAATCTGTTGAATATTCAAAATCTTCAAACTTGTCTACGTTTTTTCCGCTCTGATATCCAAAGTGCTTTATTGTTTCAAAAGTTGTTTTTTTATCAAGAACCGAAAGTGTAAAAACTCCCGAATCCTTAATCATCTGGCAGGTGAGGTTAGAATTGATAACCGAAATTGCAATTCTAACAGGATCTGCCGCAACCTGCATACAAGTATTTGTAACGCAGGCATTTATTTTACCGTTGCTTTGTGTTCCTAAGATGAAGACGCCGTATTGTAAATTGAATAAGGCTTTATTATCCATTAGCGTCCCCAGGTTAAAATCATGTCGTAATTATCTTCGTTTACTTCAAAATACTGATTGTATTCGCCGCAAGTAGGGCAGTATTCTGGAGCTGCAGGGCCTGTTACAATGTGACCGCATTTGAGACATTCCCAAACTTTTACAGTACTCTGTGCAAGCTGAGCCTTTGAATCTTCGTCCTTAAGAAGTGCACGATAGCGTTCCTCGTGACGTTTTTCAATTTCTGCAACAGCGCGGAATTTAACAGCAAGGTCTGCAAAGCCTTCTTCTTCAGCTTCTTTTGCAAACTGAACATACATGTCTGTCCATTCGTAGTTTTCGCCATCAGCAGCAGCAGAAAGATTTTCATTTGTCTTATTCAAACCGCCAAGTTCACTGAACCACATCTTTGCATGGTTTTCTTCGTTGTTTGCAGTTTTAGCAAAAACTTCCGAGATTTTATCAAGGCCTTCATCCTTTGCAATCTGCGAAAAGTATGTATATTTGTTACGAGCCTGACTTTCGCCTGCAAATGCCGCAAGCAGATTTTTTTCTGTTTTTGTTCCTGTGTATTTACTCATTTTATTCCTCTTTTATTTTGATGCCCACAAACTGTGAAGATTACAATATGCATAGGCTGCAACAACCTCGTCACCGTCTACAATTGCAAAAGTAGCTTTTGGTGCATCGCCTGGTTTAAGAATCTTACGCTGATTTCCCTGCTTTGTGCTCAAGGCAATCCATTCAATAAAATGCTCTGGAGCCATAGGATGGTCAACAGAACCAACTTTTACTTCTACAGTATTTCCATTTACAGTAACTACAGGAACATGCTTTTCAACAGCCGCATCAGTTGTTCCTGGAATAATCTGTTCCATTTCTTCGCCACAACAAATTGTTGGGACGCCAGTGTCTTTTACAATGGCAATAATTTTGCCGCAAACCTTACAGCGATAAAATTTCAATTCCATACGTTTTTTCTCCTATAATAGTCCATACATTATACACTATAAAGCGCGGATTGTGGAAACTATTTTTGTATAAAAATCCCGCTGTTACAGAAACTCCACTTTGTTGTAGTACCGTCAATAAAATTCTGGCGAGGTTCTTCTTTTCCGCGTCCAGGATCAAGAGTGTAAAGAGTGTTTCCCTTCCAGTAAGTGAGCACATAGTGAAGTGGATTCAGCATTGGCGAAGAAAGATTTACATTTGAACGTGGAACAACAATTTCTATAACATATTCATTTTTACCCAAGGCCGAAGGAATATCCGTGATGTCTGTGAATTTTGAAGCATCTGCGCCAAGACCTGCTACCAGCAATTCCATCAATTGTTCGCCATCAGTCTGTGGGTTTGAAACATTCATACAAAAGCGCACAGAAGAAGCATATTTTGCTGCTTCCCGTGCAATTTTAAGCGGGTCACTGTATTCCCCAAATCCCGCTGCAGGATCAAATTTTATTTTTGAATATATTTCTTTTGCAGTTGATTCAACTTTTGCCCCAGGAATCTGCCCGGTTTCTGCAAGGTAATAAACCAAAGAAAAAGCCCCGCATGCGTTCCGTGACCATTTATTATCACTTTGAGTTGCATAAGGTTGCCCATCATGCGTCTTACAAGCTGTTGTCAAAAGCGCCCCCATCAAAATCATCAACCCTGCTGCCTTCCCCAATACTTTTTTAGCTGTCATTTTATACCTCTGAGGATATTATATAGAATAGAAAATAATCTGTCACTCTCAATATAACTGTGTTATAATTACCCCATGCTTTCTCCAATCGCTCAGAAAATCTATGCAGCAGTCAAACTCATTCCGCATG
>CAMKDH010000277.1 GCA_946411215.1 uncultured Treponema sp. | reverse complement strand
GAAAATCCTGTTGAATCCGAAGGAACCTTCCCTCTGCCTGAAGCTCAAAAAGACCGTTTTATGATGTGTCTTTCAATTGGTTATCCAAATAAAAACGATGAAATGCAGATTATTACAGCCCAGCGTACTTTAGTGCATCCTGTTGAACAGCTTGAAGCAGTTACTTCAAAAGCAGAAATCCTTAAATGCATGGAAGAAGCATTAACAGTTCACGTAGATGAAGCTGTTATGGAATATCTTTTGAACCTTATTGAAGAAACACGAAAAAATGAAAATCTTGCTGCAGGTATTTCTCCTCGTGGTTCTATTGCTCTTTACAAAGCCGCTCAAAGCTATGCTGCTGTTCAGGGACGCAATTATGTTACACCAGAGGATGTAAAATTACTTGCTTTGCCTGTATTCCTTAAACGACTTATTCTTAAAGGTGACGCAATAATCAGAGGACTTACATCAGAAACAATAATCAAACAGCTTTTGGAAACAATTCCAATCCCTGATTTTAAGGCTCATGTATAAATGATTTAGAGTAAATATGATTAAGCCTGCATCGTCCTTGAGACTAACACTTTATATCTCAATTTTCGCAGTAATGTTTCTGCCATACAAATTTATTCAGGCAGTAGCAATAAGCATTATTTTGATTATTAGTCTTAGTTATTTGTGGGCAAGACAACTGGATAAGCATCTTACAGTACAACGCGCTGTAAAAGAAATTAAAACAGTTTCTTTTGAACGGCTTACAATTTCATTTACTATAAAAAATAAATCACGCTTCCCCGCTCTTCTTTGCTATGTTTTAGATAATGTTCCGTTCCTTCATGTTTTTGATAAGAAAAACGAAAAGCTTTTCAAACTTGGTGCGCATGAACAAAAATCCTTTTTTTATGATGTTAATGCCTTAAACCGTGGACTTTATACTGCGGGACCTGTTCTTATAAAAACTACAGATCCTCTTGGGCTTTTTGAAGTTATAAAAGAAATTGAATGTACACAGCGGATTCTTGTTCGTCCTGCACGCATTCAGCTAAAAACAATTCCGGTTCCGGGGCTTCCTCAAGGCAGTATAAAAATCAATAATCCAATTTACGAAGATATTACAATGCGCCGTGCAATCCGCGAATATAAAAATGGCGATGAACTTAAACGGATTAACTGGCGTGCAAGTGCCAAGTTCGGCGGACTTTTTACAAACGAATATGAAAATACCTTTGACGCGCCTTTTTTCGTTTTCTTAAATCTTGCCAAGGATGATTATCCGCTTCACTTACGCCATGAAAAAGGTGAAAAAGCAATTGAAATTGCTGCAAGCATTATTAATATAGCAGCTCGTCTAAAACAGCGCTGTGGTTTTGCAGCTTACGGTTCGGGATTTCCGTTCATAAAACCTGGTCAAAATCAGGCTGATTGTATTCTAGATATTCTGGCTCTTATTCAAATGGAAGACGGCAAGCTTGATTATAATCCGGAACAAAAACTTAAGCAGGAGCTTTCTAGTGGTACCCTGCTTTTTGTAATTGGTCCGGAACAGGTAGATTTATATAACGATAAAATTGCGGCAAAACAATACGGCATTACAACAAAAACGCTGGGAATTATGAAGGAGGTATGCAAATGAAAGAAAAAATGACTTTTACATATTTCCATAAAGCCGTCGAAAGATTTTTTATTTTTGCAGTAATCAGCTCGTTTATGTTTTGCGCCCTTAGCTTTATCCGCGATTTTACTATTGCCGGCAACAAAGAAATTTTTGTTTTTTATACATACATAGCAATTTTTATTACACAAATCACTTCGTTTACAATAATTGCAGTCTATTTTAACCAGAAATCCACAGTTGCAAACTTTATACGATTCTTTGTTTTATACCTGCTTTTGATTATAGTTATACTCTTTTTTACAAGACAATGGGTAAGCTTTGTTCTAACTTTTATTGCTACCGCTGTTCAGACAATCTTATATTATAATGTCTTTACTCCCTTTTTTGAGCATGATTGTTTTGAAAATCAATGTATAGCAAAAAATGATTCTTCGCTTCAAAAAGAATTGTTTGATTATAATATACATCTTTCGCAGTCGGCCCTGGGCTACAGATCAAACAGGACTTTATTTGTAATTCTTGGCGGCATTCTGGCCCTCTTTGCCTGTATTTGTATTACATCAGAAACAAAAATTTCGCTTTTTACTATAATTTTGTTTTTGACCTATTTTGTTTGCGCGGGCGTTCATTTCTTTTTGTACGCATATTATGTCCGTGAAGCAGCTTTTGCTTCAAACGGTTTTGCAAATGTTTTTGATTTCAGATTCAAAACAATTGGAACTTGTGTAATTATATTTGCATTTTGCTTTGCTGCAGGCCTCCTGGTTTCCTCAAATCATTCTCCACTAAAGCTTTATTACCTTTTATACTTTTTTAAGCTTTTCAAAGGTAAAGATGTTGCAGATGTTGTTCCCGAAGTTCCCGAGCCTGAACTTTCTGATTATGATAAACGACTCCAGGAAATCAGGGCAATTCAGGAAGCAATGAGCGA
>CAMKDH010000276.1 GCA_946411215.1 uncultured Treponema sp. | reverse complement strand
GAAGAAATGTTTGCTTCTATCGACAAGGATTCAAACGGCTTTATTCTTCCAGGCTGGGAACCTGAGCGTATGGCCCGCGTTAAAGAGCTTTTTGAAATGTATAAGGAAGTTGATGAAGAAAAGCTTTTCAACAATCTTGTTTACTTCCTTAAGGCAATTATGCCTGTCTGCGATAAATACAATATTGATATGGCAATTCATCCGGATGATCCTGCATGGCCTGTATTTGGTCTTCCTCGCATCATCACAAGTCAGGATAAGGTTTGCCGCATGCTCAAGGCTGTAGACAATCCTCACAATGGATTAACCTTCTGTACAGGAAGCTACGGTACAAACCGCAAGAATGACCTTTGTGAATTCATTAAGGCTGCACAGGGCCGCATTCACTTTGCTCACGTGCGAAACCTTAAGTTTAACACAGCAATTGATGATCCTGTTCTCGATTTCCAGGAGTCTGCACACCTTTCAAGCACAGGTTCTTTTGATATGTTCAAGATTGTAAAGACTCTGTATGAAACCGGCTTTGACGGTGTTATCCGTCCAGACCATGGCCGCATGATCTGGGGTGAAAAGGCTATGCCTGGCTACGGTCTTTACGACCGTGCACTTGGAGCCACATACCTTCAGGGCCTTTGGGAAGCGTGTGAAAAGACAATTGACCGCAGTAATGTGAAATTATTTAAATAAATATCGCGTGAACTGGTTAAAGCCTTTTGTCCAGACTCTCCATTCATGCCCGGCATTCTCAATGGCATCACTTTCAAACTGTTCAATTCTATCCCATTCAGACATTGCCGGGACATATACACAAAATCCAGGGTAGAAATTGCTGTCTGTAGTTCCGCAAATCATATAAAGAAGCTTTATGGACTGAGTTTCATCCGGGAATGTATTTTCTACTTGATTTATATATGCAGCTGGTTCAAGATATTTTGAATTATAGTCAAAATTAACTGTAAACGGCGTACATGAAAAAGCACCAAAATAAGAAATCAAATCGAGGCACTGGCCAATTCCTATATCCATTGTCTGTTCTGCTCCCATTGAAAGACCAGCCATGGCAACATTTTCACGGCCTTCAAGAATATTAAAGTTTTCTCTAAGATATGGAAGAAGATCGTTTCTGAGTTCTTTTCCAAATTCACGTACACCTGCTTTTTTTGAATAACCCAAATGAGAATTACAGCTTTTATCAGAAACTCCGCATGGTGTTACAAGAATAAACTCCTTTACTTCGCCGCTAACCATTCCTTCATCAAGAGAGTTTTTGATTTCACTATACGAACGATTAAGTGTCCAGGTAGTTTCGTCTCCACCGTCTCCATGCATCAAAATTACAACAGGATATTTTGTATCTGTATCCTGGGCATTATAACCGGCCGGCAGATAAACATAAGCATGCTTGTTGTATTTGTCCTGAGCGGTCAAACTGTCTTCTGCAACAGTATAATCCCGGGTAGGGTAGTTGATTTCAATTACCTGACCTTTTGGTTCTTCTTGTGGTTTAGCAGATGTTGTTGCACATGAGAATAACAGTAATGAAAAAGATGTTGTCAAAAGCAATGTTTTGATAAGTTTTTTAAGCATTTGAAAACTGAGCTCCTTTTAAGTTTTTTTGATGATTTATTCAAGCAGATAAACTTATTATAATGGCTGATATTTATAAAAGCAAATTTACAGTTCTGGAGTTTATTAACCGCATATTTAAATAAAAATCGGTGCTGGTATTCTAGTATATTAGTTGCGCAATTTTATATCAGATGCTATACTGTTTCTTAAATAGATTTTGTTATTAAAGACAGGAGCATCTGATAAATATGAAACTTACAAAAGACGGAATTAAGAATACTGCAGAGTGGGAGAGTAAGGGCTACTCGCTTCCAAAGTTTGACCGTGCTGCCGTTGAGGCTGCCACCCGCGCTAATCCGTTCTGGATTCATTTTGGTGCAGGAAATATTTTCCGTGCCTTCCAGGCTAACGTTGTTCAGAACCTTTTGAATGATGGTGTACTGGATCGTGGGCTTGTTGTAGCAGAAGGCTATGATTATGAAATCATAGAAAAAATGTACCGCCCTCACGACAACATCGGAGCTCTGGTCACCCTGAAGTCCAGCGGCACTGTCGAAAAAACTGTTGTCGGCTCAATCATGGAAGCCCTAGCGGCCGATTCTGATAACGAAGCTGACTGGGCACGGCTGCTTGAGATTTTCCGCAATCCATCCCTTCAGATGGTTACTTTTACAATCACAGAAAAAGGCTACCTTCTGCGCAATGCAGCCGGCGTTTCTATGCCTGGTGTTGAAGATGATTTTGCTGCAGGCCCTGTTCTTCCAAAATCATACATTGGTAAGGTTGTAACTCTTCTTCATGAGCGATATGTAAACGGCGAACTTCCAATCGCTATGGTCAGCATGGATAACTGCTCTCATAATGGCGACAAACTTTATGGTGCTGTAAACGAGTTTGCAAAGGAATGGGAAAACCGTGGCGTATGCAAGCCTGGCTTCCTCGACTATGTAAACAACGCCAGCAAGGTAAGCTTCCCTTGGA
>CAMKDH010000275.1 GCA_946411215.1 uncultured Treponema sp. | reverse complement strand
TTGAGGTAGTATTGGGCTTTGCGGTAGTCGTTTTTGGCGTAGTAGATTTCGTAGAGGCGGAAAAGGGCGTCGCTGTTACGAGGGTTTGCAATTAAGCTTGAACGAAGGTCGGCAAGAGAAGAGTCTTCGTTGCGTTCGAGGAAGCTTTTGCGGTAGTACAGGTAGCTTTTAATTTTTGAAGATGCAGAAGGCAGCATAGAATCAATAAGTTTTATAGATTCATCACGAGAAAGAACCTGTGTACTTGCAAGAATGTAGCCTTGAGTATTTAATTCACTTGCAGAGTTTGCGTTGTATGCTTTTTGCGCAACATCCATTGCTTCACTCTTTTTACCAAGCTTAAGGCAGATTGTTACATGTTTAAGTATAAGATTTTCATTATCAGGCTGCTTTTTAATAAGACTGCTGCTTATATCATATGCTTCCTGCCAGTTTTCGCGCTGAACAAGACCTTCAAGAGCGTAAACAAGAGCATCATTATTCGAAGGCTTTTTTTCAAGAACAATAGCAGCAAGCTCGTCGGCATACTTTCCTGCAACAGGGCCGTCTGTTAATGAAGAAATGCGTGCTGCAATAAGAAGTGCATCAACATTATCAGGGTAAAGCTGCATTGCTTTTTCGATTGTATCTGTAGCAGCGTTTGTATTTTTACTCCAGTCAAGCTGAACTCTGGCACGCAAAATCAGGTAGTCAATATTAGTATCATTCTGGCGTGCATACATATCAAGAAGCGAAACTGCGTGAATATAATCATTCTTTTCTATAAATATACGTGCGCGGAACAATACAAACTCAAGATCATTAGGAGTCTGCTGAAGAACTCTTGCAACTGCTTCTTCTGCAGCAGCATAGTCACCCTTTTCAAATGCTATGTAAGCGTTCTGTTTAAGAATTGCAAGGCTTGTATTACCTGCTCCCCCCGCCTGCTTCATAACATCTTCTGCAAGTGCAGATTTTCCGTTTTTACTTAAAACCTTTGCATATTCAAGGACAATTTCGATATTTTTAGAAGCTTCGTACGCTTTTGAAAGATATGGCTCCGATTTTTCATAATCAGAACGTTTTTCGTAATAAAGCCCCGCAAGATAATTTGCAGCAACAGAGGACGGATTAAGTTTTAGAGAATCAAGAATACCCTGCTCACACTGTGTCTGAACATTTGCAGTGATATTTGGTGTAAGAAAAACAAGTGCAGGCAGGAATGTAGAAAGAAAATCTGTATTTCCTGTGCTTGTATCGTAAATGCCGTTGCGAACAGATTTTAATGCGCCTGTATATGGAGTTTCTTCCGTAACATCATAAACGTTCCAGGTGATTTTTTGAGAAGGCCACAAAATGCGCATGATTTCGGCAGCAGCAAAAATAAGGACCTTTTCGTTCTGAGACAACTCTGATTCTGATTTATGGAGCTGAGACATTGCATTTGAAATAGAAGCGGGTGAACCGTTTTCTACATTCTTAACAATATCTTCATTGATTTTTGCAAAATATGATTTAGGCTTTGTTGCCGAAGGAAGTTTGATTGCTTCTGTTGTCTGCGAAGGCTCTGACTGAGTAACTTGTGTAGCAGGCTGCTCAGTTTGTGTAGCAGGAGTTTCCCCTTCACTATCTGATTTTTCTGAAACTACGGGTGCCTCGTATGAACCTGATGAATGAGTTGTTTCTTTAGGAGCGTCATTTCCACTATTTGAAGCACACGCACTAAAAAACAAAACAGTCATTGCAAGCATCACTGCAAGAGTTGATTTGAGAAAACAGGAATTAAAAATGTGATTACAATCAGTTTTCTTGACCAATACTGCCCACCACAAAAATCATCATTCTACAGGCTCATCCATGGATGCAAAATTTGACATTTCCTCTGTATCCTGATCAATATTTTCATCATCTTTAACAACAAAGTTAGAATGATTTCTTTGAAGCAGGAAAAATGCAACTATAAATATTCCAGACACTATAAGAAACAACGGACCGCCTACAACAGCAACAGTCTGGAACGGAACTTTTACAATACCAAATGAAAAAAGCATGAACCATAATCCCATCAAAAACAATGCAATTGAAGGAATAAAGTAGCCTGCCTGAAGCCTCTGATATTTAATAATTCCGGCGATATATAGAAATATTCCTGCCGTTACACCTATCATCGGCCACCATTGAATAAAAGTATATGGAAGAATCTGAATTTCATGTAAAACTGTTACAATACCCCAGAAAACAAGTTCAAAGCCAATAAAAATCTGATGAAGTTTTTTAGTATAACGTATACTTAAAACAAGAACAGGAATTCCACTTGCGGCTGCAACACAGGGAAGATAATTAATAACAATATGATGATTTTCAATAGGAACAACAATGTTAAAAATTACCAGAAAAAGTAAAAATCCGGAGCCACAATACAGGATGAGATTTGCAAAAAATGAACTGTCTTTTTTCATAGCACGCCCCAAATTCTATATGATTATTATATTTCTATTTTATATGTAAAATTTAATCTTTACAATAATAAATCACTATGTTAGATTAAAAAATATGAAATTTCAAAAACAAAT
>CAMKDH010000274.1 GCA_946411215.1 uncultured Treponema sp. | reverse complement strand
GTCGCCGTTACCAAAAAAGTAAACATACTTTGTTGCCATTGATTTTACTCCATATTTAAAAAAATATTTTCAAGTTAGTCTTTATATAATATAGATAAAAAAGAATAGCGTCAATTAGTGAGGAAGTGTGTCAAGAGGGGCGGAGCCCCGCCCTACGCCTCAAAGCCTTCGGCTTTTCGTCTACCCCACCCAACGGGGGCTGCTCCCCCGTAACGCCCCGCAGTCTGTGTTAGTTTAAACTAACCGCATCATCGAGGTCCCTGAGGCCCTCGAAGGGCGTACTTTACTTTAAGTAAGTCCTAATAATTTCCTTCAGCATCTTTGAGGAGAGCTGGTTCTTCGAAGTCTCCATCGTAACTATAAGATTCTTGCCTGGGAACAATCCATTCTCGGCGTAGAGCTGGAGTTTTTCTGTGGCACGGGCAGCGTAGTCCGGATCGTCCATCATTCCAAAATGTTCCCAGGCAAACTCCTCTCGTGTGCGCAAGTTTAAGCAATAAAAGTCCGGATGGAGTTTACAAAAATCATAGTCCGGGAAGTCCGGGTTGTCAGCGTTTTTATCCATGAGCAGAGGGAACTCGTAGCGGTATGGTATGCCTGCTACTTTAAGTGCATTGGCAATAATTACTTCAGATTTAGAACGCACGTGCTCGTTGTTTTCTGTGAAAAAAGGTTGTGCGTCGTCAGGGAGTTTTTTGTGACGGTATTCTACTTTGAGCCAGGCGTCGGCATATTGTTCGTTGGTGAGAGTTAGCGGGGTAACAATTTGCTGGCGCGTAGAGGGGAGATTTTCGTAAACGCTGTTGGAGGTTTTTGATTTATATTCTGTTAGGAAATTTTTGAGGCAGGAGATTTCTGCTTCCAAAGCCGGCAGTGTCTTCTGATTATATTCTTTCTGAATAATTGCCTTTGCAAGCTTGTCCTCAGCTCGTGGCAAATATTTACCCTGTTTATCTGTTTCAGATTCCCGTTTGTAGAACTGAAGCTTTCCGTTTTTTTGAACTATTCTTATAAGACCGGTAGGAGCATTCTTTACAGAGAGCTTCTTAGTCTTGAGCGCCTGCTCCAACTCCGAAATACGGTTTTCTATTTGAGAAATAAATTGTTCTGGTTGTAGAGTTTCCAATTTTTTTATGGTAGTGCTCCTTTTATAATTTCCTTGTCATTGCGAGGAGTGAACATAGTGAGCAACGTGGCAATCCATTATTTATACGCGCGTTCTCCTTTATAAAATAAGCATAAATAATCGCCCCGACAAGGAAATTCTCACCAAATTACATAGAAAAATGCATTTTTCATTAATTTCTATGTAATTTTCAAGTTTTTTCACGTATATAGGCTCTAAAATCCTTCAAAAAAACTGTTATAAATCCCATTTTAGCCCAAAACAGTCCATTTTTTCTTTATGATAAGGATTTTTCATAAAAAAATACATAGAATTTCACACAAAACACTTATTTTCTATGTAATTTCACAAAATCTATGATAAAAAAGTTCTACAAATATTTTTAACTGTGATTTCAGGGAAATTACCCAAATGTTAGATATCAGATTTACTTTTCTTCACGAATTCTTTCCTGAATATAATCAGCATATTTGCGGGCTAGACTCATGTCATAATGAGCAACAGACTGAGTATCGGCAAATCCTTTAATTACAGTCTCTTCTTCTGTCCCTGCATATTCTTCCAGAGCAGTGCCAATCACAGGTACGAACTCCTCCGGTAGCTTTTTCAATGCCCACTCCCCGCCTTCTTTTTTAGAAAGAATTAAGCCATCTTTTTTGTACGCCATCACACGCGCAAGATTCAACACAAGATACATCGTGTTGTTTTCAATTTCTTCGGGGGCGTCACAGATGTCTTCCCAGAGGGAATCCATGTAATCGGTGGCGGGAACCTCGGTTAAAACATCGGGGATAGGCGCGCCCCACAGACACTTTCCGCGGGCACGAATGACTGTAAAATGTGCAGCAAGATCTTTGTCGGTGCCGTTCATTTTTTGAACATAATCGGTTGGGTTTTCGTTGTACCAATTTATATGGCGTTCGGAAAAATGAAGTTCAAAAGGAGTTGGGTAAACAAAAGGCTTGCACACTTCTCGAAGCACAATGCTCATTTCAATTCCTTTAGCGGGACCGTAGGCGTTCAAAGCAAGCACCATGTCCATGTAGGCGCACTTTGTTTCATCGGTCATAGGATGGGCTATCACAACAATAAAATCCAGATCACTTTTTGCAGGATTAAAGCATCCCATAACTGCAGAGCCATGAAGGTACACGCCTACAAGATTTTCACCAAGAATCTGGCGCGATTGAGAAACAAAGCTTTCAATGACGGAATTGGTATCTGGCATCATTGTCTCCAAGATTTTTTTATTGTATCATATTTCTATTGAAAAGGAATTAAAATGATAACTTTTGAACAGACACCTTTTGCAGAAGTAAAACTTTTTCGTTTTGACGGCGTGACTGACAACCGTGGGTTTAAGATTCTCACCTGGTCGCATGAAGATTTTTTGCAGCATGGAATTGATTTTGCGCCTGTGGAAAGTGTGATTTATGAAATACC
>CAMKDH010000273.1 GCA_946411215.1 uncultured Treponema sp. | reverse complement strand
TGAATGCATCTGTTGATTCTGCTGTTGAGTGACCATAGAAGTAGTTACCACCAGCATATCCCCACTTAAGACGGATATCTGTATCTGTATCTGCTCCAGGAAGACCAAGACCACCACACTTGTAACCTGGGAGAAGCTTCTTAATCTGCTTTCCGTTTACAGTAGCATAATCCCATGTCTTGCCTCTTGGACCCCACTTACAAAGTGTATAAGCTTCTTCTGAATAGAACATCCAGTCAACAAAGCGCATAAGTTTTACGAACTCGTTCTTTCCAAGTTCATCAAGTGCTCTCTGAGAAATCATAACACCACATTCAAGACGACTTGTTTCTGCAAGGTTCTTGTTTGTTCCAGATGGATAAGCTGTTACATAACATTTAGCCTTGTCTCCAACAATCTTCTGAACACCGGCAATATCGTTAGCCATCTGTGAGCGGTTTGTAGACATAATTACTGTCTTTCCGCTGTAGAACTTGTTGTGTGCTACATCATCAGACTGTGTGAATGTTTCTGGATCAAGAAGTCCATCCTTTACAAAGCTGTTAGCAACTGTAACAAGCTTCTTGAAATCATCGCTGATTGAAGAAGAGTAGAATTCCTTCTTCTTTGGATCAAACTTAATACCACCATTTGAACCTTCAATAGCCCATCCAGAAAGAACATTGTAAGAAGCACCCATCAATTTAAGAAGGTTACCACCCTGTCCTTTTCCAGATTCACCACACCAGAGGTCAGACCAGATGTAGTCAGATTCTTTACACATACCCTGTGCAACCATGTACTTCTTTACACCAACAAGAACATCGTGCAAGCTTTCCCATGTCCATGTCTTTTCAAGTTCACGAACATCGTAACCAGCAGCTGTGAAAATATCATCACGAACCATAATTGTATAGTCCTGAAGAGCAGCCTGATGCATACCTGGAAGACGATAGAATTTTCCATCGCTCTGGCGGATTGTATCAAGGTCTGGGTTCATGTTGTACTTGTTTACGAATGCAGTGAAGTTTGGCATGTATTCTGTATAGTCAGAAACTGCTACTACACCGCCACCTGCAACATACTGATCTTCGCTATATACTTTTGGAATAATGTAAGTAGCAGAACCAGAGTTAATTGCAAGGTTAATCTTCTGATTGTAGTCACCACTGTCATATGATGTGATATCAAGGTGAACATTTGTTACATCTTCAATGTCCTTGAAAATACCTTCTGTCTTCCATGTGTCCTGCATAGCGTACCATGAAGCATCACTGAAAGAAATTGAATATGTTACAGGTTTGTCTGAACGGAATGTTTTTCCTTCTCCAAAAGTGTAACCAGATGCAGCTACGTCCTTTGCCTTTTTACCCTTAGCCTTTTTTGGTTTAGGTGCAGCAAACAAAGCAGCAACACACATAATTGCAACAGCAACAGTTACAATTTTTTTCATAGTTTTATCCTCCTTTTGATAAAAACTTTTTGTTCCAAATAAGTTGAACCTAAAAAATTGCTCCAGGTTTTCGCAATTTTTTTTAACGGTTCTTCTATTATTACTCTTTGACCCCACCAAGCATCATGCCTTCAACGTAGTATTTTGAAATAAACGGATAGACACAGATAATTGGTAATGCCATAAGAACCATTGAACATGACTTGATATTTGCGGCAATCTGCATTTTTTCTGCAGTGGCTTCGCCTGGGTCTGCAGAGGTTGATGCCCCGGAAATAACAGTCTTAAGATAATAAGCAACAGGCCACATTTCCTTTTTATCAAGGTAAAGGAAAGCATTGTACCAGTTGTTCCAGTAACCTACTGCATTAAACAAAATCATTGTTGCAATAATAGGCATTGAAAGTGGAAGTACAATCCGCACAAAAATGCCTATAGGACTAAGACCATCAAGCTCACCTGCTTCTTCAAGCTCATGAGGAGTCTCTGCAAAGAATGATTTCATAAGGATAATGTAGTAAGTACTGATTAAAGACGGAATGAGGAAGCCTGCAACCTTATTTACAAGATGGAGCTTCATCATAAGTACGTAGTTTGGAATTAATCCGCCGCCAAAATACATTGTGAAAATTACAAACTTTGTAAGGATTTTATAACCCTTGATTTCTTTTTTAGAAAGCGGATAAGCCATACAGCAGCTGAGCACAAGCGAAAGAACAGTTCCTAATACTGCATAAATTACAGTATTTTTATAGGAATGCATGAACTCTCCTTTTGCAAATACAGATTTGTATGTTTCAAGATTAAATCCAATTGGAAAAAGGTTTACTTTTCCAAGGGTAATTGCTTCTTCCGAAGAAAATGATTGTGCAACAAGATAAAGGAACGGATATAGAGTTGCAGCACAAATGATAATCATTATTACGGTATTTACCCATTTGAAAATGATATATGAAGTTGATTCTTTGATTTTTGTATTTTGTCCAGCCATAATCCCCTCCATTACCACAAGCCTGAGCCCGAAACTTTTTTAGAAACCTTGTTCGCTATAGTAAGCAGCAACAGATTCAATAAGGCTTCAAACAAACCTACAGCAGTAGCATAACTGTAGTTACCGGAACCAAGACCCATTCGGAATAC
>CAMKDH010000272.1 GCA_946411215.1 uncultured Treponema sp. | reverse complement strand
AGGAGAAAAAAATGAAAATCACACTTCACACAATTAAAGTACGAGATCTGGTAAATGGGTTTGCAGATAATGATGAAGCTGGTGTTGTTGGTTATGGCGGACAGCTGGATATTAGACCTCCGTATCAGAGGGAATTTTGTTATAACGATAATCAGCAGCAGGCGGTTATGGATACTGTGATAAAAGGATTTCCGCTTAATACGATGTATTGGGTTGTTCGGGATGACGGGCGTTATGAAGTTCTGGATGGACAGCAGAGAACTATTTCTATCTGTCATTATGTGAATGGGGCTTTCTCTCACAACATGCGGTATTTTACAAATCTTCAGACGGATGAAAAAGAAGAGATTTTGAATTATGAACTTCAGGTTTATTTTTGCGAAGGAACTCCAAGTGAAAAGCTGGATTGGTTTCAAACAATAAATATTGCAGGGGAAAGGCTGACGAATCAGGAAATAAGGAATGCTGTTTTTGCGGGACCGTGGACTGCCGAGGCAAAAAAGATTTTTTCTAAATCTAATTGTGCTGCAAAGCTTCTTGGAGATAAGTATGTAAACGGTAATCCTATCCGCCAGGAATTTCTGGAAACTGTATTGGGCTGGTATGTTGGAAAGGATGACAAGCTTATCCGAAACTATATGGGTAAGCATCAGAACGATACAAATGCAAATGAACTTTGGGTTTACTTTCAGTTTGTTATTGCGTGGGTAAAGGCGCTTTTTCCTAATTATCGCAGAGAAATGAAGGGCATAGATTGGGGGCTTCTTTATAATCAGTATCACGACAACGACTATGACCCGGATAAGCTTGAGGCAGAAATTGTTTCTCTAATAGATAATGATGAAGTTACAAATCACAAGGGCATTTACTATTATCTTTTTGACCGCAAAGAAAGTCATTTAAGTCTGCGTGAGTTTGATGAAAAAATGAAACGTAAGGCCTATGAAAAACAGGGGGGTATTTGTCCTGTCTGCAAGCAGCATTTTGAATTCACCGAAATGGAAGGCGACCACATTGTTCCATGGAGCCGTGGTGGTAAAACTACGCTTGAAAATCTTCAGCTGCTTTGCAGGTATGATAATAATATAAAGAGTAACAGATAAGGTTTTTTGGTTTCTTTTTTTAAAGCCTTTTATAACAAAATAGATTGTCGGGTCAAGCCCGACAATGACTGAATTGGCTTGACCCGACAATGAAGAAGGGAGTTATGGTTTTAAGATGATTTTGTCTAAGGTTATGGAAACAGCTTTTCCTTGACATTGGAAAAAAATCATTTTTAATTTCTTTGTAGAATCAAGGTTAATAGTTTTTGTTGTAAGGTCGTCTGAAGCTTCAAAGATAGATGGTACATATTCCGTGCCTTCTGGATCTTCGGCATAAGATACCCAGCATCTAAAATCAGATGTAGCCTTTTTATATGAAACTTCAATGGTCTTAAAATCGGAAATAATCTTTTCACCAACCCAAATATTTGCACCTCCTTTACCCCAGTCAGCACTAAGTGAAAGTATTTTGGTCTTTTTATCAAAAGAAGATTCCTCTGCATCCCAAACGCCTAATCCTTCAAGCGAAATCTCTTCCGGCTCTATCACAGATTCAGTTGTCTGTGCACCCGCATTTCCATCTTTCCAGGCTTTTATAACTGCTGCAAGATATTCAGGTTCATAAACAGAACAGTTTTTACGATTGATGGTAGCCATTCCATTGTCCCTTCCACAATCCCAGTTTATGAATGGCATAGAATATTTTCCGGCCTGTTGAGCAAAATATTTAAAACAGTCTAAACGATCTTGTGCAGTTATAACAAAATCAGCAATCTTATTTCCGTCGCTGTCATAACCTTGTCTTGCTGCTCCAAATTCACCAATAACAACAGGAATTCCCTTTGAAACAAATTTAGAATAAAGGCTTTTTGTATTAGAAGTAATTTCATTTTTAGTAGCAGTATTAAAGTGGTGTGAGCCTGTTCCTGTTCCACCGGAATCAAGCGGATACATATGACCTGTTACAATGAGTCTGTCTGTTACAGAATCCTCCGGAAGTTTAAAACCGTCCTTAAGGGCTTCATTAATTCCAGTGCCCATTGCAGGAATCATTACAAAGCGGTTTGCATTATTACCGCCACTTGCACGTATTGTATTAAGTATAAGCTGATTATATTCGTTTACAAGAGCGACTTCGGCTTTACAAATATCACAAGTGTCGGGTTGAGTATTCCAACAATGTTCATGAGCAGTATCACGAGGTTCATTCATTGTTTCAAAAATCAGATGTTCATCATAACTATTATTGAAGGTTTGACTAATCTGTTTCCAAATGGCTTTAAGAAAGGCCTTAGATTCTGCTTCATCCTCAGGACGAACAATATAACCTTCGCATTTTTTTAATGGCGTAGACATTTTGTCATGAACAGAGTGATGTTCATTGAGGATTACATAGTAACCGGCGTCATAGGCCCAGTCGACAATCTGTTTTACTCGAGCCATCCACTCTGAATCAATTGTATAATTTGTGTCTGTTAAGTGATTGCACCAGGTTACAGGAATACGAATTGTTTTATAGCCGTTTTTAATTCC
>CAMKDH010000271.1 GCA_946411215.1 uncultured Treponema sp. | reverse complement strand
CGCTGTGTTGCGACGGTGAAAATGAATATACATCTCTATCAAAAAAGTGTCAAGAGCTCAACCGTGTTTTTTTGTGCTTTTTTCAAAAAAAATTAAAACTGATATCCAATAAACAAAGCCTTGAGATCTGCTTTGCCGGTAATACCCAGGACATTGTAAATATGAGCTAAATCTTTTTTAATTGCGCTTTCACTGACATTATGCGTTATTGCCAGTGCTTTGATTGTCGTATTATTTACCACAGTTTCTTTGATGCAGTCCTTCTGGCGGTCTGTAAACTTGTAATCATCAAGATTGATTGTTCCACTACCCTTTTTGTCATAGGCGTGGCGGAAAATCAGATTGATACAACCGATTGTACAGAGGGAAAAGAGAACAATTCCAACATATTCAAAAAAGGTCTTCACACCATATGGAACAACAAGAAGAATTTTTAAGATTTCAAGCGCTATATATAGACTTAATTTTCTTTTTGACACCAGACGGTTTTCCAGCAGCATCAGGATAAACATGATTGATGTAATAAAAAGTGCTGTATAAATGCGGCCGGTATACAAATTAGAAAAAACAAGGATTTCTAAAGCAATATAATAGAAGAAGTGCTTGTTATAAAAACAAAAGGTCAGTATGCAAAAAAGCAGCGCAAGCCCCTCTGCTGAATAAGAAACAATTCTTGAATAGGGCATTATACTAAGTTCATAAGAAAAGTCCGTAAGAAGATTCAGCAGAAGCATAATCACAAGATAGACAAAGCCTACAATAGACATGAGACGAAAAGGCTTATCCAGAAAACTTTTATAATTCATAGTTTTATTATACCACACTCCTTTCAAAATTGTCATTGTAATTTATAGTTTGCTTCGCTACGCTCGCAATGACGGGGATTAATTGAAATAATCATAAATTGTATTGTAAATCGTATCTTGCCCCTTCATGAAATCCTCAAACCTTTCAGACACTTCCACATCAGGCAAAGTTCCGCAGTGAACATCCGATTGTGTAACTTCCCTTGCCCGCTTAAACAATTCCGGTTCATCATCAAGCTGCTGTGGGAATACAAAACTACAATTCAATTTTTTCAGATTATTCCCTACATGATATCCTGTATAATTATACACAGCCTGTCCGGTTTCTTCACCAAACAATACAACCTGAGGATACAGCGTTATAAAATCATTAAGAAACTTACAGGCACAGGAATAAGTTCTTCCTGTGGTAACTATTGCAAGATTACATTTGTCAAATTCTGATTTATATTTCCAAAGTTCATTATCTATCACTATTTGTGTTGACATTTGTCCACCCTGATTGTACCGCAAATCAAATACAACAGTATTATACCTGCCGGTTTTCAATTCCGAAGCTATATCAGAAAACCAGTTCTGAATTGTATAGGCCGGATCTTCAAGACAAGAATTGTATTGAACATAAATCGTCCGCTTTTCTTCAGAAGGTGTAACAATATACTTTTTTGAAACATCATAATGATATATTAATGTATTCTCTTTTTCAGGAGAGATTTTTTCCCACCTTAAAAACTTCGAAGGAGTAATTGGCTTACAACTAATAGTTTTTATTTCTCCATCAGGAGATTCCAGAGTAAGCCTGGCCTTTCCATTTTTCTGAACAAGACCTGCTTCTTTTAAGCATATAAAGTTTAGTGTATATTCAAATTCGTATTTTTCTCCGGTAACTGTTTCAAATGGAGCAATGCTAAAATTTTCAATTCTGTCACGTGCATCTTCAACAGACAAATCTCCAATTTTTATAAGTTTCCAGCCAAGATATTTTTTATATTTTTGAACGGCGAAATAAATATAATTATCATTTCCAAAACAATAAAAGTGAAAGGGCACTCTTTTTGCAAACAAGGCAGCCCTATCATTTGCCTCCAGTCTTAAATGAGCACATTTATATCCTTTAAGGATTTTCTGAATTCTAAAAATGCATTCCAGTCTGTCAGCCTTTCCTGCCATTACATCTGCTTTAAGCTCTTCAAAGGGCTCCGGATTATAAAGTTCTTTAAGCGAAGAAAAAGCCATATCAGCCTGAATACGCTGAATATCAAAGCAAAGTTCTTCCGGAGTTACAGCAGTTTCAGTCTTTTTACAAGAAACCAGCCCCAGAGTACACAAGAAAGATAAAATGATTAACAGACTTTTTTTCATATTTCCCCCGCCTATGTTTCTGAAATTACAAAGAATAATTCTTTGATGTAACTTTGATATGCGCGAGTGGAAGAGAGCCCCAAACTGCATCATTCCCGCAGTTTGGAGCTCTCTGCAACGGAAGCATATCAAAGTTAGCTTCCAAGACTGCTATTTCTTTGCAATTTCAGCAACGCTTGTTACAACGCCTGCCAGGCTCTGCAAATCAGATGGCACAATAATCTTAGTTGCCTGACCATCAGCTGCCTTTTCAAAGGCTTCAAGGCTGCGCAATTTAAGAACTGCACCATCCATTCCGGCTTCCTTGAGCATCTTAAGACCTTCGGCCTTAGCCTGCTGAACCTCACGGATTGCTTCAGCTTCACCCTTTGCCTTCTGGATAGCAGCTTCCTTGTGAGCTTCTGCTTCAAGAA
>CAMKDH010000270.1 GCA_946411215.1 uncultured Treponema sp. | reverse complement strand
GGCGGTCTACAGTAATTGACTGAGACTGAACACCTGCTACGGCACACAAAATCATAATAGCACCGTCGAGTACGCGGAGAGAGCGTTCAACTTCTACAGTAAAGTCTACGTGTCCCGGTGTGTCGATAAGGTTGATAGTGTAGTCTTTCCACTGTACCTGAGTAGCAGCAGACTGGATTGTAATACCACGTTCACGTTCCAGTTCCATGTTATCCATTACAGCACCAACACCGTCCTTACCACGAACTTCGTGAATTGCGTGAATCTTGTTACAGTAGAACAAGATACGTTCTGAAGTTGTTGTCTTTCCAGAGTCAATGTGGGCACTGATACCGATATTTCTTACTTTTGAAATATCCCAAGCCATATTAATACCTCTTTAAAAATAAAATATTTTCGAAATTTAGTGTCTTTCTATTTTAATGAAAAATTATCTTCTATTCAACTGTTAAAATGAAAAAAATGGTTGTGATTATTTTACCAGTACTTCGTTATCTTTAAATGTTGCAAATTTTGTGTAGCCCTGTTTTTCGAGCATGTCGTATTGTGGACCCGGCTTTTTTGCTTTTTTGAGGATTGCAACGTTGTATGAGTCGCGGAGTTTTTTTGCTGCAGAAAGAACACAGGTAAAGTCTATTGAGTCATCATAAAGAAGAGCGCATTTTTCTTTTGCACCTGGAATAGAAAATCCTATGTCGAGTAAAATAGAACAGATACGTTCAAAGCCGATTGAAAATCCTACTGCCGGAACCTGCTGACCGATGAACTTGCCTATAAGGTTGTCATAGCGGCCGCCACCACCAACTGCACCGGAGAAGGATGTGCTTGCAATTTCAAAAACTACGCCTGTATAATAGCCCTGACCACGAACAAGGTTTGGACAATATTTGATTTTGTATTCGCCGCCAGAGATTTTTTCTACTGTTGCAATGATATATTTTAAGTCATCAGCAATTGAAGGATCTGCACATTTGCTTATAACATCATCAATGCTAAAGCCATCTGGGTTGCCAGCTGCAGAACAGAAATCGGCAAGTGCTTTTACTGCACCTTCTGGAAGCTGTTTTTCTGTAAGCTCTGCGCGAACACCTTCCACTCCAATTTTATCCAGCTTATCAAAGGTAATACAAACTGAATCTAAGGTTTCTGGAGCAAAGCCCATATTCTGGAGCATGTTGCGCAAAATGCGGCGGTCATTAATATTAATTGTAAAATTCTTAAATCTTTCATCAGTACAGCCAATGTTCAAAAGTGCGCGGGCAGTTACATCAATAAGCTCAACTTCGGCATTTGGAGAACTGTCGCCAAGGATATCAATATCACACTGAACAAATTCACGGCTTCTGCCTTTTTGAGGACGTTCTGCACGGAAAACTCTGTCTGTCTGAATTACTTTAAAAGGAAACTGAAGTTCGTTTCTGTTTGCGGCAAAAAATCTTGTAAGAGGAAGTGTAAGGTCATAGCGAAGACCCATATCAGAAAGATTTTTTTCTTCTACAGGATTTGCAGAAAGTGCAGACTCCAGTTTGTCTCCACGTTTCAAAACTTTAAAAATGAGGTTCAGGTTGTCGCCACCGTCGGACTTATCAAGATTTTCTGCATCTTCGAGCATAGGAGTTGAAATGCGTTCAAATCCCGAAGCTCTGTAAGTTTCAAGAATTTTTGACTGAACATAATCGCGCAGTCGCTGTTCCTGAGGCAGTATATCTTTCATTCCTTTTAAAGCGTTTGTCTTCATAACCCAAACCTCATTTTTATTAAATTAGAACCATACGCGGAAACCAATGTCAAATGGGAAGTTAACTAAATTAGGCTTTGCACCATTACTTATTGTGAACATTGGTTGCCATGCACCCTGAAGATAAAATTCCAGGAAGTTATTGATAAGGAAAACGTTTGTACCAAGGAGTGCTCGAGCGCCAACACTAATAGCTGAGTTTTCACCAACTACAAGAGCTCCGGCAAGACCAACACCATAGTAGTACTTCCATGTTCCCTCAATAGAAGGATTTGCAATCCACCAGTCAGCAGAAACACCTACAACAAGAGGGTCAAAAGATGGAATTGCAACAGCAAATACACAAGGTACATCAGAAAGCTTGAAAGTAACACCACCACCAGCCTGTGTGCTTCCACCAGTAGAAAGACTTCCCTGAAGTCCAATACCAGTTGTTGCGAATACATTTACTGTTCCAAGTACAAAGAGAACAGCCAATACAGAAAAAAGTTTTTTCATAAGAAAACCTCTTAAAAAATAAAATTGTTAATAAACTCTCCAAACATTTTTCTATTTAAAACTTTTTTTCTACTCGTAGGATTTTATCAAATATGGCAGATTGTTGCAAGAAAATAGAATAATTTGTAATTGAGAGTCTTGACATGTTTGTGTAAAATCAATAATATGATAGGACATTCGTAAGAATGCGATGGGCTACTAGCTCAGTAGGTAGAGCAACGCCCTTTTAAGGCGTGGGTCACTGGTTCGAATCCAGTGTAGCTCAGTACTACGCGGGGGTGGTGGAATTGGTAGACACGCAAGCTTGAGGTGCTTGTGGCGTAAGTCGTGGCCGTTCAAGTCGGCTCCTCCGCATCAAAGGGAATTGCA
>CAMKDH010000269.1 GCA_946411215.1 uncultured Treponema sp. | reverse complement strand
TCTGTCCTTGATTTATTTGAAGACGAAACAGAAGAAATTAAAAAAATTGCAGACTGGGAAGAGACAACAAACTCTGGCTCAAAAAGCGACATGTCTTTTATGCCGTCAGACAATGCCTGGTCAAAAGTCAATTCCGAAAGTGATGCCTGCATGGGAAAACGCTGCCCTTTCTTTAATGAATGCTATGTAATGAAAGTAAGAAAGCAGGCAGCCAGCGCTTCCATAATTGTTGTAAATCATCATCTTTTATTTGCAGATATAGAATCGCGTATGAGTGGAATCGGCTACGATGAACCGTCAGTTCTTCCGCCATACAGACGAATTATTTTTGATGAAGCACATGGAATTGAAAATGCAGCTACAAGCTTTTTCAGCGAAAGCGTAAACAGATTTAAACTTACAAAGCTTGTAAATCAAATGTACCGGAAAAGAAAATCAGCAGAGTTTGGTCACCTTTGCTCAATTGCAGTTTTTTCTAAAAACGAAGATAAAGTTCAGGAAGCATACGAGCTTACAACAAAAATCAAAAAGGCTATAAGCAACCTTGAACTTGCTGCAAAAGATCTGATGAACAATGAATATTCCATGCGTTTATTTGAAGGAACCGCAAGACAATTTGGACCTTTTATAGTTCAAACAAATGAACTTGCAGATGCGCTTGGAAGCTTTACAAATCTTGTCCGTTTAATAATCGAAGGCGTTTCTGATGAAGACAAAGAAGCAGCCCCGTTCTGGGAAGCAAAAATAATCCTTCGTCGCTTAGACAGTTATGTTATTCTTTTGAAAAACTTCGGCCTCTGGGATGAAAAAAGACAGAATGTATACTGGATTCAAAAAAAGCGACTTCCACCAGATCTTGCGCGTTCTTCCGAAGATCCTGATTATGTAATCCTCACAGAAACTCCACTTGATATTTCAAACCTTATGAACATGGGTGTTTACGAAGAAATGTCTTCGGTAATCTGTACTTCTGCAACATTAAGAACAGGAAAGGATTTTAAATACTGGTGCAGCCGTACAGGTATTTCTTATACAGATCCGGAACGAGTAAACTGCAATTCCTTTGACTCCCCTTTCCCTTACGATAAAAACATGCTTTTTGCAGTTCCATCAGATGCACCGTTACCAGATAGACCTGAGTTTCAGCAATGGATAGAAATGGCTATTCCTCGACTTATCTCTGCTGCCGAAGGACGAACTCTTGTTTTATTTACTTCTTATGAATCTTTGCGAAGTGCACATAATACAACAGTTCATATGCTCAAAGGCTTTAATGGTTTAATTATGAAGCAAGGCGATGATGATAACTCAAAGCTTCTTGAAAAATTTAAGAATGATAATGAAAGCGTTCTTTTTGCGACAGATTCCTTCTGGCAGGGAGTTGATATTCCGGGAGAATCACTCAGTCAGGTAATTATTGTAAAACTTCCTTTTACTGTGCCAAATGATCCTGTTTTTGTTGCACGCTCTGAAGCCATTGAGAAACGCGGTGGTAATTCATTTATGGAAATGAGTGTACCAGAAGCCGTAATTAAATTCCGCCAGGGAATTGGTCGCTTAATAAGAAGATCTGATGACAGAGGTGTTGTTACAGTTTTGGACAGACGACTCTATGAAAAACGATACGGAGCAAATTTTATTCAAAGCATGCCAGACTGCAAAAAAACATACGACACACTGGATGAAACTTGCAAAACAATAAACAGGTTTATTTTTGAATAAAAATACATTATAATGTTTTTATGCGTAACTTAATAACATTTATTTGTATTGGCTTTATTTTAATTCCTTTTTCAATTCTTCTTGGTATTGTTTATCCCTTTTCTAAAAAAGCAGCAAAAAAACTTTCAGATATATGCGTAAAAAAATTCCCTGTAAAAGTTTTTGGCGTTCTTCACAAAATTGACGGATTTATGTTTTACGGCTATGAAGAATCAAAAGCAGAACTTCCTGATCAGTTTATGATTATCTGTAATCACCAGAGCCTTTTTGATATTCCTGCATTTATGCGCTTTATGCCAGAAGTTGATCTTCGTTTTATTGCGAAAGATGCACTTGGAAGAGGCGTTCCAATGATTTCTCCAATGTTAAAATCGCAGGAACACTGCTTAATTCCACGAAATGTTCGTCCGCTTGAATCTGTAAAGCTTATTTCTGATTTTGGCAAACGTTCAAAGGAACAGAATCTTGTTCCAGTTCTTTTCCCTGAAGGAACTCGCTCACGTGATGGTAACATTGGTAAATTCTATTCTGCAGGTTTCAGAACTCTTACAGAAGCATGTCAGCTTCCTGTTGTTGTTTGTGCAGTTGACGGAGGCTGGAAAATTGCAGATTTGAAAGGTCTTCTAAAAAATATAAAAAAAGGCTGCTATAGACTTAAAGTTTTGAAAGTTTATCCATGTCCTAACGGCAAAGAAGAATGTAACAAAGTTCTTGAAGAAAGCAAGGCTTTAATGGAAGCCCAGCTTACAGAATGGCGCCAGAAGCCTTTTATGGAACGTTAAAAAAATAAGGACTGCCCTAATGGACAGTCCCTTTCCCCAAAAATGTATATTATATTTTAAGTATTATTTAAAATCTTTTGGACGTCTTTCTACACGTTTACATTTCTGGC
>CAMKDH010000268.1 GCA_946411215.1 uncultured Treponema sp. | reverse complement strand
GAATCTCATACTGGGAGAGATATTTATGGAAAGCTACACAATAAGAACTTTTAAAACTTTCGCAAAAAAGCAACTTGAAAAAGTTTCTTCTACACCAGAACTTGATGTAGAAGTTTTACTGCAGCATGCAATGCATTATGATAAAACTCAGATTCTGCTTTTTTCTGATAATCATATTCCAGACGGTCAGCTTGAATGGCTTTATAATGCTATTGAAAGACGAAAGAACGGAATCCCTGTTGCGTATATAACCGGACACAAGGAATTTTATGGTTTTGATTTTCTTGTAACACCACAAGTTCTCATTCCAAAACCAGATACAGAGATTCTTGTAGAACGTGCTCTTGAAATTATCCATGAAAAAATGGAAGACAGTTCTAACACAGGACCACTTACAATCTGCGACATGTGTACAGGCAGCGGTTGTATTGGTCTTTCTGTTATGAAGACTCTTTATGCAGTTGATAAAATTCCTGTAGATAAACTTCCTCAGATTACAATGGTAGACATAAGTACTCACGCTCTTGAAGTTGCAAAAAAGAATGTGGCAAGACTTTTACCAGAACAGGAAATTATAAAAAAGTTTAATTTTGTAAGGTCAAATCTTTTTCAGAGTGTAGAAGACAAGTTTGATCTTATTCTTACAAATCCTCCTTATGTTCCAAGCAGCATGGTAGACGAGCTTTTAGCCGATGGTCGTGGTGAACCAAGACTTGCTCTTGATGGTGATATGGTAATTGAATCTCTTGAAGGAGATGAATTTATTACAGACGGAACAAGTATAATTAAACAGCTCATTATTCAGGCTTGTGAACATCTTACATTTAACGCTACAATTTTAATGGAGACCGGCGAATACAATGCCCAGACCACAGCCGATTATGCAGGCACCTTTGGATTCTCTTCGGAGTTTCACAAAGATCTGGAAGGTCAGCTTAGAGTTGTAGAAATGACTAGCCTGTAAAAAACTTATACGGGAGGTAAAATGAGTACAAAACAGATTTTCACATCAGATAAAAGCGACTCAGCTGCATTGCTCAAAGAATTCTTTGCTGCACACGATTACCTCACTCCAAAAGAACAGGCCGAAATTTCAAAGGCATGGGATCTGCTTGTAGAAAAAACGAAAGACATCACACGTTCAAGCGGCGAACCTTATTATGTACATCCGCTTAGAGTGGCAGACATCCTTTCTCAAAACAAGCTTGACTGCCCTACTATTATCTCTGCACTTTTGCATTCAATTAATCAGTACGGAGTTACAACAGAACAGGTTCGCGAAGCCTTTGGAGATACAGTTGCCGATATAACAGCAACGACAAATAAAATTTTAAATATCCCTATAAACACAAAAACAATCCATCAGTCAGATGCAATCAGAAAAATGTTTTTTGCAATGTCTGATGATGTAAGAATTATTTTTATTACACTTGCCGACCGTCTGGACAGAATGCGAAATATAAAAAATATTCGCCGCGAGTATCAGAAGGTTATTGCAGAAGCGTCAATTGCGGTATGGGCTCCACTTGCAGAACGCATGGGAATGCAGGCCGAAAAAAATGAGTTTGAAGATTTGAGTCTTAAATACACAAATCCGGACGCCTTTTTGCAGATAAAAAATATAGTAAGCCAGACAGCAGAAGAACGCGCTGAATATTTGGGCAAAGCTACACAGGCAATTTTAAAAGCAACACAAAAAGCAGGACTCACCGTTACTATCCAAAGCCGCGCAAAGCATTTTTATTCTATTTATCAAAAGATGCGCAAACGCAATAAACAAGCAAGTGAACTTTATGATTTACTTGCGCTGCGAATTTTGTGCCAGACATCCGCAGAATGTTATGCTCTTGTAGGTATTGTTCACAGCTTGTGGAAGCCGCTTGATGGACGTTTTAAAGATTACATCGCAATGCCAAAATCAAACGGATATCAGTCGCTTCATACAACAGTTATCTGCGAAGGAAAACCACTTGAAATCCAGATTCGCACTGTAGACATGCACAACATGGCAGAGCACGGAATTGCTTCTCACTGGCTTTATAAGAAGGGAACAAACAAGGATCTAGTCGAAGAAGATAAACTTGATATTATGAACAGGCTCCAGGCTCTTAAGCAGGCCTCGCTTTCTGATGATAAATCTTTCTCTGAACTTAAAGACGAACTTCTTGGTGATGAAATTTATGTATTCACACCAAAAGGTGATGTAAAGCGTTTACGTGCCGGCGCCACAGCCATAGATTTTGCCTACGCCATTCATTCCGGAATTGGTGAAAAAATAGTAGGTGCCAAAGCCGACGGAAAAATCATTCCGCTCAACAGGCCTCTTAAAAACACCCAGATTATTGAAATTATCACAAATCCTCAGGCACACCCAACCGAAGCCCAGCTGAATATTGTAAAAACAACAAAAGCACACCAGAAAATCCATTCCTGGCTCATGGCAAATGACCCAACATTCAGCGAAAGGATAAGTGCTACAACAACAACAGCAACAACCGCTGCCACTGGCACAGAAAATGCAGCCCCAGAGCAGCCACAGAAAAAACGCCGCCCAAAACGAGGCATTCCTCCAACCGAAGTTTCATACCCAGAAAAGAAGGTCCTAGTCCAAGGCGAAAAAAATGTTTTATACAACCTTGCTCAATGCTGCCACCCACACTACCCCGACCTCATCGTAGGCTACGTAACCCGCACCAAAGGTGTCTCCATCCACAAAGCCGACTGCATCATCTACCAACGCATCCCCAACAAAGACGACCGCAGCGT
>CAMKDH010000267.1 GCA_946411215.1 uncultured Treponema sp. | reverse complement strand
ACAGTCGGCAATATAATCAATCCAGTTTCTGGAACGGCGCATGGCATCCATCATAGGACAATGATAATGAACACCACCCTGCCAGAATATTCCGGAACTCATTGTCAGTAAATGTTTGATTGTTATCATGCGATGCCGCAAATCCCGCCCTTCATTGAATTCCATCAGGTATTTTGAAATTTTATCATCAACATTCAAAAGCCCTTCATCCTGCGCAATTCCAATTCCAATAGAAAGAATGCTTTTTACAACTGATTTTATATTATGTCTGGATTCTGCAGTAAAACCATTAAAATAACATTCAGCCTGAATCTGTCCGTCTTCCCAGACAATAACACTGTTTAATTGAGGATGATGAGATGATTTTACCAGTTCGTTTATTTGAAACTCTCTTTCATTCATAAATTGCTCTTACTTTATTTTTAAATATTTTCCAATAATTGATGAAGAATTATTTTTCAATTCCAAAGGAGTTCCTTCTGCAATTACATAACCACCGTTTTTTCCGCCGGCAGGTCCCATCTCAATAATCCAGTCGCAGTTTGAAAGCATGCTTGTGTCATGTTCTGTAACAATAATTGTGTTTCCCATATCAACCAGTTCATTCAGTAAATGCAGTAGTTTTTCACAATCATAAAATGACAGCCCGGTTGAAGGTTCGTCCAAAATATACAAAACGCCCTTAGCCGATTTTCCTTTTGACAGTTCCTTTGCCAGCTTAATTCTCTGACTTTCACCACCAGAAATTGTAGGTGTCTTCTGCCCAAGCTTGATGTAGCCCATTCCGACTCTGATAAGCACATTTAAAATATTTGCGATAACTTCATCTTTATCCTTAAAAAAATCATAGGCTTCTGAGACTGACATTTCCAGACAATCTTTTATTGTTTTTCCATCCAGATGAACCTTCATTGTATCTGCCACAAAACCAAAACCATCGCACTTATCGCATTTCAAATCAATAAAATTGCCAAAACCAATATGACGATGAATAACTCCGTCCCCGTGACACATAGGACAACCGCCCTTGCTGTTCAAAGAAAAATAGCCTATGCCTAAACCTTTAGCTTTTGCCTCGTCACACTCGCTGAAGAGTTTTCGCATGCGGTCCATAATGCCGGTGTAGGTTGCAGGACAGGAAGTTCGGGAACGACCAATAGGACGCTGATCAATTACATAACATTTCTTAATCTGCTCGTGCCCCAGGATTTTTGTCTCCTCTGACAGATTTTCTTCCTCAGAAAATTCTTCACCTTCCTCCTGGTCCAAAATTTCATCATCAATTTTGTCAGTTGATTTTTCATCTCCTGTAATACATTTTCCATGCATCAAAGCTTTTAACCCCGGCACCAGTGTATTTGAAATAAGGCTGGATTTTCCTGAACCTGAAAGACCTGCGATTCCAACCATAATTCCAAGAGGAATATCTACATCCACATTCTGCAGATTATGAATATTTGCATTTTTTATAGAAAGGATCTGGCCGCTTTTCTTTCTGTATTTTTCCGGAATTGGAAACGCATTTTCCACAAAATAAGGGGAAGTTCTGGATTCCTTGCATTTCAAAAAATCCTGGAAAGTGCCTTCAAAAATTTTCTGACCACCAAGAACCCCAGCATCCGGTCCAATATCAATAATGTAATCTGCCGCCCTTATAAAAGTTTCATCATGTTCTACACAAACTACAGTGTTGCCTTCATCAATCAGTTTTTTGATTATTTTAAGCAGATTTTGTTTTTCATTTTCGTGAAGCCCGATTGTAGGTTCATCAAAAACAAAGATGATGGAATCCATTTCTGCAATTATGTACGATGCAAGAAATAAGCGCTGGATTTCTCCACCAGACAAACTTGGAAGAGTTCTGTTTAATGAAAGATAAGTAAGTCCTACATCACAAAGACACTTAAGTTTTTTTTCAAGTTCTTTTTGCAAAGGTGATTTTTCTATTGGAAGCTTCTGTAAAAACTCCAGTAAATCATCCAGATACATATTTTCAATTTCGGTAATAGTTTTACCACCAATTCTTGTATGCGCAGCTTCTTTACCAAGACCGGTTCCTTCACAACGTTTGCAGGCTTCTTTGCTGCAACAGTCAATTTTTCTTGACCAGGAAGACATTGAAGACGAGGAATGTCCCCAGGCGTAAGTATCAATTATAAATTTTGCAAGGCCATCATAATGTTTACCTTGTCCATACATTAATTCGTCATAATCTTCTTCAGATAATTGTGCAAAGGTAATATCCGTTGGTTTGTGAAAAGTTCGACGATAACGCTCGAAGATTCTCCACATATGACCGGTATCACAAATATCGCTGAATAAAGAATCAATACGAATATTTTTATCCGGGAGCATTTTTTCTTCATCAAGTTTGTAGTAATAGCCTTTTCCCATGCAGCGGGGACACATGCCTTTTGGAGAATTTTTTTGAAACATGGCCGCTTCCAAAGGTTCATCAAGTTCATAACCTTCGTCCATCACTCCAAAGTTTGCAAAAAGCGATGATAACAATGCTTCGATTTGTGTGCGTGTAGAAACTGTACTTCGAGGATTACTCTGTCTGATAATCCGCTGCTCAACTGCAACTGTTGGGGACAGCCCCCTTATATCATCAACAGAAATTTCACTTTCCACCATAAGCTGAGTACCAGAAAACATAAGGTATCGCTTACGGCCTTCTTCATAAAGAGTATCAAAAGCAAGGCTGGATTTTCCGCTTCCTGAAACCCCGGTAATTACAGTTAATTTATTTTTAGGAATAGTAACATCAATATTCCGCAGATTGTGAATTCTTGC
>CAMKDH010000266.1 GCA_946411215.1 uncultured Treponema sp. | reverse complement strand
TTGACTATATTGCCGCCGCTGCTTTTTATGCATATATTCAGCAGCTGTGGGGAATCGAAAAGTTTGGACGATACTGGCAGGAATGCGGAAAGCTCAATTTGTTCAAACTCGAAAACAAGATTTTTTATGATGTATATGGAATTACGCTCGATGTTGCATGGCAAGATTTTATAAATGCAATCCCGGTTCCAGAGTTTAATTCTTTTCACGAAGAAAAAACAAATCAGTTTTTAAAATCAGATTACGATTCAAATTATAAATTTATTGTAAGCACAAACTACGGACTTGTCTGGTACGATGAATTAAAGGAAGAGGTTGATATTTCCGGCTTCTATGATTATCAGAGTTTAAGACAGCTCCTTTTTTTAGCAAACAATATTACAAATCTTACAGTCTCTCCCGACGGAAGATTTCTGGCAGTCTCTCATGTGCAGGGTGGGGTGCGCGAACAATTTGAACATGACCTTGTGCGCATTTATGATTTAAAGGAACGAAAATTTCTTCCAGAAAAATACGACATGCGTGACGGTTCAATTGTAAAACTTGCCGACGGACGTTTTGCAGTTGCCGGAAACTATGTAGACAACGGACACTCCTGCCTTAGAATTTATGAATCTCCCGCTCTTGATAAACTTTTAGGCTTTGGTCAGTCAGAACAAAATCTTATTTATACACGAAGCTTTGCTCCAGATACAACTCCATATAGCCCGGTTGCACTTGGAAAAAATATGTTTGCCTGTCTTTTGTGCCGTAACAATGAGTGGTACATAATGGTAACAGATATTGTAGCGGGCAGCCCTCACGACGGAATGAATGACGAAGACTTCTATACACTTTCTGTAGAAGCGCAGGGTTTGCTTGTTCCAGAAATGCTTAAAATGCGAAATCTCAGGTTTGCAGATTATGTTGAAGTTTCCGGTAAAAAAAGTGACAGAGATAAAAACTTCTGTCTGCTTTATGATTTTGTATTGCAGTATAATCCTTCGTTTGTTCGAACAGGCTGGCTCTTTTTTGACAACAACTCAGTTCCAACTTTTTCGTTTGTTGCAGGCTGCGATTATTATGGCGGCATGAGCTCAGGTGCAATGTTCGACTGTAAGCTTTATTATTCATCGCAAAAGTTTGATTACTCAGAAATCCGTTATGTTCACTTAAACGACATCCCTCTTGAAGATGCCACAATTTCCTATTGCGCCGAAACATTTCCTTCACCAGATGAATTGTTTGAATTACCCGATGTCTTTACCAAATATTCTGCATGGAAATATATGCGCAAGGGCTCTTTTTCATTCTTCATGCCTGTGCGCGACATAACACTTCAGGAAGGTGTAAAAAAAGAACCTGGTCTTGGCGTTACCTTTGAAACTCAGTCAGACCCTTTTTCAAACAACGAGCTTTTAATTTCGGCCGCAAAAGGTTTTGTACCGCTCGACTTTGAAACACTCTTTAATGCCGACAAAAAGAAACGCGACGAGCTTGCCGCACAAAAAATCGAATTGAGCAAGGATGCCGCCTTTGCAGTTTATTTTAAAAACACATCGACTCCTGCAGACATCATTGCTTCGGGCGTTTTCAAATTTAATGAAGACGGTGAGTATACTTTTTATGCCTTTAGCGACGTATTATTCACCTTACCGCTTGCCATGACCTTCCGTCGTCTGACCTTTGATGTTTCGCTTTTGTTTAATGCGTCTACAACTTACTGGGATATTACGCAGACAGAACTTTTTCCAAATCTTTCGGGCTGGCCTTCGTTAGGTAAAGCTTACAGAAACAGTCAGGCAACTGCTGCACTTCATTATTCAAACATTCATCAGTACGGTATTTCTCCAATGAAAAAGCTTGGTGTTGCTGCTGGTGCAAAAATCACTTCGTTCTGGCAGTGGGGCGACTGGAATCCATATCAGATAAGTACGGGCTTTTACGGCACAGGAGAAATCCCATATTTAATGCCGGTACAAAATTATAAAAACATGATTTTCTGTCTGCCAACAACAGTCCATGCCGAAATCTTCTATACAAACGGAAAAGCAGTAGATGCCTTTGCCCAGCTCTTAGTTTATGGAATGGAAATTCAAAACGGTTTCTGGCGTTTATACTTTCCGCGCGCAGGCCTTTATTTTGGTTATGACATTGCCCTTGAATATGACACAGTAACAGTACGCTTGCCGGATCTTCGTCACCCGGAACGATTTTATGATGTTTTTGGAAGCTGTTATTTGAATGATAGTCTTTATTTAAAACTTGATTTTGGCTTAACGCCGGTGATTGGAAAGTTCTCAAAGGTTCAGTTCCAGTCCTCATTAAGATTAGAAAAATACTTACGCAATGAAGAGTGGAAGTTAAAATTTGATATTGATATTAAGTATTAAGATACTTTGTTAAATGAGATTCCCGGGTCAAGCCCGGGAATGACAGGAAAATTTGATTGTCATTATTGTCATTGTCGGGCTTGACCCGCAAGTTTTCGCAAAGCGAAAACTTGGTAAGCAGGCTTTGCCTGCGACACAATCTCTTACTTAAACAATTCTTTAAACTTACCAAGAAGCACATCTGTTTCAATAGATGCATCCAGGTCGGTAATCTTTCCCTTGTTCTTGTAGAAATTGATAAGAGGTTCTGTCTGCTCGCGGTAAACATCCATACGGTGCATGATAGATTCCTGCTTGTCATCATCACGCTGATAGAGTTCGCCACCACACTTGTCGCAAACACCTTCTACTTTTGGTGGAAGTGTAAGAACGTTGAAGTTTGCACCACAAGCCTTACAAACACGGCGTGTAGAAAGACGGCGGATTACAATTTCATCCTGAATTTCAAAGTTTA
>CAMKDH010000265.1 GCA_946411215.1 uncultured Treponema sp. | reverse complement strand
AATCGGTTTCGGTGAATTTGGTGGTTGTTGGGAAATCAAAGTCATAATAAAAGCCATTGTCAATTGCTGGACCAATAGCGATTTTTGTTCCCGGATAAATCTTTAAGATTGCTTCCGCCATTACGTGTGCACAACTGTGCCTGATGATTTGCAATTTTTCATTAACTGCCATAATAATACTCCTTAAAATACAACCAAATTCACCTAAATGTATTGTATTTTTGAATAATTATTATAATGAATTGTGTGAATTATTACAATTCCAAATGCAAACATGAGGAAAACAAAGCTACTTCCGCTAAGGTGCGTCTGCAAACTACTGCTGAGCTTGTAAAGAAAGATTTTTCTCGCTTCGCTCGTCAAGCTCAGATGTAGTTTGCAGCCGCCCCTACGCTCACGTAGTTTTGTTTTCAAATTTTTACAATAGCTATTGCTTCTATTTCTCCACCCTTATGTATATTTTCAAATAATACATCAGAGATGGTGACTTTGTATTCTTTACTTTCTTGTAAAGGGTTTGGAGATGTGACCTGACAATGGATAAAATTCTCGGTCATACAGTTATAAATAAACGAAGTTTTTGTAGAAGAGGATTTTTGTTTTTCTATAATTGCAGGTATAGGTTTTCCTATGAAAGATTTTATATAATTTGATTTCTGCTGGACTGCCCAATCATTTAATTCGTGAGCGCGCTTTTGCGAAATTGACTGTGGGATTTTGGGTTTCATATCAAAGGCTGGAGTTCCGGGTCTGGCGGAAAATGGGAAGGAATGAATCCAGGTAAAATTACATTTTTTGCACAGATCTAGAGTCTGTTCAAAATCCTCATCAGACTCACCGGGAAAACCTGTAATAATATCGCACGCTAAAAAACAATCAGGCTTTGCGATTCTAAGATTTTTACATGCATTCAAAACATCATCACGATTATATCTTCTGTTCATAAGCTGTAAGATTTTGTTACTGCCGCTTTGAACTGAAATATGAAAATGCGGGCGTACTCTTTGATTTTTTATAACCTTACAAAAATCATCATTAACAATTTCGGGATACAAACTTGAAATGCGGAAATTAATTTTTTGGGTAGATTCCAAAAGATATTTTAGCAAAGCCGCAAAATCAAAATACTGCTCTACCCCGTTTGAATCTACAAACAATCCTCTGTATTGTGCAATATTAATTGTAGTTAGAACAACCTCATCATACCCCTGATTTTCTAAAGCACGAACACGTTCCAAAGCAGACTTTACATCAAGTGAAACACTGTGACCGCGGGCAATATGAATTGTACAGAAAGCACAGTTGTTATTGCAGCCATCCTGAATCTTAAGGCTTGCACGTGAATGAGCCTGTAAGGAGCTTGCAGCAAACTTAAAAGAATCTTCAGGAAAACCAGGTTTAATTACGGGAATATTACAAAGTTCGTTTTTTACAAGAGCTGTAAAATCAACAGGAGAAAGCGTATTGTTTTTTAATAAATCAGGAAGCTTTGCAATTCGGCTTTTTATCTGTCCGCCCAAAACTGCAATCCGATTATCCATGTTTTCAATCTGAGTTTTTGAAAGCTGGGCATAACAGCCTGTAATAAGCACAACTGCATTTTTATAATTTTTTAATACAAGCCTGAAAATCCTGCGCGCTTTTTGTTCAGCTTTTTGGGTTACGGCGCATGTATTAATAATAACAAGACGTGTCTGATCATCAGCATCATTAATTGAGAAAACAACATTAAAACCTGATTCAATAAAAAGTTGTGCAGCGGATTCGCTTTCTATCTGATTAAGACGACAGCCTAGTGTTTCTATTCTGACAGTACACACTTATTTAATCTTATCTTTTACACGGTCACGGCCGCGAGAGGCATCTACAGACGAAGAATTCAATCTTAAAGCTTCATCATAAGCTTCAAGTGATTCAAGATAATTTCCAGCCATTTCTCTTGCATATCCAAGACGGATCCACCATGCATCATACAAAGGTTCTTTTTTAACTGCAGATGAAAGAGAAATATCTGCATGCTGATATCTTCCCTGGCGGATATATATTTCACCCATGAAATAATATGCGGTCCCTAGTCGTGAACTGCTTTCGTTTGCACCAGCAACATATTTCTGGAACTGTTCCATAGCTCCGTTATTTTTTCCAAGGTAGTAGCGTGCTTCTCCAAGAATCTCAATAAGACGAAGATCATATGCACTAATTAAAAGACCTTCTGTTGCACGCTGTTCTGCTTCGGCATACTGTTTGTTTTTTACGAGAGACCAGCACATAACTACATAAGAGTCAATTCTGTTTGGATTTTCTTTAAGCTCTTCTTCACAAACCTGAACAGATTCCTTGTATTTTCCATTGTGATAAAGTACAAGAGCATCCTTCTGCTGAGCCTGAGCAAAAATTGTGTTAGTCTGAATTAACAATAATACAAAAATTGAAAGTGCTGTTTTTTTCATTTTATTTTTTCACCATTGTACATTTTCCAGAAAAATCACTTCCCGGTTCAAGTACTACTTTTTGAGTTATGATATCACCATCAAGAGAACCCGAAGCTGTAACAAAAATAAGTTTTTCTCCGTGGACATTTCCTTTTACTTTTCCGCGAATAAGGACTCTATCTGCTTTTATATCTGCTTCTACAACTGCGTTTGTGTCTATAACAAGATCACTCTGAGTTTCTATTTTACCTGTGATTTTTCCACGAATTAAGAAAGGCTTCTGCATTTTTATGCTGCCATTAAAACTGATGTCGTCTTCTACAATTGTATCAAAAGCGTCATCTTCCATGTCGAAAAAATCTGAATCTTTTACGTCGAACATTCTTATATTTTATCGG
>CAMKDH010000264.1 GCA_946411215.1 uncultured Treponema sp. | reverse complement strand
CCTGAAGGCTTTGAGTTGAAATTACACCATTGTCGTTGATGACAGCATTTTTAATGAGATTTTCTGCGGTTCGCTGCTTTTTAGGATCGGCTCCGTCGGCAAAATAGACAAGAATATTGGAATCAAAAAACACTTTTGTTTTATCGCTCATAAAGTTCCTCGCGGGTCCATTTCTGACCGTTTGAATTGAGGTGAAGCTCATCATTAAGAGCCAGCAGCTTTGTGTACGCCTGCATTTTGCGGTCTGGAATTATTTTTTCTTCTGTTTCTTTTTGAACCATTCCAGAAAGTGCTGAGAGGACTTTTAATTGTTCTGCATAGAGGAGTTTTGGAAGCATTTCCATTATTGATTTTAGGTAATAGGAAGAGTCGCTGGATGAGGCTGCTCCGAATGCAGGTGCAGGTGATGCAACTTTAAGAGGTTGTGGGTCTGGAATATCATAGGTTTTCTTTCCAGGAATCTTATTATCTATGAGAACATCATAAGAAACTCTGTAAAATTGTGCCAGCTGAACGACCACTTTAAGAGGAGGTTCCACTTCCCCGTTTTCATATTTAATATACATCTGCCGTGAAACTCCAAGAAACGAAGCCACTGCCCCCTGAGAATAATTATTCTGTTCCCTAAAATATTTTAATGAATCGAGCATAAGGAAAGTATAGTATGGATTGGGGGTGATGTCAAACTTTATTTACACTTTTTGTATATTTTATTATTGATAAATAAAACTGTATATTATATACTTTAATCAGGCACTTCGCAGTTAATGGCGGTCTTGTCTCCGAAATTCGACTACTTGCAGCAATGCTTGTAGATTACTTATTTCAGGAGGCAGCTATGAGTTTGTATGAATTTTTGGATTTGCTGTTTACAGCTATTCAACTTTTCATTGACATTATTCAGCGCCTTCTCCGCAAAAGGAAGAAACGTAAGAATAAAAAATAGCCCGCCAGAGCTGACACCTCATGACGGGCTTTACTCTTAACTGAGTAAAACAACAGTTGAGGCAAGACGCTAAATTGCGAAGTGCCTTTCTTTTTTAAATAATAGCACAACTTGCCGAGGATGGCAAGTTGTTTTTGAGTGGGCAAGGGTTACTTGCGCTGGGCGATTTAGAAAACATTCATAAGTCCTATATTCTTGCTGGTCTGCTAATTTATCGAATTTCCCAATGACCGTTTATTCCCCTGCCAACAAATATTACATTAAGTTTCTTTAATCGACGTGTGATTGTTTTTTCGCCAACATTGTATTTTGATGCAATTTCTTCTCTTGTTATTTTATTGTTTTGTTTAATCAAATCCAATACAACTGTATCAAAGTTAGCAGGTAGCTTTGTATTTTTCTGAGGGACATTCTGAGGGACATTCTGAGGGACATTCTGAGGGACATCATTCCAAACTCCTGCCATAGAATTGCCTACTGTTGCTTTAGAAAGATTTGTTTTTTGTTCAGCATCTAGTTTTACAATTTCATCAAAAGACAGATTCTTGTTATTCAATATTTTCTTGGTGTATTCATAATTTGGTTCAAAAGCATATAGAGTCATTATAGTTTTTGCTGAATCTGATAAATCATAATCTGGTAATAAATGATACGTTTCAGCCTGGTTTTTAGTCATCTGGTAGATTCCATATCCCATAGTATCTATCATTCCAAGTTCAGACATGGCTCTTGCTAAACAAGGGTTCCGGTAATCAGCAGGAGTTTTTGTTCCTAATATGTATTCCTGCGGTTTGCCATAAAAACACGCTTATCATATTTTGGAACAGATATTGCAACAAGAGAATCATCTGGCATCATTTTCATCTGATAGTTTCGTATGTGGTTATAAACTTCTGTAGCATTTAGGATAAATGGAAATCCATAATGTTCGTAAGCTCTTTCTTCAGTTTCAAGCTTCCAGGTTATTTGTGCCATTTGTGGAGAAACAAAGAAATTACTTTCTGCTTTTCCTAATAAGAATAAGCAGGCTCTTGTAATCTGTACTGATTGTTTGTCTTCGGATTTCATCAAGTTTGTCTAATGATAAGGCAAGCAAACTTTCGCCAGCTCGACAGTAAAAGTGCCCATTATAAGAAACCGGCATTCCTTGTGGTGCTGCTGGAATTTCAAAAAGCAGAACACGACCTAATGATGTTATTATTTCATATATGTTTCTAAACGTTAAAGAAGGTTCAAGTACCTGAGATATTTCGTATTTTAAATGTTCACGAGCATCTTTCTTTGTTCGATAATCGGTTCCAACAATTTGTCGAGTTTTGTTATGGACACCAAAAACAAGCTAAGCTTTTTCAAGTTTTCTAAGATTTGCCTCATTAGAAAGAGCAGAAAAATACTGTCCAATTTCAGAAAGCTTAAAATCTTTGTTTGCCTGCTTAAATTCAACCAGTTCATTTTCCCATTGAGAAATTAGATTGTTTAGTAACGAAAGAAGCTCTATTTGTTCCATTTTAACAAATTTGTAGTTATTATCTGTTGAAATGTTTTTTGATGGCTTTTTATAAAGCCAGTTTCTGAATGTGCCAAGGTTAATTTCAAACTCTTTTGCAAATGCCCTCGCACTCATCCCGCTCTGCTTGTACAGCTGTACTAATTCTTCTTTTTCTTCATTTGTTCGTTGTTGCATTTTTACACCTCTGCGTGAAGTGTAATGCTACTTTGGAGATTTGTTTACTAGGGTAGAATTGACGGATACCTTTAATCTTGAGAGGCAGCAACAGATAAGTGAGCACCTCAAAAACTGGGATAAACTTATAAAGTTTCTGGACTAAAGTTTCATATTTATTTCGACAAAGCTTCCCCGGGTTAAGCCCGGGGAATATATGTTTACCTCTTCTGCGC
>CAMKDH010000263.1 GCA_946411215.1 uncultured Treponema sp. | reverse complement strand
CTATTTTCTCCGATATAAACGATATAGAAGTAATTATCTTTTATAGAGGGGAAATATGACTAAAAAGATTGCTTTTTCATTAATTATTACTGCTGCTGTTATTTTAGGAGCTATTGGTTGTGCTTCGGCTCCTGTGGAAGAAGAAAAAAAGACACCTTTAACAGCGCTCGAACTCATGAAGGCTGGACAAACAGATAAAGCACGCAGCCTTTTTAATATTGACGAAGACATAAACGAAACAGATGAGGATGGAAACACACTTCTTCACCTTTGTGCTGCAATTGATGATTATAACTCAATTGAATACTTTTTGTTTAAAGGCGCAGATTCAGAAATCAAAAATAAAAACGGCGACACTCCCCTTCATGTTGCTATTGAAAATGACGCTTTTAATTCGGCAAAGATTCTTGCCTGTGTAGGTTCAAATCTTTTTGCACGAAACGGAAATGGAGTTTCAGCTATTGATCTTGGACTTGACCCTAAGAAAAATGCACGTTACTACGATTTGTTTATAAACGAAAAAACCGCAACGCTTCGCTATGATAACGGAAAAACTCTTGTTCATTATTTTGTTCAGACAAAAAATCTGCGCGGTATAAATGCTTGTATAAAAGCAGGTTTTCCTATTTCAATAAAAGATGATGACAAGAAAACTCCTCTTGATCTTGCTTTTGAAGATATTGACAATATTGAGTCTGTAGAAATTGCCGCAGCTCTTATTCAGGCAGATGCAGATCCTGTAGAAACAAACTTTTCATATTTTCAGGATGCAGTTTCTTCCAGAAACCTGAATCAGCGCCTTGGAGACGGACAAACTCCTCTTCATTTATGTTCAATCATGGGACACAAGGCAATCGCTACATATCTTTTGGAAAACAATGCCGATACTTCTGTTCAGGACAGTTCCGGTTCTACACCACTTCACGAAGCAATTCGTTATGGTCAGCTTGATATTGCAAAAATGCTTCTTGATGCAGGTGCAAATATCAATGCAAAAGATAATCTTGGAAAAACTCCAATCCTGCTTATTATCCCTCGTGATAAATTACGCGAAACTTACAACATTCTTATCCGTTACAGAGCCGATTTGAATCAGGCAGATACTTATGGCGATACAGTTCTTCACACAGCAACAATGCTCAAAGCAAATTCAAGCATAATCAAAACTCTTGTTGAAGGTGGCGCTGATATTAATGCCCGCAACAAGGAAGGTGTTACACCACTTGCAATTGCAATTCAGGCAAAAGATGTCGACACAATTAAATTGCTTACTGAAAATGGTGCAAGCATCCACACACAGGATACTCATGGAAAATCACCTCTTTCTATGGCTTTTGACCCTAATATGCCCAATGCAGTTTTTGAAGCAGTGTTAAATGAAAATAACTGTCAAACTCAGGATTCAGAAGGAAACACTCCTTTGCACATTGCCCTTATAAACAATGCTCCAATGTCAAAAATCCAGCATATTATCGGGCTTACAAGCGATGTTAACATCAGAAACCGCGACGGTGATTCTCCACTTTATCTTGCTGCATCAAAAAACATGGAACAGATAGGAAAGCTGCTTCTTGAAAAAGGTGCAGACATTTTCTCTACAAATAAAGATAACAATTCTCCATTAAGACTTGCGCTTAAAGAAGGCGGAAAGCTCCAGGACTGGCTTATTACTTCAAAAACTATTGTTTCTACAGATGGTAGTGGAAATACAGTTCTTCATTACGCTGCTGACTGGGAATACGATAAAGCAATTAAAACTCTGCTTGAAAAAGGTGCAGATATAAATGCTAAAAACGCTAACGGCGAAACTTGTCTTTTCAACGCAGCAAAGAGCAACAATCCTCAGATCATCCAGCTGCTTGTTGATGGAGGCGCTTCTGTAAAAGAACGCGATAACCTTGGAAGTACACCACTTCATATTGCAGTTCGCTGGGGTGCACAAAAATCAGCAGAAAAACTGATTAAACTTGGAATTAACATTAACGCCCAGAACAGAGCAGAAAAATCACCACTTGCCGAAGCCGTAATTGCAAACAAATATGAAGTTACAAAATATCTTCTTGAAAATGGTGCCGATCCTAATTCCTGCGATGCTGTAGGTGTTACAATTCTTATGGATACAATCCGTGTTCAGAATGCTGATATTTTGAAACTGCTGCTCAATTATGGAGCAAATCCAAACCTTCAGCAGATAAACGGACAGAATGCTTACCATGAAGCTGCATACATGGGCAATATCGAAATTATTAATCTTATCAGAAACGCTGGAGGAAATCCTCTTTCACGTGATAAAGAAGGAAATACTCCGTTCTCAATTGTATTAAATAAGGACACAAAAATCATTGATGCAATTCTTGGTGATTCTTATAACATTACAGACAGCGACGGAAACTCTCCAATTCACATTGTTGTAAAATCAACAAACAAAACAGACCTTTTACGCTCACTTATAAACAAAGGCTTCCCTCTTGATACTCGAAATGCAAACGGATATACACCTTTGAACTATGCAATTGAAGCTGATAATGTTGAAATGGCAGTTATCCTTCTTGAAAAAGGCGGTAATCCATTCCAGACAATCGACAAAAAAGGAACAAACGGCGTAACAATTGCTCTTGAGAAAAATAACAAGAGAATGATTGAAAGTATCGTAAAATATGCTGCTGGCATGAGCGATATTCAGGGAAATACTATTTTACACTATGCTGCTAAAACTTCCTCTATCGAAACTGTAAAAAATCTGTTATCATATGGTATAGCAACAAATGTTAAAAATGTTGCTGGTGACACGCCATATACAGTTGCTGTAAGATGGAAGCGTCCAGATATTGCAGAATTATTAAAAG
>CAMKDH010000262.1 GCA_946411215.1 uncultured Treponema sp. | reverse complement strand
GAAGGTAAACGTATTTCTGAACGCATTATTACAATTGTTGGTCAGTTCCTTGGATACAAGGTTGAGTATCTTGGCTTTGTTTACGAAGATCCTGTTGTTCAGGCAAGTGTAATCCGCCAAAAACCTTTTATTGTTGTAAACCCAACTTCAAAACCTGCTGTATGTCTTAAACACATCGTTGGAAAGATTGAAAAGACAGAGCCGGAATATAATGAAGGAGTTTCTAGCTTTATAAAGAAGTTTCTTGGCAAAAAGTCAAAATATTAAAAAAAACTGTATTTTTTTGACAATATAGTGTATAATTGTATAAATAATTTAAATGGGAGGTGAAATGAAAAACATAAAGTCGGTTGCTATTTGTGCGGCAGCAGGTTTCGTTTTATCTCTTATTTCAGGTTTCTTTTCAAAATCAGGTTTTGGTCATATCCTCTTAATGGCATTAATTTTTGCTGTTGTGTTTGGTCTTTTAGGATTTGGCATTTCTATTGTTTTTGATAAATTCCTTAATGTAGAATCTGTGGCTGCTGAAGGTTCAGATTCTTCTGCTTCAGAAGGTTTTGTTCCTAACCCAGAGAAAAGAAATCTTGGACAGAATGTTGATATAGTGATTCAGGATGAACCGCTTGAACCAAGTTCGAATCCAAACCGTTATGATGTTGGTGAAAATCATCAGATGTTAAATGAATCTGATTATAATTCTTCGGGTGCTTCAGAAGAAGCAGGTCCAGAAAAAATTGTTCCAAAAGATGAGTTTGTCCCAATCAGAAATCTTGAAACAGTAAGTAATTTTTCTGGAGCTGAATCTGAAACTCCAAAAGAAGCAGAAACAAGACGTGAAGCAATTGTTCAGCAGCAAAAAGAAAAAGGCGCTGAGCTTGATGTATTGCCTGATATGTCTGATTTGAAACTTGCTTCTGATTCAGAACATCCGGATGATGATACAGTTGTAATTTCTGATTCAGACGAAGCGCAGTTTGTTCATAATTCTACAAATTACAAGAGTTCTGAAGTTGGTAGTGGTGAAATAAAGGATGCGTCGCTTATGGCGAAGGCAATTAGTTCAATATTAGCAGAAGAAACGTAAAAGGATGAAAGATTATGCCGATTAACGACGAACAGGAAGAAGACGATCTTTGGAATGAATACAAAAAAACAAAATCTCCCGCAATACGAGACAAGTTCATACGTCAGTATATGCCTCTGGTAAAATATGTTGCCGGAAAGGTTGCAGTAGGCATGCCTAACAGCGTTGAGTTTGATGACCTTGTTGGTTACGGTCAGTTTGGTCTGCTCGATGCTATCAGCAAGTATGATACTTCTAAAAACGTAAAGTTCAAAACTTATGCTGTTACTCGTATTCGTGGTGCGATTTTTGATGAGCTTAGACAGATGGACTGGGTTCCTCGTTCAGTAAGACAGAAGTCTCGTGAAATAGAAGATGCAATTGTTTCTCTTGAATCTAGACTTGGACGACCAGCCAGCGATGCAGAAATTGCAGAATCCTTGAATATGACAGAAGAAGAATACCACCGAACAATCATGAAGGTTTCGGGAACAAGTATTCTTTCTCTTAATGATGTATGGTACGCAGGTGATGATAATGACAATATGTCTATTGGTAATAACATCGAATCTCCTGCAAGCTTAAATCCTGATGTAATTGCAGAACGTGAAGAAATCAGAAAAGTAATTGCACAGGCAATCAGTGAATTACCAGAAAAAGAAAAAATGGTAATTGTACTTTACTATCATGAAGATTTGACATTTAAAGAAATTGGAGAAGTTCTTGAAGTAAGTGAATCACGCATTTCACAGCTTCATACAAAAGCAAACTTGCGTCTGAGAGCAAAACTTACAAACCTCAGAAAGGGAATCATTTAATAAGATGGTAACTCTTGATGTAGTTCGTGAAGAAATGCGAAAACGTCTCGACCGTGATAAGGAGCTTCATTCTGTTGAAGTTCATGCAGATACGATTGATGAAGCACTTCAGGATGCTGCAGTTCAACTTGATGCAAAAGTTTCTTCCCTCCAGTATGAAATCATGGAAAGGGGAAGTGACGGATTTTTGGGCATGGGTAAAAAGCCCTGGAAGCTCCGCATTTATCAAGATCCTTCAACAATCAAAAAAGTTCGCAAACTCGCTTCGGATGGTTTGTTTTCAGAAGACGGTGCAGAAGAAGAAGAGATTATCAAAGACAGAGACGGACTTTTTTACGTACATCATTTTTCATCAGACATTATGCTCAAGGTTATTCCTCCGGTTGGAAAAGGTATGGCTGTTGAGTTTAAAGATGTCATGCAGGAAATCAACCGTCCAGATACACTCGAAGTCGATGAATCACTTGTTAAGAAATTTGTTAAGCAGGGAACAGATAATGAATACTGCATAGTTGGTGCATACAAGCATGTTCCTGCTGGTGACGTTCTTATTTCTGTTGAATGTACTAAGGACGAAATGAAGGCTTCTATCATTGTTACACCTCCAGCCTTGAGTGGTGCAGAAGCCTCTCCAGATTCAATCAAGCGTGCTCTTAGTGCTCAGGGTGTTATTGAGCAGTGTTACGATGAAGCAAAGATTAATGAGTTTGTAGATAATCCTGTTTATAATATTCCTTTTGAAGTTGCAAGTGCAATTCTTCCTGTTGACGGAAAAGATGCATATCTTCTTTACAACTTTGAAACTGATCCTAAACGTCTTAAGGCAAAGGTTTCAGAAACTGGACAAATCAACTACAAGGAACTTAATCAGATTCAGAACGTTATTGCTGAACAGCCTCTTGCAACAAAGATGCAGCCTGAACGAGGTAAGGGTGGTAAAACAATTTTTGGACGCTACCTCGAAG
>CAMKDH010000261.1 GCA_946411215.1 uncultured Treponema sp. | reverse complement strand
TTGTTACTTTATGGCTTTTATTATAAAATGCAAGAGTGCCAAGGAATGGCACTGTAAAAATAAATTTTTCAATCATCCCACATGGGTAAGCGTCAAACCAGCACCCCCTACGAATAAAAATTTGCATGTCATATAATCTTCTTGATTTTTAAGATCAAGGAGATTTTTTTATGATATTCCCTGTAAAACGAGTAAAAGAAGAACTCATCAACGAGTTTGCAGTTTCAAACATGGATATTGAAACGTTCAGTCAGATGCACAGCATCCAACCGGATGCATTAAAAAGCTGGATAGATGAAGTAATGCATCCAGCACCTGCGAAAAACGAAGTCTTTTCAACGACAGATTTTGTTGAACTTGATATTCCAAAAGTATCAAAACAAGGAATAACTCTTTCAAAGAATCGAAAAGATCTAATTACAGTAAGAGCCGGAGGAATCGAAATTGACATCCCGATAGAAACATGCGAAACCAATCTCTTTAAAATCCTTCAGACGGCGGCAAGTATATGAGATTAGATTTTTCACATACAAGAATAATTATCAGACCAGGAACTACAAATATGCTTGCATCAAAGGATCAGCTGCTTGAAATCATAAAATCAATAATGAAGGATGACCCTTTCAGCGGAGCAGTATTTCTATTCTGTAACAGAAAAAGAAATATTCTTAAAATGATCTGGTGGGACAGAACTGGATTCTGGGTAGCACAAAAGAAACTGGAAAAAGGTAACTGGCCATGGCCTGATACACAGGAACAGGTAAGACAGCTTAATCTTGAACAGATAGAAATGCTTCTAAAAGGTGTTGATTTCTTTAAGGGACATGATGAATTATTTTTTTCAGAAATAAATTAAAAAACTTTTTAAACCCACTTTTTAAATTTTTTTAAAAATGCTACTCTTTAAATGTGGGAAATGAAGGGGAAATAACATTAGAAGAAGCTCTCAAAATGCTTGCTGCTGCAAAGCTGCAAATTGCTGAACAGCAGCAGGAATTAAAGTCAAAAGACGCTGTCATTTCAGAAAAAGACCTCAAAATCAGTACCCAGATTTCATTACTTAATCAAAAGAACAAAGAACTCGAAGCTGAAAAAAAAGAGAAAGAAGAGCTGCGAATAGAGAATCTTAGACTGCAGGAAGAACTGTCATCACAACTTACACACAGATTCTGCTCCCATTCAGAAAAAGCTGATAATCAGCCTTTTCTTTTTGATTTTGAGGATGAAGATCTTATACCTTCAGACTCAGAAATTGCAGAAACTGTAGCCTGTGAAGGACCATACAAGGAAATAAAAGTCCGCGAATATATCCGCAGGAAATGCGGCAGAAAAGCCATTGATGATTCAACTCCTACAAAACAGATTTATCACGATATTCCCGAGGAAGAAAAAGTCTGTGCATGTGGATGCAGATTGAAGAAAGTAGGGGAGAATTCTACAAAACACCTGAGAATTATTCCTGCAAAGATGTATGCGGTTGAAGATATATATCCAAAATATGCATGTCCAAACTGTGAAGGAAGCGGTGATGAAGATAATCCAGTATTCCGTCAGGCATCAGCTGTAAAATATTTTATTCCAAAATCAATTGCAACAAATGAACTCTTAGCCTATGTAATGACTAATAAATTCTGTGAGCATATGCCGTTCTACCGACAGGAAAAAGCTTTTGAACGTCGCTGTATTACAGTTTCAAGAGCAGATATGTCAAACTGGCAGGAACAGATTTATACGAAGCTTAAACCTTTAGACAGTTTGATTATGGAACATATTAAAACCGGCACAACTATGAACATGGATGAAACAACGGTCAGGATTCTCAAATATAAAGACCAGACTGAAAATGAAAATCGTCAGAAATCATATATCTGGCTTGGAATTGGAGGGCCAAAGAATAAAAAAGCTGTAATTTACAGATATTATGAAAGTCGGAATGCAAAATTTATAAAACCATTCATTAATGGATTTAAGGGCTGGCTCCAGACAGATGAATATCTGGGATATGAAACTGCACTCAAAGAACATAATCTTTTATATCCGGATGATAAAATCATCCATGTAGCATGCCTTGCCCACGTAAGAAGAAAATTCTTTGACGCCTCATTAAACGGCAAATCTCCAGGTGCCGGAAAAGCCGTAAAATACATTCAGCTAATTTATAAAAAAGAGGAAGAACTTATTGAAATGAATCTTCCTCCTGAAGAATTAGTCTCTAAACGAAAGGAATTGATAAAGCCTATATTTGATGAATTCCATAAGTGGCTTTTGGAAATGGAACCAAAAGTACCTCCAACATTGAAGTTTGGCAGAGCCATCAATTACGCTTTATCTTCATGGCAGCATTTATTGAATTATCTTGATTGTCCGGATTTATTTGTTGATAACTCCATTGCAGAACGTTCGATTAAGCCATTTGTAATTGGTCGTAAGAACTGGCTCTTTTCAGGAAGCGAAAAAGGTGCTGAAAGTTCATGCTTCTTATTTACTCTTATTGAGAATGCAAAATATTATCATCTCGATCCATATGAATATTTGAGATGCGTTTTTGATCAGTCTGTAAACTGTCAGACAAAAAAAGATTTTGAAAAATTACTTCCCTGGAACATCTCAATTTCTGCCTTTCATGAAGAGGGTACCTGGAAAAATGACGCGTAGGAGGTTAAAAATTGACGCTTACCCCTTCAAAGTAAGCGTCAAACCTGCACCCCCTACGAATAAAAAATTGCATGCCATATAATCTTCTTGATTTTTAAGATCAAGGAGATTTTTTTATGATATTCCCAGTCAAAAGAGTCAAAGAAGAACTCATCAACGAGTTTGCAGTTTCAAACATGGATATTGAAACGTTCA
>CAMKDH010000260.1 GCA_946411215.1 uncultured Treponema sp. | reverse complement strand
ATATGGCTCCTGATATTAACGCATTATTAAAAAATCAATTTGTTCCTTCCACGTCTGTAACCCTTTCTTGGAAATTTGCATTCTGATGGAAGTAGGAGTAATGTGATGCATCGAAAAGTTTGTGCATTAGTTGTTTTGTTCTTTGCAACAGTTTTTTCAGCTTTTTCCCAGGACAGCGAATGGTATTGGGAGCAGCCTATAAGCAAAATTGATTATACAGGCTTAAAGAATGTAAAAAAATCTGAATTACAGGGTATTTCAAGCTCTTTTATAGGTCAGCCTTTTACAACAGACACTTATAATGAGCTTTTGGACCGTCTTTATAGTCTGGACTTTTTCGAAGATATCACTCCTTATGCAAAGCATGATGGTGGAAAAGACAATAAGGTTCTTCTGGTTTTTGAAGTAGTAGAACGTCCTGTTATTGCGGAAATCAATTTTGTTGGAAACAGAAAAATCCGTAATGGTGAGCTGCGTGAACAGATTAAAAATAAAAGCAGCGATATTTATGTAGAAGCAAAAATCCTTCTTGATGAGCGTTTAATCAGAAACTATTATCTGCAGAAGGGTTATACAGCCTCTTACATCACTCATTCTATAGAAGAAACTGCAGACGGAATTGTAATTAATTTTGAAATTTCTGAAGGAAACAATTCTGTTATCCGTGAAATCAACTTTAGCGGCAACTCTATTGTTTCCAGCCGTACCCTTAAAAATAAAATTTCTCTTAAGGAAGTAAGCCTTTTCCGCGATGGTGCCTATCAGCCTTCTACCCTTGAACAGGATAAGCAGACTATCATCAAGTATTACAACGAAAAAGGTTATGCCGACGCAAATATTCTTGATGTAAAAATTGAAACCAGCCTTAACGAAGAAAAGCAGAGAGACGAAATGACTATTCTCTTTGTGATTCAGGAGGGTGCTCAGTATACTTATTCCGGCCTTAGAGTTAAGGGAAACGAGGTATTCACTGAGGAAGAGCTTTCTAAAAACCGTAAGCTTAAGGTTGGCGCGGTTTATAACGCTACCAAGTTTCAGGAAGATTTGCAGTCTTTGACTAATGTATATTATGAGAACGGATATATGACAAATGAGTTCTATCCTGTTCCTGTAAAAGATGTCGACAGACATGAAATCTCTTACGACCTTACTATTGTTGAACATTCCCGAAGCCATATCGAAAATATCAGTGTTAAGGGAAACGGAAAAACCAAGGAATATGTAATTACCCGCGAAATCCCTATTACCCCTGGTGATACCTTCTCTAACGACAAGATTATTAATGGTCTTCGAAATCTTATGAACCTCCGTTACTTTTCAAATATCGTTCCGGAGGTAGAGCAGGGAACAGAAGAAAATCTTGTAGACCTTGTTTTCTCTGTTGAAGAACAGTCTACTTCTTCCGTTCAGTTTGGTGTTGTATTTACGGGTGCCATTGATCCGGGAACAATTCCTGTATCCCTTTATCTTAAGCTGGAAAACTCTAACCTTTTTGGTGAAGGTAAAACCCTTTCTCTGGGAACTCAGCTTTCAAACTCTGCCCAGGAATTTGATTTGTCTTATACCCAGAGCTGGATAGGAAATCTTCCTATTTCCTTTAATACAACTCTTTCCCTCAATCATGCTTTAAATACAAGTTATGTAAACTTCTGGTCGCCAAACCTGGAGCTTGTTCAGAATAAATATACAATGAACTATCATGACTGGGGTATTGGTGTAAGTACAGGTCTTGCAAGACGCTGGACTCCTGATTATGCAATCATCACGCTTTCGGGTGGCCTTTCAACTTCTCTTTCCAGAAATATTTTTGATGAAAACATTTTCGTGCCTGTAAACACTGGTGTTTCACTTTATGCAAACCGCTGGGGTGTTTCTAATTCCCTCTATGGTAATATTTCCATTGATAACCGCGACATAAACTATGACCCAACTAAGGGCTGGTTCCTCAGTCAGCGTGTAGCCTGGTATGGTCTGCTTCCTGGCTTTGAAAAGGAATTCTTTGCACGTACAGATACAAAGCTCGAAGGTTACCTCAAGCTCATCGATATTCCGGTTTCTGAAAGCTGGTCTTTCAAGCTGATTCTTGCCAACTATACCGGTATTTCTACTGTTATTCCTCGTTCAGAAATCAGCGAGGGTAACAATGTTTATATTGATGGTATGTTGAACGGACGCGGCTGGACAGAGGCTTACCGTGAAGGAAGAGGTCAGTTCATGCTTTCCAACAAGTGTGAGCTTCGATTCCCTCTTGTTCCTGGCGTACTTGGTCTGGATGGATTTTGGGATGCCGCTGCAGTTAAACCTAAGCTGAAGGATGTAAGCGATTTGAAGATTGAAGATTTCTACTTCAGTTATGGTCCTGGAATCCGCTTCCTTATTCCACAGCTGCCTCTGCACCTTATGTTTGCATGGCGCTATAGAATTGTAGATGGAAAGCCTAAGTTTGCAGATGAACCTTTCCAGTTCGTGCTTTCATTTAATATTGTGAACTATTAGGATTTGTTATAAAATAGATTAGATGTCATTAATAGGAAATAAACCAATGTCATTCCCGGGCTTGACCCGGGAATCTATATAAAGGATTTTACAATGAAAAGATACTTAAAACTTATAATTTCACTTGCACTTTTTGCCTTTGCCGCTCTTCCTGCTTTTTCTCAGCAGATTACAAAATTTGGAGTTGTTGATACTGCAAAGGTTTATCAGGCATATTTTAGAAATTCGGCACCAGTAAGAAACTACGAAAAAAAGAAGGCTGAATTTCAGGAAGAAATCGACAAGCAGGTAGAGCAGATTAAAAAGCTGCAGCAGAAAAAGCTTGATTATGAAAATGCCGGCAACGATGCAGCAGCCTTAAAAACTGATGCTGAAATCACAAAGAAAAC
>CAMKDH010000259.1 GCA_946411215.1 uncultured Treponema sp. | reverse complement strand
CGGCTGTATCTTTTTGATAAGTTCCTTTCGACCGCGTTACCGTAGCCACGAATCAAAGGAAAACCAACTCTGTTCATTTCCAGGTTATTCTCAAGGTAAAACAACTTGGCACCTGGAATACTTATCTTTTTTCCTTTATTGTACAGCTTTTTAAAATCGGCGGGATTTTTTATACGTTCGTCCCGTCTAAAAAATCCCGTTTTTATCAAGACTGTGTCCTTCCCTTAAATTAGTATTTCTTGTGTTCGTCAGAAACAGTGAGCTTTCTGCGGCCCTTTGCTCTTCTTCTTGCAAGAACTTTACGTCCACCCTTTGTAGCCATGCGGGCTCTGAATCCGAATTTTCTATTGCGTTTTACTTTGCTTGGTTGATATGTTCTTTTCATAGAACGCTCCTTTTATATATAAAAAAATATTTTCTTGTTAAAAATCCTTCCGAAAATTGTTCAGAAAAATAGTACTCTAATATATCATTATTTTTTGAAGTTGGTCAACCGCTCCATATGTCATTACCGGGCTTGACCCGGTAATCTATTCTTCTCCAAAAAACTTCCTGGTTTCTTCCTCATTCTTACGCATTCGTTCTTCCATCTCTTCGCGGGCTTTTTTAAGGGCTTCTTCATAAACATCAGCTTCTTTTTTCTCCTTACCCTTTAATCTGAACGCCAGCGACTGCACCTTAAGATCCGGACTTTCCATTGCCAGACCCTTGATAATAAATTTCTGATAGAACTTCAAATACTGTATCCAACCCGGATGATCCGATTCAATTATGAGCACGCCATTTTTAAGATCCACAACGCGTGTATTAGAAGCAAGGCGTTCTCCAAGAGGAATGCGCTTATCTATAAGATCCTCCCTCTCTGAATTTTCCGCAGTTGATTTTATGCGCGAAACAACTGTACGCCATACAGACGGAAGCTGCCCTTCATCTGATTGAGAAAAAATTCTGCACTGTTCAAGAATGCTCTGCATTGAAACAATATTATCTTCACTCATGCCATTCACCATTCTCTATTTTATAAACTTTTGTGGTATCGTGCATATACCTTTCGTATGGTTCGCCCGGCAAAAATGTACAGAAGAGCTGTTCATATTCAGGGAGCATTGCTGTAAGTTTGGCGCGCTTGTCGGGGTCAAGTTCCAGAAGAACGTCGTCCATTAAAAGCACGGGTTTCATGCCGGTGGCGCGGGTATAGTAAATCGCTTGAGCGACTCTAAGCAGGAGTGAAATGAGGCGGCACTGTCCTGTTGAAGCCGTCTGTACAAAATTTTGTCCACCCTTCATAAACACAATTCTGTCGCGGTGCGGGCCGGTCATTGTTGTTTCCATAACTTTATCCTGGTCGCGTCGTGAAAGCAGAAGGCTGATAATATCCTGCGTAGCAGGAAAAAAATTTTTTTCGGAATAATCACTTGAGTTTTGCACCGAGTTATCAACATTTTGTGGATTTGTAAATTTCCAGGACGGTTCGTATACAATATTTACTCCGTCAATTCCCGTAATCTCTTCAAAGATTTTTCCAAAAATCTGGTTAAACTGGAAAATTGCTTTTTTCCTTTTTTGTTGAATTACAAGTCCGTACTGTGCAAGCTGACTGTCATAAACATCAAGCATTTCATACTGCTTATTTTTTAAAACAAGGTTGCGGCTCTTTAGAACTTTTTTATAATTGCGCATATCGTCAATGTAAAGATTGTCATAAAGAGTGAGTGACTGATCAATAAAAAATCGGCGGCACTCCGGTTCACCAGTTGCAAACCTCATATCATCGTGACAGAACAAAATACACGGAATTGTATTTATAAGTTCCTTACGGTCCTGAATTTTTTTACCGTTTTTTTCAATACGTTTTTTTCCGTTTTCAAAAATCACAGAAATTTTTTGAGCAGACTCCTGCCCCTTATACATTACGTTTATGCTAAAATCTTTTTCACCCTTTTTTACAATCTGTGCATCCTGATGAGTTCTGAAGCTTATTCCGTAAGCAGCATAATAAAGCGATTCAAGAATATTACTCTTGCCCTGCCCGTTCTGTCCAACAAAAAAAATTTCTTTGTTAGACAAGTCTAACGTATCATTTTTAAGATTGCGGAAATTATAAAATGTTTGAAATAAAAACGGCATTCTAGCCCTTCAATGGCATTACAACGTGCTGGTAATCGCCTGCAGGTTCAGAGCGAATAATTACAGCTTTAGTAACAACACCTTCGTCTTCGCGGTTCTCATCAACATTGAATTCAACAACTACGTTTTCTGATTCAATAACCTTGAGAGGCTCTGTTACATAAACAAAGTTCATAGCCATTGTAATTGTCTGTCCGTCGTAGCGGCATGGGATTTCTTCTTCTGCAGCACCACTATCTGTTTCCGGCGAAATCAATTTAAGAACTCCAGAACTGATTCTGAAAATTACTCTGTAGATTTCTTTATCTGCCATGATAGTAATGCGCTTGAGAGCCGATTCCAAATCTGCCTTGTTAACCTGGAACTTAGTTGTAAGATTTTCAGGAATAACTTTTTTATAGTTAGGGAATCGTCCGTCAATCAAGCTTGAAGAAAATTCAAAATTAGCAAACTTAATAAAGATTGAATTATCAACTACAGCAACATTTACATTGCCTTCGTCCGAAAGATTTTTAAGAACGCATGAAAGAATTTTTGTTGGAATATTTGCTGGTGGAAAATCCGGAACATTTGTTGCAGTTTTAGAAATGCAGGAAAGTCTGTTTCCGTTTGTTGCAACCATTGTAAGAGTGTCGCCTTCTTTTTCAAAGTAAACACCAGTCATGAAGCTGCGGCTCTTAATATCTTTAACATCTTTGAAAACTGCAAAAATTGTATGACGAATCATCTCTTTAAATTCTTTTGCAGGAAGTTCAAAGAA
>CAMKDH010000258.1 GCA_946411215.1 uncultured Treponema sp. | reverse complement strand
ATCACCAAAATCCTTTCTCGACGCAGAAAATTTGCCCTCATCCTTATGGAGCTTAGCGCAATGTTTCTGCTGCTTGCAGACCGCTGGGCCTATATTTTCAGAGGGGATGTCTCTACCACAGGCTGGTGGATGGTGCGCATCTGCAATTTTCTGGTTTTCTCCCTTTCGCTTTTAGTTCAGTTTGCTTTCAATCTATATCTTATTGATTTGTACATGAACGAAGGCGATCTTAGTAATATTCCGGTCCGATTAAATCTTGCAACAGCTTTATTTATTATTGGAGAAGTTTTAATAGTAATTTCTCAGTTTACAGGATTTTATTATACCTTTGACGAATTCAACCGGTATCAACGTGCCGACGGATTTTTACTATGTTATTCCATGCCGCTTTTAATAATCCTGCTGCAGCTTTCGGTTGTCATACAATATAATAAACGTGTAGACAGACTCATCCGGGTTTCAATCATCTTATTTTCTACAGTACCTATTGCTGCTACTTTTTTACAACTTTTTATATACGGACTTTCTCTTACAAACATGACTCTTGTAGGTCTTGTTGTGATTCTTTACTGTTTCGAACTTGTTGATATGAACAATAAAGTCGAACGTGCCAATCAGCTCGAAATTGATCTTTTAAAAGATGAACAAAGAAACATGCAGATAATGTTTGAGCAGACCGCCGAAGCTCTTGCAAACGCAATCGATGCCAAAGACAAATATACACATGGTCATTCAAACCGCGTTGCCGAATATTCAAAGCGAATTGCATCTCTTGCAGGAAAATCAAAAAAAGAATGTGATGAAGTTTATTATGCTGCCCTCCTCCACGATGTAGGAAAAATTGGTGTACCAAATAATATCATTCAAAAAGAGGGTCGCCTTTCCAATGAAGAATTTGCCGAAATTAAAAAGCATCCTGTAATTGGCCGCCAGATTCTTTCGAGCATTTCAAAATCTCCATATTTAAGTGTTGGTGCAAACTATCATCACGAGCGCTATGACGGTAAGGGATATCCTGAAGGTCTTAAAGGAAACGATATTCCTGACATTGCCCGCATAATTGCAGTTGCCGATGCTTACGATGCCATGACATCTAAACGAAGCTACCGTGATCCAATTCCTCAGGATAAAGTGCGCGAAGAAATTGTAAAGGGAATAGATACTCAATTTGATCCTGTTTATGCAAAACTCATGCTTCATTTGATAGACCTTGATCTTGAATATGAAATGAAGGAACGCGAAGAAGTAAAAGAGCTTGCCGGTAAGAACGAGATGACTTGTACTAACTACCGTTCGTCAGTTTCTGAAGGAATAATTCTCACTCCAAATATCACAAAAATAAAACTGCATTCAAAAGCAATCTCAGATAAACCTTCTAAAAAATCAATTCCTTCCTTTATTTTATTTGATTCTCTCGACGGACGCATTTACGAAACAGAAGATAAAATTAGAGAAATGATTTTTACAGAGTTTGCAGAAATCAGTTTTGATGGCGAAACTGTAAACAAAGCTACCCGAAAAATTCAGACTCAAGTTTTGAATGATACAATGTCTGCAACTACAAACCTTGCCCAGGTTTATAAGAATGGTCTGGACTACGAAATTGAAGCTGTAAAATTCATGGACCATATTCTTATAAAAATTTCAGATAAATACAGAACAATACAAATTACCATTGCAATGCAAGACAGTTCGCGCTTTGCCTATTTAGCCCTTACCGGCGAGGATTGTTTTATTTCAAATGTTGACATTAAAAAAGATGAAGCTGCAATTGACGAAAACTATATTCCACGCATTGCACCAAAAATCAGTTATATAGATGTTCCTGCGGGAGACATTCCAAACGTTCAGGTAGACGGCTGGAGATCTGCAGCTTCGGAAGGAATACCTCTTGTTGATGACCTTAAGATTTCTTTTCATTCAAAGAGTCTTCCAACAGCCCGCTTAATCTGGCACTGTCCTTTTGTAAGTCTTTTTTATTCTGATGACAAAAAAATTGAAGGCCCCGGTTATAAGGAATATCTTCTTTTGCGCCTTGACGGAGAAAACTGGGAAGCCGATGACCATGCAACAAATAAGATTATTGTAAATAAAAATGATGACTTTTTAGGTTGGGATTTCTGGAAGAATCGTTTTAAGGAAGGTGTAGACTGTACTGTTAAAATCCAGAGAAAAGAAAACATGGTCACCATTCATACCGAAAATAACGGAATTGCCATTACAAGTATTACTACCCTTAAAGACAATTCCGATATCGTTTATGTGGCACTCACTGGTGACCAGACAACCATTACAAATATTAAGATAAACTAGTTAGCAGCCTCTAACACAGAGTAGAAGCAATCTTTCGTAACATATGAACTTCCGGACTTTCTGAACAACAGCGGATACTGTGTACCACCATTACTAATCCATGAGTTTTCATCATTAATACCCCAGATTGTAACGCCTGTAATACAGTGACCGTTATACTTTGATGCTTCAGAACCGTTCTTGCCGTATTTTCTAAGCATCTTAAAATAGCTTGACCAGTTTGAAGTATCATCTTTAATTGAAGTTCCAATATCAAATTCTGTTACCTGAACATCTATACCAAGTGCAAGATATCTTTTAAGAGCAGCTTCATAACCGCTAACACCAGGCCAGCTTGCGCCAACATGCGACTGTAATCCCATTGCGTCGATGCGTGGTTTTACAAGTTTTCCGTTAACAGTTTTTTCTTCGCCATTTTGAACAAGCTTGATTAATCTGATAATGCCTTTTGTTTTCCAGGCGCCCTGTCCATCACCACCGGCATAATCCATATATTCGTTATAGTCATTGTAGCAGAGTGTTACATCAGCAGGAGCATAAGCATTTGCAAAACGGAAAGCGTTTACAATAAACTC
>CAMKDH010000257.1 GCA_946411215.1 uncultured Treponema sp. | reverse complement strand
GCCCTTAAGTTCACACTTGGATTTATGTGTGCTCAGGGACAGGATGTTCTTATTGATAAAGATTCATTTAAGCTCGGAAGCCGTTTCTGTAATAAAGTATGGAATGCAAGCCGCTACCTTTTGGGTAACCTTGAAGGCCGTAACCTTATTCCTGTTACAGATGCAGACCTTACAGAACTTGATAAGTGGATTTACAGCCGTTTGAATAATGCAGTTAAAATTGCTCGTGAAGCACTTGAAACATACCGCTACAACGATGCTGCCAGTGCCCTTATGGAATACTTCTGGAATGAGTTCTGCGACTGGTATGTAGAAGCAACAAAGATTAACTTTAAGAATGGCGATGATAAAGAAAAAGATCGTCAGGCAAGTGTTCTTATGAACATTCTTGAAGAAAACCTTAGACTTCTTCATCCATATCTTCCATTTGTTACAGAAGAGATTTACGGAAAATTGCCATTGGCTGAAATTGCAAAAAACCGCAAGGCTGCAAACGACGTGTCATTGTCGGGCTCGACCCGACAATCTATTGCTTCAAACAGCGAATATGCCGGTATGCTTATCAATGCACCATATCCTGAATTTGTTGCTGCACGCGAAAACGCACAGATTGAAGCACGCTTTGAAGTTCTTAAGGAGCTCATTGGTAAAACCCGTGCTCTTCGCGTAGACTGTGGTATTGATCCTGCTAATAAAATCAATATTGCTATCCGCGTAGAAAAGGGAAGCGAAGCTGAAGTTTGTAAAGAAAAGGTTGAAATGATTCAGCTTTTGGCAGGTATAGCAAAGGTTGATTTTGTTGAAGCAAAACCAGAAAGCTCAATTGGTACTGTAGGCAAAGGCTTTGAGTCGTTCATTCTTGTTGATGAAAATATCAATAAGGAACAGCTCATTACACGTTTCCAGAAAACTTTGGAAAAAGAAGAAGGCTACGCACGCATGAGTGAAAACAAACTCAACGGCAACTTTGCAAAGCACGCTCCAGAAAACCTTATTCAGGAAGAACGCGACCGCCTTGCAGAAAGTCAGCGTAAGATAGAAACACTTAAAGGCTACCTTGAGGAGCTTGTGTAGTGAAAAAGAATGGCTTGTTTGTCTTGACAATTCTTTTTTCTCTAACCCTTACAGCCTGTTTCAACGAAAAGTCTAGTCCTTTTTACGACAGTCAGTGGGTAATGCAGAATCTGGATGACAATGCAAGCCTTTACTATCATCATCTTATTCTTTCGCCGGGCCACAAGGTAATGCTCAGAGTTTCTTATGCAGATTCGTCAAACATTATCGTGTGGAACGGCACCTACAAAATTAATTCAAAAAAAATAAAGTTCGATTTTACAGAATGTGAACGCTACGAGAATGGAAAGAAAGTAGGCAACTACGATGCCGGCCAGCTCATAAAATTTTATTCCGGAGAGTTTCTTTATTCTGCTGCACCTCTTGCCGATGATAAGGGGAATGAACGCTGGCATCTTTTGCTGATGAGACCACAGAATTATTTTTACGGAGACGGCTCTGATATTTTTGGAAATCAGTTTGAGGATTTTATAAAGGTGGAGAAGGGGGAATTGTAAATGGCAAAGCAGAAATATGAGATGAAAACCGAACGTTCCAAAAAAATGGATACCGAAGCAATGCAGCAGCTTTCGGATATGCGTCTTGCTCCATATATGCAGCTTGCAACAGGTCTTATTGGAAAAGAACGTCATGCCGGTGGAAACATGTTCCGCCATCAGATGGATACCCTTGCAATTCTCATTGATTACGGATATATAGATTCAGTTCTTCTTAAAGCCTCAATTGTTCATGATACTGTAGAAGATATTGAAGGTTTTGATAAAAATCAGATTATCCACTGCGATCCTGAAGGCCCGGATGTTCTTGAAATTGTTCTTGAAGTGACCCGTCGCCAGAACGAAACCAAACAGGAATTTTTGCGACGTATCCTTGATTACGGAAGTCAGAAAGCAAAAATCCTTAAATGTGCAGACCGCATTTCAAACATGATTTCTTTGGGCTACGTAACAGACCCAGAATTCATTGAACGCTACTGCGACGAAACAGAATACTTCCTTCTTCCAATGGCTCTTGAAGTAGATTTCAATATGTACAACGAGCTTATTTCACTTTTGATGACACGCAGACGCTATCTTGAAGACGGCGGCTACTTTGATAACCGCAAAAAAGAATCGTCTATGTAGACTATTTCACCAAAAAACACTATTATATGGTAACAACTTAAAAAATATTTTTTTAGGAGATATAATTATGGCAGATGTAAAAGTTGCTATTAATGGTTTCGGCCGTATTGGTCGTTTGGCTTTCCGCCAGATGTTTGGCGCAAAGGGATACGAAATCGTTGCTATTAACGATTTGACAAAGCCTTCTATGCTCGCTCATCTTTTGAAGTATGATACAGCACAGGGTGGATACTGTGGTAAAATTGGTGAAAACCTCCACACTGTAACTGCTGATGATGAAGCAGGAACAATCACAGTTGACGGAAAAGTTCTTAAGATTTATGCAGAAAAAGATGCTAAGGACTGTCCATGGGGCGAACTCAAGGTAGACGTTGTTCTTGAATGTACAGGTTTCTACTGCTCTAAAGAAAAGTCACAGGCTCATATCGACGCTGGTGCACGCAAGGTTGTAATTTCTGCTCCTGCAGGTAACGACCTCCCAACAATCGTTTACAATGTAAACCACACAACTCTTACAAAGAACGACAACATCATTTCTGCAGCTTCTTGTACAACAAACTGTCTTGCTCCAATGGCTAAGGCTTTGAATGATGCTTATCCAATCCAGTCTGGAATTATGTCTACAATCCACGCTTACACTGGTGACCAGATGATTCTTGATGGTCCACACCGCAAGGGTGACCTCCGCCGTGCACGTGC
>CAMKDH010000256.1 GCA_946411215.1 uncultured Treponema sp. | reverse complement strand
GTTTCAATATTGAGATTAGACCACTTCATAATTTTGAGGTCTGCAATTACATATGCTAATAACTGTTTTGCCAATGGAGAGCATTTATAAAGACCTTGAGAAATTTGATTAGGCTGTAAAAGTTCACTGTTTAACTTTTTAGAGTATTCAAGAGTGCCCTGATCTGAAGTAATTATCTCATCCATTTGAAAGCCTTATTTATATATTAGTTATATTAATATATTGGGAGGGCGTAATTCGTTATAAAATAAAGAGTTACAAGATAATAAAGCTACTAAAGTACGTAAACAGAACTACTCAAGTACGTTTTATAACTACCAATATACGCGGATATAACTACCTGCCTACGCATTCATTTATTCCGCTACTTATATCTTATACCTGGTAGTTATAAAAATCAACTACTTTCTTAAATGCCAAGTAGTTATTTTGTAATACCGCCTTTTGAGAGCTTGATATTATTTTTCTTTACTTCACTCATCAGATATTCAACGGCAGTTTCGATTCCCTGTGTCATAGAAAGGTCATGTTCCAGGAAGAACATTTTCCATTCTTTTTTTGTTGTTTCACGAATGCTGATATTCATCAGAATCTTTTTGATTTCTTCTGCCTTTGGAGCTTCTTCAGGTTCTGGTTCGCTTACTGTTTCTACAGGGGCTGTAACGGACTCTACAGGCTTTGCTACGGCTTGTACTGGAACTGCAACCGGTTCTGGTGTAACAACAGTTACAGGAGCCTGCTTTTTTTCTACTGGAGCTTCTTCTTTAGCGATGTTCTGAAGAATAGCCATAGAATTGCTCTGTTCAGCTTCTTCTTTTTTTGCCTTTGCAAGAATAGCCATTACAGGATTGTCATCATTGTATTTTGAAAAATCTTTAGCCATTGATTAACTCCTTAATGAAGTTTGCATAGTCGATTGCTGCATTTGATTTTGGATTGTAATCAAAAATATTCTGACGTGCGAGCTGAGATTCCTGAACAGCAATTGCATCTCTGATCTTTGTTTCAAAAACCTTTGTATTAAACATTTCAGCAAACTTAAGGAACTGCTCATTCATGTGCTGTGCAAGACCAGCGCGGCCTTTATAGCGAACAAGTAAAACTCCGGCTATTTCAAGGTTCTCGTTTACGTCTCTGATACCCTGGATTGTTTCTGCAAGAGCTTCGGCTCCCTGCATAGAGAATGAGTCAGCCTGTACAGGAATAACGACAGATGTACTTGCTACAAGGGCATTGATTGTAAGTGGTGAAAGTGCTGGAGGAGTATCAATGATTACATAGTCATAAACATTTGAAACTTCCTTCAGAACCTTTGAAAGTTTATATACCTGATCAATTGCATTCATTTCCTGCATGATATTATTCAGTCCTTTATCTGCCTGAATAAAGTCTCCGGAAGGGGTAGTTTGAATGGCATCTTTGAGACTGATCTCATTTTTGAAAACCATCTTGATAGACGGATTTGAAGGATCTGCTCTGTAACAATAAGAGAGATTGCACTGAGGATCCAGGTCTATTGCAAGTGTTTTTTTGCCCAATAATGACAGGCCTGAAAACAGGGCGCTGGCGGTTGTTGTTTTTCCTACGCCGCCTTTCTGATTTGTAACAGTGATGATTTTCATAAAAATTCCTCTTCTTTAATTAAAGAAATAAATAATTAAATATATGTATATTATATCTTGAAATAAAGAAAATGTAAAGAAAAAAGAAAGAAAATATGTAATAAAATATAAAGAAATAAAGAACAAAAGATATAAAGATATAAATAAATAAAGAAAGATTATATAAAATATAAAGAAGAAATAAAGAAAAAATAAAGAAGGGTAAAACAGGCCCTAGGATTCGCGTAGACGCGTCGAAATTCGAAAATCGAGTAATTTGTCAACCGAGCCTTTTTGAGGCCGTTTTAGGGCCTTTTTTCGTATTTCTGGAATGGGAAATTTTTCGTGTTTTTCAGGGAGATATGACTACCAAAGTACGCTTGAAAAAAGAGTGGTAAATTTAATAATCAGGAGTTGATATAACTACCAAGGTACGCATAGAAAAATGGGTTGTCCTGGTCCCGTTTTATGTTTAAAATCAGAATGAAATTTCTCAGGAAAACGGTTCTGCGAAAAAAATGAACAAGGCAAAATTACATGAATCCATCATAAATAATTCTCAAATGACCTTTGCCAGAAGCGGAGGAAACGGCGGGCAGAACGTAAATAAAGTGAATACAAAAGTGTGTCTGCAGCTTCCTGTTTCGGCCATTGGCGGGCTTACTGACGAGGAAAGAAGCCGGCTTAGAACAAAGCTTGCAGCAATTATTAATGCAGAAGACTGTCTTTATCTGAATGTTGATGATGAACGCTTTCAGGAAATGAACAGAAAGATTGCATTAGAAAGACTGGAAAACAGGATTCTTCAGGCACTCATTATTCCTAAAAAAAGAAAAGCTACAAAGCCAACAAGAGCCAGTAAAGAAAGAAAACTGAAACAGAAGAAAATCAGATCGGAAATAAAGAAAGGTAGATCAAAGATTTTTTAAGATAACAGAACTGTTACAATATTTTGCCTATGAACGACAGATATACAAGATCTGGACCTAGTATCAAATAGAGAGTATGAACGACATAAGTACAAGGAAAAAAGAGTATATGAACGTCGTATGTACAATAAAATAAGGGCAATGAACGACGCAGGTACAAAAATAAGTTATTCTATGGACGACGGATATACAATAATAAGAAAGTCTATGAACGACAAAAATACAAAATAAAAATTTATATGACTACCAAGGTACGCATATTGATATTATAATATAACCATGTCTTTTAAGATTGAGCGAAACGACATTACAAAAGTTCACACAGATGCAATTGTTAATACTGCGAATCCTTTGCCGAGAGTAGGGCGGGGGACTGA
>CAMKDH010000255.1 GCA_946411215.1 uncultured Treponema sp. | reverse complement strand
CAGATTTTTTTGTCCTGTTCGGCAAGGCCTTCTACAGCGTCTATGAGAAGGAAAACTATATCGCATTCGTCCAGAGTTTTGATTGCGCGGTTTACAGAATAATATTCTACGTCATCGTGTACGCGTGCTTTTCGGCGGATTCCTGCTGTGTCCAGAACATGAAAGCTTTTGCCACCATAGGTAAAGTTTCCTTCTACAACATCGCGGGTTGTTCCGGCGTAATCACATACAATTGATTTTTCGGAATGGGTGAGACGGTTCGACAAGGTTGATTTACCTGTGTTAGGCTTACCCATAATTGCAATTTTAATAGGGCGGTCTGCAGAAACTTCTCGCACATGGCTAAAATCGCAGCGGTCAACAATCATGTCTGTAAGGTCGCTTATTCTGTCGCCGTGCTCTGCAGAAATAAAAATCAATTCTTCAAAGCCGTATTTTGCATAGTTCCAGGCTTCGGCTTCGTTGCGTCCGCCTTCTGTTTTATTTACAGCAGCTATGAGCTTTTTTGTGTATGGTCGCATTTTTAGAATGAACTCTTCGTCTTCGCCAGTGATTTCTGTAGCGTCAAGAAGAAGAACTACAACATCGGCGCGGTCAATCATATCAAGTGAGCGTTCTACTACATAATCATCAACCTCTGCTTCTTTTGTTCCAATGTCGCGTGTGAGTTTATATCCGCCTGTGTCTACAAGATGAACAGGTTTATCGTTCAAAAAGGCTGTTGCTTCTACAGGGTCGCGTGTAACACCAGGCTGATCATTTGTAATAGCAATGCGACGGTGGAGGAAGCGGTTGAAGAGGGTTGATTTTCCAACATTAGGACGGCCCGCAATTACAACAAGAGGAAGACCTTCGTATTCAACTTCTTTTGAAAATCCTTCCTGTGAGTCGGCTGCCTGCTGTTCTTCCTTAGGCTTTGAAAAATCGGGTTTTGCTTTCTTTTTTGCCATGTTATTTCCTAAATATTATTCAATCTGTTGTCGGAGATTGCTTTGAGTTCTTCAATCGTAAAGCGGCTCAATAATTCCTTTGTGCTAGAAATCATTTTAGGGCTCATACTCAAATTGCGAATTCCCATGCCTGCTAACACCATAATGCTGTCTGGTCTACCTGCCATTTCACCGCACACAGATACAGGAAGCTTTGCGTCTTCGGCTGCTGTAATTGTTGTTTGAATAAGGCGCAGTACTGCAAGATTAAACTCGTTGTAAAGGCCTGCAACATGCTGATTTTCGCGGTCAACGCCAAGTGTGTATTGTGTAAGATCGTTTGTACCAAGGCTGAAGAAGTCGCTGATTTTTGCAAGACAATCACTTGTGAGCGCAGCGGCTGCAGTTTCAATCATAATTCCAACAGGGATGTCTGGATTAAACTCAATTTTTTCTGCGGTAAGCTCGTCTTTTACCTGCTTTATAAGTGTTTGTGCTTCTTTTACCTGTTCAACGCTGGAAATTAAGGGCAGCATGATGCGGAGGTTTCCGTAAACGCTTGCACGGTAAAGGGCGCGCAGCTGTGTTTTAAATACATTAGGGCATTCAAGACTAAGGCGGATTGCACGCAAGCCCATAAGCGGATTTTTTTCATTAAACTTAGGCATGTCTACTGCATTAATGAGCTTGTCTCCACCCGCATCGAGTGTACGGATTGTAACAGGCTTGTCGCCCATTGTTTGAAGAACCTGCTTATATGCTTCGAACTGAGTCTGTTCGCTGAAGGAACGGGCTGCTGCATTTAAGGAAGCACCGTTCTGGCTCATGTAAAGGAATTCTGTACGGAAAAGTCCAATTCCGTCTGCACCTTCTGCTTTTGCAATTTCTGCTTCTTCTGGAGTTCCGATGTTTGCAAAAAGCTCGAACTTTGTTCCGTCCTGAGTAACAGCAGGCTTGTTCAGATATTTTTTGAGTTCAAGCTTGTGCTGGAATTCCTCTCGGATTTTTGCTTTATATTCATTGATTGTTGTAATGTCAGGGCTTACAAGAACTTCTGCAGAGGTACCGTCTATAATTACAGTTTCGCCGTTGTGAACTTTTTTGTTTATGTCTTCAAGGCCTGTAATTGTTGGTATGCCATAGTTGCGGGCAAGGATTACTACGTGAGAAGAAACGCCTCCTTCGCTCAAGGCAAGGCCTGCAATTTTTCGTTTAGAAAGAATGATTGTGTCAGAAGAACTGAGGGCGTTTGCAAAAATTACTGCGCCATCCGGTACACTGTTGATGTCAAAAGGATGGATGTCGAGCATTTCGTCCAGTACGCGTCCAAATACATCTGTAATATCCTGGGCACGTTCAGAAAGGTATTCGTTTCCAGACTGACGCAAACGCTGTGCATATTCTTCTGCTTTGAAATTGAGGGAGTATTCTATATTAAAAAGCTCTTTTTCGTAGAACTCGCGTGTTTCTTTTAAGAAAACAGGATCTTCGAGCATGAGGATGTAAGTTTCAAAAACCTCACGCTGGATTTTATCTTTTGGATCTGTACGAGAAAGGGAGTCAAGATAACTGTTAAGTTCGAAAATAACGTTTTGGGAGGCATATTCAAACCTGGTCCAACCGTCGTTGAGCTGATCAATTTTGATATGATGCTGTGAAATTGCGCGCTTTACAGGATCGGGAATTACAAAAGCAGTTCCAATGCCAATACCGTCCGCAGCGGGAATACCTAAAAATACTTCCATAGTATAACATTATAACATAAATACGGGGATATTAGCAATTTATATATGGAAAACAATTTTGAGGGAATGAATGGCGGGGGTTTTAGGGGGCGGTGGGCCCCCTAGGAGAAGGGGTAGCGGAAGACCGCTTGAGGGCTGGAGCGAGGGGAAGGCTTTCCCCTCCTAGCGTTTAAACAGTGAACTATTCTAGAGAAAGATCCCCATCCTTAATCCAGCCAATCTTACGGAACAAAAG
>CAMKDH010000254.1 GCA_946411215.1 uncultured Treponema sp. | reverse complement strand
GGATCAATATCATTTGCGGCAATAATTACAATAGCACAGCTTGTAATCATTCCGAACTTATCAATACAGTTAGTACCGCTGATTCCATACTTGTGCAAAACATCGTCTACATTTGCTTTTTGTTTTGCAGTTGCATTTATTGAGTCGTTAGTCCAAACTCCAAGTGCCTGTAATTCCTTTACCATTGGGTTCAAATTTTTAGCCCAGTTTTTTACATCGCTATCGGTGATGCCTGTGCTGGCTGGTTCAGCAAATAAAGAGGCGGTAAGTGCCATAAAAACACCGACAATTACAATCTTCTTAAAAATATTTTTCATTTTGGCTTCTTCTCCTATAATATTTTTAAATTATACCATATAATCCTAAATATGAAAAAGATTTTTTTAAAAGCTGCCGACTGCGCACTTGACCTTGGTGATGGAAGTGAACGCGGACTTTATGTAAATCAAGATTACATTTTACAAAAACTCAAAACTGTACACAGGGGAATAAGCCTTATGTACACTTATTATCCTAACGACAAAGAATGGCCTACCCGTGCGAGCAAGATTATAACAGACAAACCGGCTAAGGGTGCGTGGGATTATCCTTATGAAGATTATTTCCCTTATCGTGGCGGAAGAGAGGGACGCCTGGACGATGAGCCTTTTAATTTTATGAATGATATCCGCAGGCACGGACAGGATGTTGTACTCACTCTTACAATTGATCCGTTTTTGAAAGAAAAGGATATCATTAAAATTGCACAGGACCTTCGCCCTTATGGAAGAGTTCTTCTTCGTGTAAATCACGAATGTACCGGTGACTGGTTCTGCTATACAAAGCGTGCCTCTTACCAGCAGATTGCCGACTTTTTTGTAATGTGCTGCAACGTTATGCACAAGCATGCTCCAAATGTAAAGATGATTTTGTGTGCAGGCCTCTACATGGAAAACACAGGCAAGCTCGAAATGGAAGATATTTTTCTTGAAGCTCACAAGGCTGCTGATATCTGGTCAGGGGACAATTACCTTTCTCTCAACTGGGGATGGCCTTATGTAGTTGCAAAAAAAGGCGGAAACTCTTTTGCCGATTATGATAACCAGAAAATTTATGAGCGCTTTAAAAAATCAGTTTATCGTTTGCGCGAAATTACAGGTCAAAATAAGCCGATGGTTTTGAGCGAATTGAATGCTGATGGTGATGTAAACGGTCCTTATGGTCAGGCAGAAAAAATCCGTGATTTTATGGAAAGACTGGAAGCCGATCCTGAAAAATGGCTTGATGCTTTTACTCTCTACCAGTTCCGCGATGACGGACGCCTTGGTCTTGAAATTACAGATCCTAACAACAGCGAGGTTGGAATTGAACAGCCTGCTCTTAACACCTACAAGGAGTTTTTACACAAACCTTTCTTTAGCAAAAAATTCAAAATCGGCGAAGAAGTTGAGCTTCCTGTTAAGTTAAGATGGACTAACTCCGAAGATGCCGAAGGTATACAAATTGATGTACCTGTAAAAAAGGATCCTCATTATGCCGAATTATACTTTACAAAAGATTTGCTTGAGCAGAATCTGATGATTGAGTTTGGCGGCTGGTGGTTCTATAAAGCTCCCGGTGTAAAATGCATAGATTTGATGAGCTGGTTCTTTGAACATAAAATTTCTAAAGTAACAAAAATCAAGATGAAAATTTTTGCGCCTCCTGCAGACGGAAAAAATCATCCTCTCAACAAAAAAGGCTTGTCAGATTTGAGTGTAACAGGAAAAGATCTTTGCAAGCTTCCTGACGGCGACTGGATGAATAACTACTACACACAAATTAAATCTTTGCCAGAAATCCGCATTGAATATAAACCAGTTGCTCTTTAATTTTGGAGAACTATTATGAAACTAAAAATAACCGACCTCAAATGGTATGGCCGAAACTTTGATTACAACGGTGTAAGATATTTTGATTACTCTTGCAGCGGTTTTGAATTTTGCTTTACAGGAAAAAAAGCAGTTGCAACAATTTTGAGCGACCCGAACAAACAGAAAAAATCAGAACGTGGATTTATTGGAGTTTATGTAACTGAGCTTACAAGCCCTGCAAAATATAAAGGTGCTTCGTTCTGGGAAAGCTTCCCTACAGAAAAAGATTTTGAACCTGTACGAATTGAACTTAAGCAGCAGGAAAATGAATGCGTTTTATTCGAAAGCGCTGTTGAAAAAACTGTTGTAATAAAAGTACTCAAACTGAGTGAATGTGCATTTGGTATGGCAGGGTTGAAGAAGCTGGAGATTACAGGAGAGGTTGTGAAGGGAGCAGCACGAAGCTCACATGCACCTCGCATTGAATTCATCGGCGACAGCATTACCTGCGGCTACGGACTTGAAGGCGTTTGGGAAAAAGATACTTTCTGTACGGGCCAGGAACGCCCTGACAAAGCCTATGCCTTTTTGACAGCCCAGGCTCTTGGTGCAGAGTTCCAGTTGTGCAGCTGGAGTGGAATTGGAATTACTTCTAATTACACAGACCCCGCAACAGTTATGCTTCCAGAAACAAGATGGCTCATGCCTGCCTGCTGGCCTTATACAGACAAAAGCGGGCAGCTCCGTCTTAAGCTTGAACCAGAGGTTTGGGACGAATCACGCTTTAGTCCAGATATTGTTGTAATTAATCTTGGAACAAATGATACAAGCTGGGTGCGCGGACTTGAAGACAGACGCCTTTCGTATGTTGCAGGCCTTCGCCAATTAATAGAAGCTGTTCACCGCCGAAGTCCAAAAGCAAAAATCTGCTGCAGTCTTGGAATTATGGGACAAGAGCTTTGCGATTCTGTAAAAGAAGCCTGCAATCTTTTTTCAAAAGATTTTCCAACTGTACCTGTAAAAACTGTTAAGTTTGACTTACAAAAAGATGAGGACGGTATTGGAGCAGACTGGCATCC
>CAMKDH010000253.1 GCA_946411215.1 uncultured Treponema sp. | reverse complement strand
GCGCTTTGAATACTGACGGTCTTGCAGACTACTACAAGAAGACTCTCCCAGAGATCCTCAAAGTAGATGTAGAAGGCTGGAAGAAAGAGGTTGCTGATATCAGAAATAATCATTATCCAAAATTTGGTAAACATTTACCAAAAGAACTCAATGCTATTTTGGATGACCTCGAGTCAAGACTCAATAAGGCATAAAAAAAGATCCCCGGGTCAAGCCCGAGGATGACAGGATCCCGTTCATTTGAACGGGATTTTTTTTATGCAATTCGTGTCATTATCGGGCTTGACCCGCGAGTTTTCGCAAAGCGAAAATCTCGGTAAGCTTGCGACACAATCTTTTATTTGAATACGCCTGTAACGGCAAGAATAGAAAGTGTTGTAGAAATAAGTGTTAATACTGTTGTAACAACAGGAGCATACAGATTAAAGTAATACAAACCAGAGTTTGTTTCTGCGGTAATTGTAGTTTCCGGAGTAATAATATCTGTTTTAGAAAGTTCTTTTCCATTAATATCTACAATTCTTATAGCATCATGGTTATTCTGAGTTTTGATAAAACCACCTGCAAGACCAATATAATATTCCCAGGTTCTATCCGGAATATATGGATAACGGCCAGGGGCAACTACACTACCCGCTACACTTACGAAATACTGCTTAAATGGAATGCGAAGTGTATCATAAGGTTCAGTCAATAAGTTTGAAACATAAGAAGAATCATATAAGATTTTACTCAAATCAAGCGGAATAATTTCAGCATCACGAATAATATATGCATTAGAAATATCAGAAACTGCTGTGAAATATCCAGCGTATCGTTTGATTAAATCATCATATTTTGTACCTTTTTCAAATTGTATTGTTCTTTTTGTAGAAGCATCAAGATCAACACCTTCTGCAGAACCAATTGCACCTTCCATAAACATTACAGGCTTAAGGCTTCGGTAAGATGGAACATAAACATCATCAGAATCACACAATTCAAAGTTTTTATCTTTTGAATAATCAATATAGAATTTGTGTCCATCTTTATCTGTTTCATCATCATAGCGAGTGATTTGAACACGGGTATCATCAGCGTAAACTGGAATTCCGTTTCCATAATACTCAAACAAATCCTTTATAGTTTCTCCATCCAAGAGCTGATACAAACCTACTCTAAAAACTTCTCCACGAAGATTTACTGTACGGTTTGCTTTTTTTACAGAAATAACATCACCAGGACGAAGATAAGGATCTTCTTTCATATTACCATCACGCTGAGCCTTAAACAAATCATAAGTTTTAATTTTTCCGTTAGCACTCGTAATCATGATATTTCTTAATGAAGAATAATTTGTTAAACATTCTTTAAGAACATCTGAAAGTCTTGTAAGAGCCCATGCACTTTTTTCTGTAGTTTCTTTAACTTCGCCTTTTATGATAATTCTGAATGAAGAAGGTGTTGTAAGAGAGAACTGAACACCACTCATCGGGTAGTTTTTGCTTACAATATCTTCAACCTGTTTCTTAAGTTCAAGAAATGATTTTCCGGTTGCATCAACAATTCCCAAATTTGAAACTCTGATTTTATAAGTTGAATCTACAAGAATCGTATAACGAACTGCTGTACTTCCTGCAGCATAAGCAAGCGCATAAATATCTCCGGCTGTAACCATATAGTCAGGATTTGACATTGCAAGCTGAACATTAGCGGCTGATGCAAGATTTAAATCTTTTATTTCATCTGGATTAATAGTATTATTTGCCTGCGAAAAAGCACTTATACAAAAGAGTGTACAAACACAAACTAATAAAAACTTCTTCATTATCTTTTTCCCTTCAGTTTAGCCATTGCCTCAGGATCTTTCTGAATATTCTGAACAGCATTCAATGCGAAAGCAAGGAATACACTCAGGAAGAATGCAGCAAAAGCAACAATTATACAAAGCTTGCCTCGGCTAGGTCCCGATTTCTGATCTGGTATTTCTGCATATTCGAGAATCTGGAAAATCGGCTGTTCACTTGCCATTGTGACTTTAAGACTTTCGTACTGAGCTTTAAGTCCTGAATAAATCTGCTGCTGAACTTTAAATTCAAGATCAAGCATTGTTGAATCCATTACAAAAGAACTGTTTCCAAAGTCATAACCATACATTGATTTTTTTTCGAGGTCATGAATCTGCTGCTGAAGATCAAGCATATTTTTGTATGCTGTATCAATATTTTCTTCAAGGTTAGCAGCGGCTAATTTATTCTGATCAACTCCAATTTCTATGAATCGTTTTTCGAGTAAATCAACAACATAGTTTACTACAGTCTGAGCAAACACAGGATCTCTATCTGTAAAGCTTACAGTAAAAATTCCTGTCTTATCATCAAAGGATGCAGAAAGATTTTTTTTCAAAGCTTCACGGCTTGAAGCAACAGGAAAGTTTTTGATATTGTAGCGATTTATAAGATCAAACTCGCGAACTACAGCATCCTGAATTGTATTTGAATTAACAAGATATTGTGCAAGGGCACTATAAGAAACTCCCCCACCCGAAACATTTACTCCGGCAAGGCTGGCAAGACTTCCAAGACCACTTGAACTCAACATACTCGAAAGCGAACTGCCAGATGAATCTTTATTATTTATAAGCATCTGAGCTTTTGGAGTATATTGATTTGGCATAAAAGAATCTTCCGGAGGAAGCTTAAGCGAAATGACACAAACTATAACAACCACAACACACGCAAGTCCAGTGATAATTGTTATAAGCCATTTCCACCTCAAAAGAACAGCAAACAAATCTATAAGGCTGATTTCATCATCCTGTTTTTCTTTAATTTCAGTTTCACTCATAAAGAATATTTTAACATAAAAGGTGGGATGTTTCAATTGTACATTTAAATATGTAATAAATGGAAAGTTATAATGAAGCAATTAAATAATA
>CAMKDH010000252.1 GCA_946411215.1 uncultured Treponema sp. | reverse complement strand
ATTATATCATACTCTAGAATGTGAAACTAGAGTGTGATATAATATTTTTTATGGCAGATATTTTAATCGTTGGCAAGGATTTACCTGATAACCTTGATTTTGCAGAAGCTTTTGTAGCAACCCGTAAAGTTTTTTGTGTTGCACGCGATGAAAGTGAAATTCAGAATTTTGAAGCAGAAGGTATTTTAGCTTCTACCTGGAACCGTGATTCCGCAATTTCTTCACGCTCCCTTATCATAAAAGCAGAAACTAAGCTTGAAGAGCTTAATGAGTTTGTTTTATTCTTTGATTCTTACTGGTTTGGGACAAAATTTGAGCTTGACCGCACAGAAGATGTTTCTGTTGCTGTTGAAACAATGATTAAAAGCTATCAGTATTTTGTGAATGAACTTATGTTACGCCTTGAACAGAGAAAAGAACCTGTAACAGTTGCTTTTGTTGTAAAAACCTACCCTTCTAAGGCCGATTTACTTCATTCCGGAAACAAAAACATAAATCTTCATCCAACAAGCAATATTGTAAACGCTGCACAGCAGGCATTTATTTCTCTTGCAGAAAATTTTGCAACTCTTGTAAGCGACAGACAGTATCTTCAGGTTCTGCTTGCAAAATGCGACAACACAAATGAACTTTTTGACAGCGATAAACAGCTTGGTGCGTGGGTAAAAGAAAGCATTACTGCTATTGAAGGCTTTAAGAATCATCAGGGTGTTAAGCAAGCCTGCACCTGGGTAAAGGCAGGTGGCAAAGTTTCGAACGGCTTTAGCTTATTTAAATAGGATATGGACATTTATATAGATTACACAATAAGGCTTGCTCTTAGTTTAGTGTGCGGATTTTGTCTTGGTTTGGAACGAAAAATGAGACAGCACACTGTTGGTATTCGTACACTTACACTGTTGTGCGTTTCTTCCTGCCTTTTGACAATTGTATCTTCTGCAATTGCTTCTACAGGAGTTGTTAAAGGCGATCCTGCCCGAGTTGCCGCTGCTGTAATTACTGGAATAGGATTTTTGGGTGCCGGTGCAATTGTAAACCAGGGCCTGAACATCCGCGGACTTACTTCTGCTGCAATTATTTTTACTTCTGCAGCTCTGGGCGTTGCCTGTGGTGCAAAGCTTTATATTCCGGTTGCAGTTGTTTTAGGTTTTTCTTTTATCCTGCTTTTAATAATTGGTCCAATAGAACGCAAAATCTTCCCTGCCGAAAAACGCAAAATCATCAAGCTTGATTTTTCTTCAAACGAAGTAGATGAATCAGCCGCAAGAAAAATCCTTACCGATTTTGGCATTATCATTTTTGAGCTTAACACAAATTATGATAAAGAATCCGAAGAACTTTCGCTTTGTTATATAGGAAAAATCCCGGAAAACCTTGCTACTGTTGAGCTTACAAAAAAGCTTGCAGAGTTATCTCATATCAAGGCTATTTCTGTAGATAATTAGTTTGATTTTATATTATACTCTGTCGTATGAAATTTTCTTTTAAACAATTTATTGTTCCAAACTTTGGAAAACGACTTGCATTTATGCTTCCCGCTGTCATCCTTATGGGTGTTTTTGTTTCTATACTTGTAGAAATTGGCTGGGGAACAGATCCCGCAAGCTTTATGAATCTGAACATCGCAAGTGCACTTGGATGGGGCCTTGGAAATACAGAAGTTCTTGTTTACGGGCTGATGCTTGTTTTTACGATTATTTTTGGCGCCCAGATGATTGGATTTGGAACACTTGCCAACATGATTCTTATTGGTTATGTAGTTGATCTTTGCCGCTGGATCTGGCGCAATATTGGGTTTGCCACTTTTATTGCAGACAGCTCCACACCTATCCGCATTCTGATTTTTGCAATCACCCTGATTTGTTTTGTAATAGTAGCCGCAATTTATATAAACGCACAGATGGGAGTTGCACCTTATGATGCAATGCCTCAGATTATAAGCGAATGGATTCCAAAAGTTCCCTTTTTTGTTATAAGAATTTTGTTTGATCTGGCAGCAGTGCTCATAGGAGTAATTGCCGGAAAACTGAATCCAGAGGGAATACAGGGTTCTGCAATTGGTTCCATCATTATGTCGCTTATGCTTGGCCCCGTAATCAGTCTTGTAGGTAAACCACTTAAACGGATTTTATAACTTTCAAAAAAGGCCACCTGAGGCCTTACACAGGAGAAAAATATGGCACAATTATCAATTCATTTTTATTCAAATTGTTTACATCGTTGTACAACCTTTCAAATGATTATTCCAAATGATAAGAGAAAGGATGGATTTCCACCTTTTGAAGACGGAAAAGATGCAGAAAAGCCTATGAAGACTTTGTTCCTGCTTCATGGTTATACAGGAGATGCCGGAAACTGGGTTCCTGAATGGCTGTGCGAAAAATATAATTTTGCAATTGTTACTCCTAGCGGAGAAAATTCTTTCTGGCTTGATGCAGAGGCTACAGGTCATCAGTTTGCAACTTTTGTTGGAGTTGAACTTGTTGATTATGTTCGCCGCACATTTAATCTTGCACGCACACCAGAAGATACTTGTATAATGGGCTTGTCTATGGGTGGCTTTGGTGCACTTCATACTGCTTTTCAGTTCCCTGATGTATTTGGAAAAACAGCGGCTCTTTCTTCTGCGCTCATTCATTATGAAGTTGCAAAAATGAAACCGGAAGGTGGTGTTGATGGCAAGGGGGGAAACGATGTTGCAAACTATGCTTATTATAGAGAATGCTTTGGCGAACCTTCAAAGCTTCTTGAAAGCGATGCAAACCCTGAAACTTTAGTAAAGAAGATTCTTGCAGGAACTTTGAAAACTGTTAGTGGTACAAAACCAAAAATGCCAGAGATTTTCATGGCCTGCGGAACAGAAGACTTCCTTCTTGAACCAAACAGAACTTTCCACCGTTTCCTTGATGAACAGGGTGTAAAACATGTTTACATGGAAAGCAAAGG
>CAMKDH010000251.1 GCA_946411215.1 uncultured Treponema sp. | reverse complement strand
ATAATGCCTTTTCCTTATTTAGCGTATCCCTTCATCCCTTTTTCCAGAAGTGTCGCCGCAAGCTCAATCATTTCTTCCATAGGAATCTTACGGCTGTCGCAGGTCACACGCTTATCTGCTTTTTTCAATTTGTGTCCAGCTGGAGCTTCGACGAAACTCGGTTGGAGTTAAGCCCGTTTCTTTTTTAAACTGCCTCATAAAATGAAACTCGCTTTTATAACCGCATTTATTAGAAATTTCTGTAATAGAAAAATTGCTTTTAGAAAGAAATGATTTTGCTTTTTCAATCCTTCCTTTTATAACATCATGAATTACGCTTACTCCAAAAGTATGGGAATATAGGTGCTGAAAACCTGAACGGCTTAAGTTCATATAGGCTGCCATTTCATCTATATCAGAAAAAAGAGCAGGCTCTTCAAAAAGTCTGGTTCTTAAATAAGTGAGTCTATCATTTTTACTTGCAAGAACATCCGGAGATTGTATGATTTTTAATTTAGCCTGTTGTGCAGTTTTTAGGAAAAGAACAGAAGTAAGAAGAATTTTTATTTCTTCATGATAAATATCAGCAGAAAAATGATTATAAGAAATTTGATGAATTAAAGAGGAGATTTCTTCAGTACTGCCAAGAAAAACAGGAGAGTCAAATACAATCCCTCTTTCAAGAAGTTCTGTCTTATCCTCTTCTGTCATATTAAAGAAAAACCAGTCATCTTCATAGTTTTCTTTAGCTCCTTGATACATGCAGGGAGTCTTTGGCTGTAAAAGTACATAAGAATGTTTTTTTACAAGGTTTCGCTTTCCGTTTATATAGAAGATTGCATCAGATTTTACCAGCAGAAAAAGCCAGGCGCCAGGACCTTCGGGTCTATCCATTCTAAAATCTTCTTCGTGAGTATAATTATAGCCTATTGCCCCAATATTTATATTCATACCAAAATTATACACTAAAAAAGCAAATTCTGCACAAAATGCTATAAAAAATAGATTAAAATGCAATTGTTTTAACAAGTTTTGACCTTATTATGTTGATTATGCAAGGAGGTCGAAAATTATGACAAAAATCTATAAATATCTTTTTTCTATGATGATATTAGTTCCTCTTTCTTTTGGCTGTTCCTGCAAATCGCATGTTACTTCTGGGAATGAAAATCAAACGGAATCTGACAATACTGACCAAGGAGAGCTTACTGTGAAAATAAGCAAAAACAACTGGAAATTGACAACAACAGCAAATCCTATTTCTGCAAATGTATTTTGCGCAGATCCTACAGCTGTAGAATATGAAGGTCGACTTTATGTTTATGGCACAAATGACCATGAACAGTATTTGAATGCAGAAAAAAATACCTACGAAAAAATCAAGTCACTGGTATGTTTTTCAACAGAAGATATGGTCAACTGGACTTACCATGGAGAAATCAATGTTGGAAAAATTGCTCCCTGGATTTATAACTCCTGGGCGCCTTCAATCTGTTCCCGAAAAGAAGCTGATGGGCTTACTCATTTTTATTTGTATTTTTCAAACAGCGGTGCAGGCTCTGGAGTTATTACAGCAACATCACCTCTAGGGCCATGGATTTCTCCCTTAAATAAAGCCCTTGTTTATCCCGGAGTAAAATCCTTGACTGGCGATACTCTTACAGACTGTCCTAATCCTTTTGATCCAGGAGTTGTTATTGATGAAAATGGAGATGGCTGGCTTTCTTTTGGTTCTGGAAAAGCAAGCAACGGTACAACAGAATTTCCGGGAAGTGCAAGAATTGTAAAGCTTGGAAGTGACATGATTTCTCTTGCCAGTGATTTTGTTGAAATAAAGGCGCCATATCTTTTTGAAGCAAGTGAACTGAATTATATAAACGGTACATATGTTTACACCTTCAACAACAGCTGGGATTCCCGGGATACCTGGACTACCACCACAGCCGAAGCCTCTGCTGCCTGTTCCATGTCTTACATGACAAGCAAAACTCCTTTGAATACAGACAGTTGGGTTTATAAGGGACATTATTTTAAGAATCCTGGAGAAATGGGTCTGACCTGGGGGAACAATCACACCCATTTGCATAAATATGCCGGAGAATGGTGGCTTTTGTATCATACAATGATTCTTGCTGAAAAAGCAGGAATTGAAGGCGGCTTTCGCAGTATGTGTGTAGATAAGGTTACCGACAGTGTAGATGAAGAAAATGTAAAAATCAGCAATTGTCAGGGAACAAGGGAAGGTGTGAGTGCGCTGAAGAATCTTAATCCGTTTGAAACTGTAGCAGGAACAACCATGTTTACTTGTGCAGACATCTGGTATGAAGATATTCAGGACCCTTCATCAATTGCTGTAAAAGCAGCAAAAGACTGTGGCTGGACTATGGTAAAAAATGTGGATTTTGCTGACGGTGCATCAAAAATCACAATTCAGGCAAAAGGTAGCGGGGAAATTCTTGTTTATGCAGACTCAATGCCTGAAACTATAGAAGATGAAAGCAAGGCCATTGCAGTAATCACTCTTGAGGATGCTTCATATAAATCTGTAGCAAGTGATTTTTCAAGAAATCTGGAAGGACTTCATAACCTTTATTTTGTGATGAGTAACAAGGATATATGCTTCAAAAGCTGGAGCGTAGAATAAAAAATGCCATATTGATGGTAATTATTAATTTTTTGGAGGTTTATTATGAAAAAGAATTTAATTTGTTTTAATAGTATTTTGTTTTTGTTATTTACATCATGTGGTGGAATTTCTTCAACTGTAGAAAGTAATCCTGAAGAAAGTAATCCTTATGTGTATGTAAGTGTAGATGACGATGATTATGAAAACATGGAAGCTCTTCAGCTTACAAAGGTGATGGGAAACGGAATCAATCTTGGAAACACCATGGATGCTTGTGGTGGCGGTTGGATTGGTTTCAAGAAAGATCCTTTGGAATATGAACATTGCTGGGGAATGCCTGAAACACAAAAAG
>CAMKDH010000250.1 GCA_946411215.1 uncultured Treponema sp. | reverse complement strand
TTTGCAAAATTTATTTGACGATTTGGGAATTTATACCTATATTATATGGTATGCAAAAAATCACTTTATTCATTCATAGGCTTCATTCAGACAATGAATCGACAACAGGTGGCTTTGCTGCATTTACCCACAATGCAGTAATGAAAAATCAAATCAAATCAATTAAGTAATACTTTACTCAACAAAACAACGATCCTCATTTAGAATTTTCAGAATTTTTGAACTTTTCTGAAGTTATCCGTATATTCTATATACAGGATATTTATTAACCTGTTTGGAGGTTTTTATGTCTATTTTAAGTTCATCTTCTTCACCTGTTCTTTCTCTTTATGGCGCTTCGCTTGACCCAATTTCTAAAGCCGAAGAATTAACCCTTGCTAAAGAAGCCGCTGCCGGAAACAAGAAGGCACGCGAAACTTTAATCCGTGCAAACATCCGTTATGCACTCAGTTACGCCAAGACTTTTTATGGTCACGGCCTGTCAAATGAAGAAGTTGATGAAGAAGCCGTAATTGGGCTTATCAAAGCAATTGACCACTTTGATTTCACCAGAGGCACAAAAGTCATCACCCTCGCTAAAATGTACATCATGAATGAAATTGTTTCTTCATGCAACAAAAGCGGCTACATCCAGCGTCAGAGTGAAGAACGCCTTAGAATGATTTTAAAAATCAACAAGGCTATGAAAAAAATGAACCGTGACTGTTCCCAGGATGAGCTTATTGAAAAGCTTTCTGAAAAAACAGGCTTTGACCCAAAGCTTATTGCTGAACTTTTTGAAGAAAGCCTTCCTTGCCTTAGCCTTGATGAATCAACAGGTGGCGCTGCTGGGGAAACAAGACTTTCTGGTATTCCAGACACTGTTTCTTACACTCCAGAAGAAACTGCTGTTTACCATATCCAGAAAGAATCACTTTACGAAAATCTCGAAAAACTCGACCATGTGGAAAAGCAAATTATCTGCATGCTCTATGGCATCAAGCCATACAAACGCACCTACTCTCTCGCCGAAATTGGCCGCAAGCTTGGTGAATCAAAGCAGTACGTTCATTACATCAAGCAGCGCGCCATCGAAAAACTCAAAACGAATATGGAAGGAATGGCTGCTTAGCCTTATTCCTTAAACAAATCTGTTACATGAAACTGGGTTATATCTTTGATAACTTCTGCTGCAATCATCATTCCTGCAACAGAAGGGACAAAGGAGTTACTGCCAGGTGCCTGCTTTTTTGGAGTACCTTTGCGCTCTGGTGTTGAGCCTGATGTATCTTCAAAATCTGCAGGTTGTTCATCAGTCTTTGGCGGAATTGCAGTTTCTGTAGAAAAAACAACCTTTAATCTTTTAATCTTACGCTTCTTAAGTTCGTTACGCATAACCCGTGCAAGAGGACAAACTGAAGTTCTTGTAATATCGGCAACCTTGAGTTTTGTAGGATCAACTTTGTTTCCCGCTCCCATGCAGCTTATAACAGGCTTCTTAAGTGCCTTTGCACGTGTGATTATTTCAAGTTTTCCTGTAACTGTATCAATACAATCAACAATATAATCATACTGCGAAAAATCAAACTGGTCGGCTGTGTCGGGCATATAGAAGGTTTTCCATTTTGTAACTTTGCAGTCCGGATTAATATCATGAATACGCTGTTCTGCAACATCTACCTTATCGTTTCCAATTGTAGAATGAAGGGCATAAAGCTGCCGGTTTAAATTTGAAAGACAGATTTTATCATCATCAACAATATCAATTGCACCAATACCGGAACGAACAAGCGCTTCAACAACATAGCTTCCTACCCCGCCAATGCCAAAAACAATTACGCGGGTCTTGTAAAGCTTTTCCATATTTTCTTTTCCGAATGTGAGTGTTGTTCGTGCAAACTGATTCGTATTCATAAAAATCCTTTTTCAAAAAATCTGCGAATTTTGAAAGCACCTTATTATACCAAAAATGCGGAAGATTTGTTATAAAAAAATTATATTTCTATTTATAGAAACAACTTGACGAAAGTATTTGTTTTGTGTAGTATTCCTCTAATGATTTTGGGAATGACATTTTTTACATTTGCTTTTTTCTCTTTTTTTGCCTTTTTCTTTTTTGTAAGAAATAGCAGAGTCCGAAAAGCGTAGAATGTAAAATTAAGCTTATACAAAAAAAGCGGTTCTATCTTTTCGGGTAGAACCGCTTTTTTTTATACACAGGAGTTACTATGAAAATAGCCTACAGTGGCATAGAAGGAGCATTTGCTTATATTGCAGCAAAACGGATTTTTCCAAACGAGGAGCTTGTTGCGTTCGCAGACTTTCATTCGGCATATAACGCTGTAGAAAAGGATGATTGCGATTACGCTGTTCTTCCTATAGAAAACAGTTATGCTGGTGATGTTGGTCAGGTAACAGACCTTATGTTCCAGGGAGAGCTTTTTGTAAACGGAGTTTATACACTCAATGTTGTGCAGAATCTTCTTGGAGTAAAAGGCGCTACACTCCAGACAATCCGCAGGGTTGTAAGTCATCCACAGGCATTGGAACAGTGTGCCGAATTTTTACGCAGCCACAATTATGAAAATATAGAAGCCGTAAATACAGCACGAGCCGCAAGACAGGTTGCACAGGATGGAGATACAACAGTTGCAGCAATTGCAAGTGAAGAAACAGCAGCGCTTTATGGCCTTGAAGTGCTTGCAGAAGGCATTAACGAACAGGAGGATAATTCTACAAGATTTGTTGTGCTTTCTAAAAATCAGAATCAAAAGGTTTGTAAAGACAGCGGAACTTTTATAATGATGTTTGCAGTAAAAAATGAAGCGGGTGCTCTTGTAAAAGTTTTGAATCGTCTTGGTGAGTTTGGATATAACATGGTTGCAATTCACAGCCGTCCGTTAAAGTCTCACGCCTGGGAATATTATTTTTACATCGAAGTTGAAGGCAATTCCAGCCAGAAGGATTTTGAACAGATGGTTCATGAAATACA
>CAMKDH010000249.1 GCA_946411215.1 uncultured Treponema sp. | reverse complement strand
AATGTCCTGGCATCTGTCAAGAAAAACTGAGGCTTTATGAAGCAGAGGCATTTCCATTACCATAGCGGCTTCCTGACTGCGCGATTCGCTTCCCCATTCTGTAAAGGCTCTTTCAGAAGCAAAGTTTACCTGCCAGATTTTTGTAGTGGGGGTGGTGTCGCCAGCTGAATTATCCATGTCTAAAATTCCGTAATCATAACCGTGATCGTAAAAGGCAAGTTCTACGCCATGCTTTGAAAGACATTTTCTATCTAAATCTGCAGTGTTTCTGAATGTATATTTGGAAATTCGTATAAGCCCGTGCTGCGCTTTATGATAATATTTTGATTCTTCGTAAATTTCTTTTTTCTTTTGATTTTCAAATTCTTCGTCTGGGAATTCATCTTGATTCATGAGCTCCTGAATTCTAACAGAGGTAAAGCCAATTTCTTTTGTAAGTTTCAAAGCTAAGTTTTTCATAGTGAATAAGATAAACACAAAAATTTCAGAAGTCAATAGTTAGCGTATGTTTGTATAGTAGATTTATCTCAAGAATTGACTTTCTCAAACTTGCCAAATTCTCCAACTGGCTTTATCTTAATCCTTGCCGGCAAAAAAACACACAGGAGACTTTATGAGAACTATTAAAGACGTAATGGATATGGACGTAAAAAACCTGGAGCTTTCGGTACGCTGCAATAACTGCATGTCCCGAATGGAAATCAAAAAACTGAGTGAACTCACCGCAATGTCAAAAGACGAAATTTCCAAAATGCGCAACATCGGCAAAAAATCAATCGAAGAACTCGACGCACGTCTTGCAGAAATTGGGCTTTGGTGGCAAATGACCGACCGCGACTGGCTCAAATGGGGTCTGGCGCATATTGAGTGGATTAAGACGCATTAGACTTGAGTATAATATGCAGTTGAATCGTTACATCGACCCTTTCATCTCAAGTTTAATCAGGTTGTTCATTTCAACTGCATATTCCAGTGGCAATTCTTTACTTACAGGATTTGCAAATCCACTTACAATCATGCTGCGGGCATCGTCTTCCGGAATACCGCGGGACATTAAGTAGAAAATAGCGTCATTCGAAATGCGTCCAATTTTTGCTTCATGTCCTACATCACACTCATCAGTTTTTATAACCATTGCTGGAATTGTGTCTGAACGGCTGATGTCATCGAGCATAAGGCTTTCGCAGGATACGCTTGTTTTACTGCCCTTTGCATTTTTGTCTATATAAACTGCAGAACGGTAAATGCTTACTCCACCGCCCTTTGAAATTGACTTTGTAGAAATAAGGCTTGTTGTTTCTGGGGCAAGGTGAACCATTTTTGCACCTGTATCAAGCTCCTGGCCTGCACCTGCAAATGTAATACCTGTAAACTCTGATTTTGCACCGCGGCCAACCAAGTCGCTTTCTGGATACAAATATGAAACGTGCGAACCAAACGAACCGCTGACCCATTCAATTGAACCGCCTTCTTCAACCTTTGCACGCTTGGTGTTAAGGTTATACATGTTCTTAGACCAGTTTTCAATTGTAGAGTAGCGCAGGTGTGCTCCCTTCTTTACAAAAAGCTCTACGGCTCCAGCGTGTAAGTTGGCCTCGTTATATTTTGGAGCAGAACAGCCTTCAATAAAGTGGAGGTCTGCACCTTCGTCAACAATAATCAGTGTGTGTTCAAATTGTCCAGCCCCGCGCGCATTCAAACGGAAATAAGACTGAAGCGGGAACGAAAGATGCACTCCCTTTGGAACATATACAAACGAACCGCCAGACCATACAGCGCCATGAAGTGCTGCAAACTTGTGGTCGCGTGGAGTGATGAGGGTCATAAAATATTCCTGAACCATCGGTCCCCATTCTTCGCTCTTCAAGGCCTCTTCAAAACCAAGGTAGATTACTCCCTGCTTTGCAACCTCTTCCTGTACGTTATGATAAACAAGTTCACTGTCGTACTGTGCACCAACGCCTGCAAGAGATTTTCGTTCTGCTTCCGGGATTCCAAGCTTTTCAAAAGTTTCTTTTATGTCGTCTGGAACATCTTCCCATTTACCACTCATCTGAGTTTTTGGGCGAACATATGTTGCAATGTTATCTATGTTGAGTCCGTCAATCGAAGGTCCCCATTTTGGAACTTTAAGCTGATTGTAAAGCTCCAGAGACTTAAGGCGGAACTCGCGCATCCACTGAGGGTCGCCTTTTTCTTCTGAGATTTTCTGTACAATTTCCGGAGTAAGTCCGCTTTCAATACGGTAAAAATCCTTTTCGGATTCTGCATAGCGGAAATCATAGAACTCGCGGTTTATATCTTGTATGTCTAATTTTTCTTCCATAATTTATTTAATGAACTCTTCAAATCCTTTTTCATTGATCTGCTTGAACAGCTGACCATCACCAGTCTTAACAATGTGGCCCTTTACGATAATGTGAGTCTTATCAACATTAAGGCCTTCCAAAAGCTTTGTTGTATGTGTGATTATAAGAAGAGATCCGTTTGTAAGCTTGCGGTATTCGGCAATTCCTTTTGCAACTACGCGAACTGCATCAACATCAAGGCCGGAATCTGTTTCATCAAGAATTGCAAAGGCAGGCTTAAGCATAAGCAGCTGAAGGATTTCTGCCTTTTTGCGTTCTCCACCAGAAAAACCTACGTTAAGATCGCGCTTTGCATATTCAGGCTTCATATCAAGCAGCTCCATACAGCGCTGAAGCTCCTTCTGGAAATGGAAAAGCTTTACATGTTCGCCTGTAATCTGCTGAATTGCAGAACGGATGAATGCTTCGAGCGAAATGCCAGGGATTTCAAGAGGCTGCTGGAACGACATAAACATTCCAAGACGGGCACGCTTATCGGCACTTTCTTCAGTGATATCTGTATCCTTAAAAACAATCTTTCCGCCGGTAATTTTATATACAGGGTTTCCCATGAGAGTATTTCCAAGCGAAGATTTTCCGGCTCCGTTTGGTCCCATAAGAGCATGAATTTCGC
>CAMKDH010000248.1 GCA_946411215.1 uncultured Treponema sp. | reverse complement strand
CAATCTTTAAATGGATTGGATCGATTCAGTCTCTCTTCCTTCTTTATATTTTCTCTTGGGCAATAACAGCCCTTGCCGAAATGATTTACTTCGTAAAAACTTATAGAAAAATTTTAGTTTAAATATGACACTTAGCTGTCATATTTAATATGGTATTCTGTAAACATCTTGTAAGGAAATCAAAATGAAAAATGAACTTTTAGAAAACATCGAAAAACTTCACACAACACCGATGGGCCTAGACCGTATTCGCCGCAACCTCCGGCTTAGCGATGATGTCAAAGATGTCGTTGAATGGTGTGGTCAGAAAATCCTGGACTCAAATGCAGCCATCACCCGACAGGGAAAAAACTGGTATATCAAAATTGATGGTTGTATTATTACTGTTAATGCCTATAGTTTTACGATAATTACTGCACATAAAGTTAAAAATCAGTAAAAGTATCATTGTGTAAAGTAGAATTCTACTCAAAAACCTTCAAATTCTACTAATTCCTACGCAAAGTCGGGTGACAACTCAAAAATCCTGGCCTATACTAATTATCAGGAGGCCGGTTATGGATGCACAGAGAACTGGAAAACTGATTAATTATTTGCGCTCAAAAAAAGGAATTACTCAGAAAGAGCTTGCAAACCTCATTAATGTAAGTGACAAGGCTGTAAGTAAATGGGAACGTGGAGACGGCTGTCCTGATGTTGGAATTTTACCGAACCTTGCTCAGGCGCTTGGGACAGATGTTGATTCTCTTTTAAAAGGTGAACTCAATGAAATAGACAATGGGCGAAGAATTTTGACAGAAGAAGAACTCAAAGCAGAAATAGAGAGAATGCAGTCTGAAGGAAAACTTGAAAAACCGGAGGACAATACAAGCCTTTTAAAAAATACGATGGCCAGGATTTTCATCTATGATTTTAAACGTCCAAGTTTATTCAGCAAATATGAACTCCGGAAAATTGCTAACACCTTTGATATGCTTTGTGAAAAATACCGTAATGAACTTGCCGCCAACCGGACAGATTTACTTGGAATAAAGCTTTGCTGTGTTGATGAGCTTACAAACGAAGAGTTTATCCGCAGTATTCCTCAGCGAACTTTTTTCTATACTTATGATTATAACAACTCTGGCTTTACAATTGAAATTGACCCTCAAATTGGAAAAGTTTTGTTAAAGCAGGATCTTAAAAAATATCCCGAGCTTACACAGACAGACAGCGCATGCCTTAAGCTTTCTTATGTAAATCAATTTGCGCATCTGCTTCAGGAACAAATATTTTCAAATACCGATAAATCAATTCCCTGGGAAAATTTTGAAAAACCTTTTACAAAAGAGTTGAATACTCTTTTACCATGGTCTGCCGGTCAGAATCCTGGGGAAATGTGTGTACTTGTTACGCTTGAACTTATAAGTGATGTTTGCAGCGGAATGATTAATGTTCAGTTTAATTATTCTTATTTATCAAGACTCTGTCGTAAGGCTGGTTTTTTTGGAAAAGATAATCCACAGCTGGAAACTCTTACAGATATTAAAGCCCGTCCCTGTGAAAATAATGTGTTCATAGAATTCGGTCGTTTTGTTTCTGATTCTGTAAAACTTGAACCAGGTACACTTCTTATGAGCAACAAGGAGTTTGGAACCCCATTGAATGTGATTATTGAAAACCAAATTCTCTTTGGTGGTGAAACAGTTGTCGTCGATGAAAATTTTGGAGTTCGTCTTATCGAAGTAAAGCAGGGAGAAAAACTTTGTTACAATGAAGAACATTACATCGCACTCCGTCTTGGAGGAACTTATCTTTCACCCGAAGATATAGAACTCCTAGATAAAGGTTTTGTTTTACAGTTAGACAGTCAACCTGGAAAACCAATCGCAATCATCCAGGATGGAAAATGCGTTGCACGTGGCGAAGTTTTGATTATTGATAATATGTTTTGCGTTCGGGTTGTAGATTAAATATGACATACATATGTCATATTTTTATGGTATAATTTACTTATGCATTTTGTAAACGCCAAGACAATCCTTACTCCTCATAGCATGAACAGTTATCGCGGATGTTCGCATGGGTGTATTTATTGCGACTCGCGAAGTAAATGTTACCAGTTTACGCATGAGTTTGAAGATATTGAAGTAAAGCAAAATGCACCCGAGCTTTTGGAAGAAGCACTGGCGAAAAAAAGAAAACGCTGTATGATTGGAACAGGCAGCATGGGTGACCCTTATATCCCGATTGAAAAAGAACTTGGCCTCATGCGCCGATGTCTTGAAATAATTGACCGATACAATTTTGGTGCAACACTCATAACAAAATCTGATCTTGTACTGCGCGACCTTGATATTCTTACACGCATAAACAACAAAACAAAGGCCGTTGTTCAGATGACGCTCACCACAGCCAACGATGAACTTTGCCGTAAAATTGAACCTGGTGTTTGTCCTACAAGCCGACGCTTTGAAGTTTTGTGTGCCTGCCGCGATGCCGGGATTCCTACTGTTGTGTGGTTCAGTCCGCTCTTGCCTTTTATAAATGATACTCAGGAAAACATAGACGGCATTATTGATTACTGCTCACGTGCCGGCGTAAAAGCAATTCTTTGTTTTGGAATTGGACTTACCCTACGCGAAGGCAACAGAGAATATTTTTACAAAGCATTAGACCGTCATTTTCCAGGATTAAAAGACCGTTATATAAAAACCTTTGGCTACAATTATGAAGCTTCCAGCCCGCGCGCACATGAACTTTATATTTATTTAAAAGAACGCTGCCGGCAAAACAAAATCATGCTTGGTACCGATAACATCTTCAAATGGATAGAAGAGTTTCCGGAGCGCGATCCTATACAACCAAGTTTATTTGATTAATCTCAAACCTCGCCCTTGAAACATATTTTATTCTGATTTATCTTAAAACAAATAAAAAAAATGGAGTTTTAAAATGAAAGAACATATCAAAGGTGCAAATCCTTATATGCCACTTTGGGAACATGTCCCAGACGGAGAGCCTCGCG
>CAMKDH010000247.1 GCA_946411215.1 uncultured Treponema sp. | reverse complement strand
CGTAATTTTCAAGCTTGTCTGCGGTGATTCCAATTTTAGCGGCAACTTCAGCCACAGGAATCATTTTGTTTTTCTGAGCGATTTCGATATCTGTCATTAAAAACGTCCTTATGATTTTTTCACAGATATTTTAACTGATTAGTGGGGTTTTAACAAGTAAGGGCTGGAGGGTAACTTGATGTGTAAATTTTACACATCAAGTTAGAGGGGGGGATGGTGAGAATAAAATCAAAAATCAGTTGTTGTAAAATTTGCAACAACTACAAATAATCCAAAAATAAAGTGATAACCAGATGATTTGTGGTGCAAAATTTGCACCGCAAGTGTTAAGTCGAGAAATAAAAGATTATTAAGAGAAAACTGAATATCTTAAGCTACGTTACAATATTAGAGGTTGATTATTCTGTAGATCATTAGCAATAGTTTGATACAGTTTTTTATCTTCCACTTGTGAAATTGAGGTTGTCCTTGCTCCTGCATCTTTAGAAGAACCACCGCAGTGGAAGATTTTTTCATTTTTTGTTCCAAAATCAAGTATGATATAACGATCATGATAGATTCCTTTTGTCATTTTTAGTGTTAAATGAATATTAGGATATTCTTTACAAAAATCACTATATTCTGTTTTGTGTAGGCCTTTGCCTACATTATCACTGAAAAGAGTTATTTGAACTGTTGGTTTTACAAATTTAAGAAGAACAAGAGTTTTTAGACTGATGTAGTTATCAATAATGAATATGGTTTTCTTTGCAGATGAATAAATTGTTGAATAAGCAATATCAGCTTCAACAGTTTCTCCATTCAGAAAAAGATAATCCTTTTTAATATTTGGGTCAGTAAAATTTTTCATAACTTTTGTAAGTTCTGTTTTTGTTACCATATTGTCTTTGATGCTTTTTATGTCTTTTGAATTATCAGAAATCTGTTTAGTATTATCTGCAGTTTGCAATGATAGTTTTGTGAGTTCCGGGCCTGAAAGAATATTCTGACTTTGTAAGATAAAATCTTTCATCTGTTTAAATATTCTTACAAGAGCTTTGCTTTGTTTAACCGCGAGTTCGCCACGAAGAACTGTCATGAGCATGTAAATGCCTTGTTCTGTGAATGCGTAGGGGAGTTTTCTAGTACCACCCCAACTTGATGTGTAAATTTTACACATCAAGATTAACTCATCAAATTCTTCTTTTGTAAGTTGGAATCTAAAATCTTCATCAAACCGTTCAATATTGTTAGTAACTTGTTTGTTAAAACTTCTTGTATCATATCCATAAATCTCCGCTAAATCAAAATCCAACATAACCTGTACACCTCGAATTGTGTGGATTTTTGTTCTCAAATCATTTTCATCTTGAATTAAAATTTCATCATTCATAGTTTTACATCCTTTTATAGTGATATAAGGAAACCTTAAAAGGCCCCACTATAATATGGTTTCACTTATGCGTTTTTAGGAAATGATTTTGGAAAAAAAATGATTTTTTTTTAATGATTTTTTAAATTTCAGATTATTTGAAAATCTTTCCATCTCCCCTTATAATAAAACTGAGGTAAAAAAATGGATGAAGAAACAAAAGCAAAAATCAAAGAAAAGGCCAGAAGCTCTCTGCTGCACCGCAATGTACTTGGCGGGCTTGGAATGCTGCTGCCGGTAATCAGTATTATTGGCGGGCTTTTTGTGAGAAATAAGCCTGAGTCCTGGTGGTATTCAATCAGCGTTACTTATTATATTACGCCGGCCCTGCCCATAATTCTTGGTGCCTGCGGAATCTTTCTTTTATGTTACAGATCTTACGAAACAATTGATACAGTTATAAATGTGCTCTCGGGCCTTTTTGCTTTTGGCGTTGTGCTTTTTCCCTGCGAGAATCCTTATGGAATTGAGTATGTTGGTTTCTTTCAGATTCCAGTTGCAGTTTCTAATGTGATTCATTCTGCCTCTGCCATGCTGCTTTTTGCCCTGCTGGCTTACAACATCGGCTGGCTTTTTACCCGCGGGCAGAATCAGTTGAATAATAAAATCTACAAGATTTGTGCCTGGGCTATGATTGTCATTATGGCAGTATTTGTGATTTTAAGTATTGTGCGGGCTTGTGGAGCGGGCATACCAAAATACCTGACCATGATAGTTGAAGCAGTGCTGCTTTTGATATTCGGCTTTGCCTGGCTGGTAAAGGGAAGACTGTTTAAGTTTAATTAAATCAATTTTTCCAAATCGTCGTCATAGAGTTCTTTATATTCGCCGAGTTCCAGTTTCGGGTCGAGCTGGAGCTGGCCCATTGAAATGCGCTTGAGGTAAGTGATTTTATTTCCCACCGCCGCAAACATTCTCTTTACCTGGTGGTATTTGCCCTCGTAGATTGTCAGGTGGGCGGTAGAGGCGTCGAGCCATTTGATTTGAGCTGGCTGGCAGGTAAAGCCCTGCTCGTTGTCTTCGGGGCCGACTTCGATGCCGGCTTCGAACTGCTTTGTGATTTCTGCCTGATGCTCTGCTGTCTCGGGGTGTTCCAGACCACACAGATAAGTTTTACTGATATGCGATTTTGGCGAGATTAAGCGGTGGGTCAATTCTCCATCAGTTGTAAAAAGAAGAAGACCTTCGGTGTCCATGTCCAGGCGGCCGACTAAGTGAAGCTTGTCCTGAAGGTAAGGGGTGCGCAGACTGTCGTCCAGAAGGTCGAAAACTGTTTCGTGATCGCCTTCTTTTGTGGAGCAGACATAGTGCTGGGGCTTATTCATCATGAGGTAGAGATTTTTGTGAAGGTTGATTTCTTCTCCGTCTACGCTGATGCTGTCATTTTCTGCGTCAATCTGGAATCCGGGGTCGTAGGTACGGCTGCCGTTCACGAGGACTTCGCAACCCCGCAAAAGTTTACGGATATCTTTGCGGGAGCCAAAACCTTCGTGAGCAAGTAATTTATCCAGACGTTCTTTTGCCATAAGGATTCCGGGGGCGGCTTATTTACGATCCATCAGCGGAACAAAGTCGCGCTCTTTTGAGATGTTCTTGTAAGCAGGACGG
>CAMKDH010000246.1 GCA_946411215.1 uncultured Treponema sp. | reverse complement strand
GGTATTAAGGAAAATGCAGGTATCTTCAATCATACTCAGGGTTGGGGTGTTATTGCAGAAACAATGCTTGGAAACGGAGACCGCGCTTACGAATACTGTAAGGCTTCTATTCCGGCTGCTTACAACGACAAGGCAGAGATCCGCCAGAGCGAACCATATGTAGTAGGTCAGACAACTTATTCTACATTCAGTAAGAGACCTGGTAATACTCGTACTTCATGGCTGTCTGGTGCTGGTACATGGTCATACTATGCAATTACTCAGTATATGCTTGGTATTAAACCACAATATGATGGACTTTTAATTGATCCATGTATTAAACACGACTGGGACGGCTACACTGTAGAACGCCGCTGGAGAAAGATGAACCTTAAGATTGAGGTTAAGAATCCGCAGCACGTTTGCAAAGGTATTGAATATATCGAAGTAGACGGAAAGAGACTTGATGCAGCTGTTATTCCTGTTGATATGTTACATGATGGAAGTTCTATTGTGGCATACATGGGTAAGGATGCAAAAGAGTTCCCTGTAGAAAGAGTTTAATTTCTTAGAATAATCAAAAAGGGGATGCCTTTTATGACATCCCCTTTTTTTATACGATTTTGATTTTATGATAATTCACCGTCATAGTACAGATAATTAAGTTTATGAAGTAATTGTTTGTGTGTAATAAGACGTTGCGTAAAATTTTCAAAATCCTTTTTATCTTCACTAAGCCAGAATGTTTCTGCTGCGGCACAAAATCTTGGGAAAAGAAGGTATTCTGCGGTTCGAGAATGAGGAAGCATTTCTGTCCAAAGTGTGCATTCTCCCCCTAAAATCAACGACTGATATTCATTTCTTTCAAGCTGTAAATCTTTACCTGTTGGAGAAAATGAATAAGTTTTTTGTGCTGTTGTAACACCAAGCCGTCCTGGTTCTTCAAATGAATCTTTATTTTTAAAATTCAAATAGTAATAGCTGCATGGTGACATAATTACCTTGTGATTTAATTCAGCAGCTTTTATTCCGCCCTGTATGCCTTGCCAGCTTTGAACAATAACATTCTGAGGCAGAGGATTGGTGCCGTTGTTATCAAGAACTTCATCCCATCCTATTGGTATTTTTCCTAGGGAATTTACAATAGAAACTATTTGTTTTGTTCCCCAGGCCTGGAGTTCTGCGGCCGATTTTAGACCTTCTTTTTTTATACGCTGCTGACATTTTGGACAAACCTCCCAGCGTTCATGGGGACATTCATCTCCGCCAATATGAATATACTGTGAGGGAAATAATTTTGCAATTTTAGTGAGGATTTCTTTATAGAGTGAAAAAACTTTATCATTTCCAAGACATAGAACATCTGGAAAAATTCCCCAGCGATTTTCAACTTCATACGGGCCTCCTGTACAGCCATATTCCGGATAAGCTGCAAGCAAGGCAGAAGAATGTCCTGGAAATTCAACTTCTGGAACAATCTGTATGAATCGTTCTTTTGCATATTCAACAATTTCTTTTATTTCATCATCTGTGTACCATCGGCAAATCTTTTTTCCTTCATCAAAAACTCCGTCTTCAGAAGGAGGCATGGTAGGAGCTGCTCTGGTCGCCCCGATTTTTGTGAGATTTTCAAAATCTGGAACTTCGAATCTCCAACCCTGATCATCTGTAAGATGCCAGTGAAATATATTTAATTTATGTAAGGCACATGCATCGAGCATTTTTTTTATAAATGCTGTTGAGTAAAAAGAACGGCTTGTGTCTAAAAGAAAGCCTCTCCACGAATGCGCAGGTTTGTCTTCAATGTAAAATTCTGGGCATTTTTGTTGACATGCAGCTATTATCTGAGCGGCAGAAATACATCCATAAAAAGCACCGCTATTATCACTTGCTGTAATTTTCATTCCGGATTTTGAATTATCAATTGTATAAGCTTCGTTAGTGAGCTTGTTATTTGCTTTTGAAATTTCTATATAAACAGGGAATCCTTCATCCGAAGTTATAATACCTGTAATATTAAACGCTGTTTCTAATTGTTTTTGTAAAAAAGAATCATTTTGGTTAGTTTTAAGAGAAATGCAATTATATGGAAAATCAAAATCATTATTTGTTATTTTAAAGGAAAGTGGTTTTGGAATTATTGAAATGCTTTTATTCATATATGTTATATTAACAAAAAAAATGTAGTTAGAAGGACAAAAGACGCCTTCTAACTACTTAATAAATGACCTTTTTTACAGGTCGCAAATAAATATTATATTAGTCTTCAAGTGCTTTGTATTCATCAAACTTAGCTGCAACTTCTTCGTCCTGTTTTGTCAAAAGAGAAACTACTACAGTTACGATAAGACATACGATGAAGGCTGGGAGAATCTCGTAAACGTCGAAGATTCCGCCGTGGAGATAGTGCCATGCAACATCTGTAACACCACCACAGATAAGACCTGCAATTGCTCCAGGAGCAGTTGTGCGCTTCCAGTAAAGGGCAAGAATGATAAGTGGACCGAATGTTCCGCCAAATCCTGACCAGGCAAAGCTTACAAGTCCAAAGATTGAGCTGTCTGGATTAAGGGCAAGCAAAAGTCCAAGAACTGCAATTACAAATACGCTGATACGGCTGATAAGAAGAACCTTTTTGTCGTCGGCATCTTTTTTGATAAGGCCTTTGTAAATATCCTGTCCGATTGCAGAGCTTGCAGAAAGAAGCTGAGAGTCTGCTGTAGACATAGATGCTGCAAGAATACCACAAAGGAAGAGACCTGCAATAAAGCCTGGGAACATCTTAAGAACTGTTTCACTGAATACGGCTTCCTGAGTTCCTGTTCCAAGTACCTTGAGGCCTGCTGTTGTAACTTCGGCAGGGTCTGCACCAAGAATGATTCCCTTGTTCAAAAGATATGCTGTACCAAGAGCACCAATCAAAACTGCACCAATGTAAGAAATAATCATCCAGATAATTCCTACGCGGCGAGCTGTTTTAATTTCTTTGTTTGAACGACATCCCATAAAGCGGATGATGATGTGTGGCATACCAAAGTATCCAAGACACCATGCAA
>CAMKDH010000245.1 GCA_946411215.1 uncultured Treponema sp. | reverse complement strand
GAAAATCGGTCCAGCCTACAAGCTTTCTCATTTCCATATATTCTTGTGGTGTAATATAATCTGTAATTTCGTAATCCATTTTTCAGATCTCCAGCAACTGTGAAAGTTTATTTATAGTATAATCCGGTTCTTCAGATTTTGACAGCGGTTTTTGAAGAGCTCCGAACCCCCGCTTTATCCAAACAGTTTTCATACCGAGTGATTTTGCAGGAAGAATATCATTATCAAGACGGTCTCCAATCATACAGGCTTCTTGCGCGCTGCAGTTAGCCTTCCCTAACGCATATTCAAAAATCCGGATATCGGGCTTCATAACCTGGACATCCCACGACGAAATGATGTACTTAAAATATTGGAGCAAACCAAAGGCTTCAAGACGATCCTTTAATCCGTCCAATTGATTTGCAATTATTCCAAGCTCGTATTTTTGTGCCAGCGCTTTTATCACTACAGGGGCATCTTCGTACAACTCTTCCAGCTCCGTTCGATACGGGGCAACTTCCTTAAAACCAAACTTATTTATCACAGTGCGGAATTGTGGTTTACGGGAAACAGTAGCAATTTCTATTTCACGGTAGATGTCGTCTGCAGACAGTCCAAGTTTTTTTGCTTCGTCTGTTTGAGCCTGCTCCTGGCATCGTCTTTCCCAAACTGCATCTTCGTTTACAAGAGTGTAGCCTACATCAAAAAATAAAACTTTCATTTTACAGGCTGTCCAAAATTATGAATTCTTCCGCTTCCCCAGCAGTGCAAATATTTACTTGTAAATTTGAGAATTGTGTAATCAGGATCTGTCGGTCCCTTGTGATAATAAATATTCCATCCAAACTGCCAGAAATCTTCTTTTACAGCCTGGTCGGTAACCTCTTCGATTGTGCCGATTGCAGAAACTCCCTTGAACTGTTTTGGAAGAGCAAAATAAAGGCACACATTTTTGTTTTCACGAATCTGACGGATTTTGCGAGAAGAAGTATTTGTTGTTAAATAAATAGTGAGTGTTTCTCCGTCCACCAAAATTGCCTTGCCCTTAAGCTTTGGATATTTTTTTGGATTTGCAAGATTCAAAAGCGCGCGGATTTCTGGGAAGCCTTCTGTCTCTTCTTTTCCAAAAGTGGCAATCTGCGCACATTCAGCCTTCTGAATTACATTTACTACGTCTTTAATATTCATATCATCACTCCTTTTTGAGTTTTATTCTAATCCAAGTTCTCTGTAGATTTTTTCTATCACAGTCCCTTTGTGATTTATATAACTGTCGATGTCGTGCGGATAAAGTTCTGCAGCTTCTTTTTTAATCTGACTGTAAGCCCGAACTGCATCCGGGTGTGTACGAAGATAATCACGGAACAAGACATGTCGTTTGAGCTCAGCCGAATCCTCCGGGCACACATAAAGATGATGTTCCATAAGGTGTTCTTTGCCAGCATACTTAAACATTTCGCGGTCTTCAATTCCACCGTTGCCTTCGTGCTCATAACCAATTATGGCAAGCGCTTTGATTGCAGCGACCATATCGCTTCTGCGGACAACAACATCAATATCTATTATTGGTTTTGCAGCAAGCCCCGGGACAGAGGTGCTTCCAACGTGTTCAATAGAAATAGCCAGCCCACCAAGTACCGCGTCGAGTTCAGCTTTGATATCCCCAAACGCCCGCGCCCATTTTTCATCATAGGGCAGAACGACAATATGCCTGGTGGTCATTTAGACAAGCTCCTTTCGCATAACATAAGCTTCGCCCTTCTGCTCCACAACTTTAAAGCCTACCTTTTCATACATATGCATTGGACCTGTAAACGCCATGCCCATATAGCCGCCGTCTTTTACAGGATATGCTTCGACATACTTAAAACCTTCTGCCTTTGCATCCTCGCAGATACGCTCTAGCAGCATTGAAGCAATTCCTTTGCCGCGATAGTCCGGAGCAATTTCAAAACAGACTATGGCTTTTACCTGACCCCGTCCGCTGCAGTTGGTAGCCTCTTCATCTTCCGGCGGAGTGCGAAGATCAAACTCTCCTGTTCGGTAATAATTCAATCTTTCGTTTGCATTGCACCAGCCAACAGACACACCATTATCAAAAACAAGGTAGCCCTGAATTTCTCCGGCAGCAACCATCCGCTCAGCAGATTCACGCAGGGCTTTTACCCAGCCATCAAAACCGTTGCCGTATTCTTCTGCTTTTTGATAAAGTTCAACCTTCATTCTTTCTTTGCTCAAATTAAACGCGTTGCAAAAACATGGGGCAAAAGGCGAACCGTCAGAAAATGCCCTGTTGTCAAAAAAATCAAAATAATCTTTTGACAGGTCGGGCGTCAATTTTTTTATTTCGAAATTGTTCATTTCAAATACCTCACATATATCTGGCAAGGGTTTTCATCTCCCCAGATTTCTTTGATGACTTCCAGTTCCTTAAAACCGCAGGCCTGGTAAAAACGGTTAGTGATATCATAGTCTGGATAAACACCCAACTGTACTGTCTTTACCTGCATAAAAGAATATCCCGAATCTGTGGCAATTTTATTAGCAGCCTCAAATAATTGTGTGCCAATTCCTTTTCGATGATATTCTTTAAGAACCCCCATTACCGCTAGTTCAACAGTTGCCTTTGAAGTTTCCTTTAGGCAAAGAAATCCAACGTATTCATCATTTTCTTTAGCGGCAAAGAATGTCCAGTTTACACAGGCTGAAATATATTTTTCTCTATTTTCAGCAACTTCAAACCAATCCTGTAAAGCTTCGAGAATCTTTCTTGCAATAGTTTGTTTTGTTTCAGGATTTTGTATCAACTCAATCATTGTTGTGTTCTCCATGTCTTTTTCATTTCTTCTATCGTCACAACGTTTAACTTTGTGAGGTTTTGAATATATTCTTCTGATTTTTCGTAATCTTCAAAAAGGGAATCTATGCAGTCTGAAATCCAGAATAAGTTATAGCCGCGATTGAAGGCGTCCATTGTTGTCATGCGAACACAGACATCACCGGAAAAGCCTGCAATAAATAGTGTGTCGATTTTGTTCTGCTGCAAAACTTCATCCAATTCTGTTTCATAAAAACTG
>CAMKDH010000244.1 GCA_946411215.1 uncultured Treponema sp. | reverse complement strand
TTTTACCAATTTCGCGGATAATTGCACGAACGTCTTCTACCTGGTTAGGGTCAAGACCAGAAGTTGGTTCATCAAGAATAAGAATCTCAGGGTCGGCCATGAGGGCGTGTGCAAGAGATACACGCTGTCTGTTACCGCGTGAAAGTTCAGAAATGTTCTTGCTCATTACTTCTTTGAGTCCGCATTCTTTACATAGAGCAGGAACTTTTTCTGCAGGGTCTTCACCATGCATCTGGGCAATGTACTTGAGATAATCTTCTACAATCATCTCTCCGTAAAGTGGAGCCGATTCCGGCATGTAACCGATTTTCTTTTTTGATTCTACAGGGGCTTTTGTGATGTCTTCTCCGTCAATAAAAATCTGACCTTCCGAAGGAGCCAGGAAGCCTGTAATCATTCGCATTGTTGTAGTTTTACCAGCACCGTTAGGACCAAGCAGACCAACAATCTGTCCTGTAGGAATGGAAAAACTCACATCATTAACCGCACGAAATGACCCGAATTTTCGGGATACGTGGGAAACCTCTATCATTTGAGAGCCTCCAAATTTTTTTGTATTACCTTTAAGTATAACGAATTTATAGACTTTTGTGAAATAATTGTTTGTTAATTATTCTTTCCATGCTAAAATAATGCAAATGGAGGCTCACATGAACGATATTAATGAAGTTTGTGATTTTATAAAAAAGTGCGGAACTTATTATCTTGCAACTGTGGAAGGTGACCAGCCAAGAGTAAGACCTTTTGGAACAGTAAACCTTTTTGAAGGAAAGCTTTATATTCAGACTGGAAAAGTTAAAGAAGTTTCAAAGCAGATTCAGAAAAATCCAAAGGTAGAAATCTGTTGTTTTGCGGGTGCTGAATGGCTCCGACTTGCAGGAGAGCTTGTTCGTGATGATCGCCTGGAAGCAAAGGAAGACATGCTTAATCATTATCCGGATTTAAAGAACATGTACTCTGCAACAGACGACAACACCGAAGTTCTTTATTTTAAGAATGCAACAGCAACAATTTCAAGCTTTGCTGCTGCACCTAAAGTTATCAAATTCTAACCGCTTAATTAAAAGCGTAACTTCTGCACCATCTGCCTCCGGTATATTTACCAAAGACGTATTTATCGGAGGCAGATTCATTTGAAATATAAAATCTTCCATCCACATATTCTATTTCTTCGGCCATTGGAGGGAGTGTATAGCATGCTTCCATATTCTGCATTGTAAGATTGTATAAAGGAACTGTTTCTCCACAAACCTGCTTTGTGCCAGACTGTGTGATTTTGTTCAAATCATATTTATACACAAAGGATTTTCCAAGTCCCCAGGATGTTGTGAGGTAAACATAATTTCCTTCAAAACACATTCCCTGAATCTGAATTGGAATTGAATATGCAAGCTTTGCTGTAGTAGTTTTTCCGTCAGGATTGATTTTAAAACCAACTGCAAGGGCATACTGTAAACCGTCTGGTGTATTTACTTTGTGTTCTTCTGAAAGAATGTACTGAGGGTCGCGGTAAAATTCTCCTGCATAAATAAGACCGTTACGTGTTGTACTGTAAGCAACCTTAATTGTGTCGCCGCCCTTTTTAAGATCAAGCACTTCTGAATATGGAATAAGAGCGCCCTTCTCTGCTTTTTCTACTGCCGATTTTTTGAAGACATAAAAACAGCCATCATGTGACCCCGCAACATAAAGCTTTCCGTTCATAAGAGAAAGTCCGCCGGCATGACCAGCATATTCAGTTCCGTCGGGATTTGCCATGCGCACAACGTTTACAAGCTTGCGTGATTTTTTATTTACAACAAGAATTGGAGACGCAGAGCCGTCTTTCATGTAGCCGGTAAGATAAAAGTTTCCGCTTGCCAGATCGTAAGTAATTCCCTGAGCAATATAACCTTTGTTTGACCATGGAATTACAAATGATTTTTTACTCTGTTTAAGACTTGCAGTGGCAGGGGCCTTTGTAAAAATGTTGAAAACAATTACAGCAAGGATAAAAATGCCTGCGAGCACGCAAACCACCCCTGCTGTAATTTTGAGGATTAATTTATTCTTCTGTGTCATAAACGTTAATGTGAAGATCTTTGAGCTGCTGTTCATCAACAGGACTTGGACATTCATCCATTGGGCTTGCAGCAAGGTTGTTCTTAGGGAATGCAATTACTTCGTGGATTGATTCCTCGTGGCACATAAGCATTACAAGGCGGTCGAGACCTGGTGCAATTCCTCCGTGTGGTGGAGCACCAAACTTAAAGGCCTGAACTAAGAAGCCGAATGCTTTTTCTGCACGTTCGCGGCTGTAGCCTACAATTTCAAAAATGCGTTCCTGGAGTGCAGGATCATTAATACGCATAGAACCAGAAGCAAGCTCGTAGCCGTTGAGTACGAGGTCATAAAGGTCGCCCTTTACTGCACCCGGGTCGCTTTCCAAAGTGTCCCAGTACTGCTTCTGTGGAAGTGTGAACATGTGGTGTTCTGTTTCCCAGTGATTTTCTTCTTCGTTCCATGCAAAATATGGGAAGTCAATAATCCATGCAAAGTGGAATTCGTCGTCTGGATTATAGAGGTTGAGATCCTTACCAAGCTGCTTACGTACTGCACCAAGAGCGGTACATGCAAGCTGCCAGTTTTCGTCGCTTACAAAAAGAAGGAGGTCGTTCTTTTCTGCGCCAAGCTTGCTGCAGATTTCTGCTTCGTGACCGGCGTAGAACTTAGATATTCCACCTTCAAACTTACCTTCGGCATCAACCTTCATCCAAGCCAATCCCTTTGCTTTGTAAGTCTTTGCAACTTCTTCGAGTGCTTCAATATTTTTGCGTGAATATTTATCTGCAACGTTCTTTACAACAAGTGCTTTCAAACCGCTGCGTTTGTGGCGCTGAATGTCACGTCCGGCATTAGCAGCACCTGCTTTAAATGCGTTAAAGTCTGCAAGGCCTGCCATGAATGCTGCATCCTGCATTTTCATATCAAAGCGGAGGTCCGGTTTATCGCTTCCGTAGAAATCAAAAGCGTCTTCCCATGCAATGCGGTCAAACTTAGCAGGCAAATCGTAATTCAAAGTCTTTTTGAAAATGT
>CAMKDH010000243.1 GCA_946411215.1 uncultured Treponema sp. | reverse complement strand
GAAAACTGACGGCTTGAAGTAATCACATCTTTTTTGTCGCGGGTGATTTTGTCTATGCAGCGGATTCCGTTTAGCTCACGCACAGTTGCATAGCCCTGGATTGTGAGCAGCTTTTTTGCCTGATCTAGCCGCATGTTTTTAAGGTCCAGGGCTGTTTTTATGCCGTGGAGGAATAATGTTTTTGCGCGAGAAGGGCCTATGCCCCAGATGGTGCCGCAGTCGGTAGAGGCGAGTAGGGCATCTACTTTGTCTGCTTCGTAGACAAAAACTCCTCCGTGCTCTTTGGCTTTTTTATTGTAAAGCTTGGCCAGGGTTTTGGTGGGTGCCGCGCCAACACAAATGGGCATGCCAACTTCTTTGTAGATGCGTCGTTTGAGCTCGTGCCCCAGCTGATACCAGTCATCAAGAGAAAAATTACATTTGTCAAAGAACAAAAAGGCCTCGTCTATGGAGTATTCTTCTATGTCAGGCGCATATTCCATATATATAGAAGTAATTCTACGGCTTATGTCTTCATAAAGCGTGTAGTTACTTGAAAAAATAGTTATGTGGCGCATGGTGCAAAGGTCGCGCACTTTAAAGTAGGGGTCACCACGTTTTATTCCAAGTGCTTTTGCTTCTTTATTCAGCGCAATTATAATTCCGTCGTTATTGGATAAAACAGCCACAGGTTTACCACGCAGATCCGGCCTGAAAATCTGTTCGCAGGAGGCATAAAAACTGTTTCCATCAGCATGAAAAATCATAAGTCTTTCACCGTGTGAATTACATGAACAATGGCGCCCGTTACAAGAGCTTCGCCCTTAATGCTGCAGACACGCCCGATTACAAATTCTCCGCCGCTTTCATAAACAACAAGAGAGTTGTCTGTAATCTTTTTTGCTCTGTCAATAATCAAAAGGTCTCCGTTGAAAATGCACATTCCGGAGTAACGGTCTGTATCAACAGTCATAAAAACAGTTGCCGAAGGATGCTTTATAAAAAGTGTGTTGAGATCAAACTTATTGTCTTCATACCCCTGAGCCGGGCTTGGAAATCCAGTAATCATGCGTCAGTTAACGATAATACTATTGGAATACTTTAAAGTCAAGAAAATAATCAAACGGAATAGTACTTTTTATTTTTATGATTATGTGATATAATCGTTTTGAGGTTATAAAAAAGGCATGGAAGCAGCAGAATTCTGGAAAAAAATAAAGGAAAAACTCATCCAAAAAGGAAAAACTCAGGAGTGGCTGTGCTCTCAGACAGGCATGGATCTGCAGGGCCTCAGAAACAGAATTTACAAAAACAGGTTTCCTACAATAGAAGAAACCCTTCGGATTCTTGGTGTATTTGATACAACTGCCGAAGCCTTTTTTGGAATATCCCAGGCCGAACTGGAAAAAGAAGCACGCAAAGATGTAATGCTCATCCCCGTAATGGAGCAGGCCTTTTCCGCAGGCCACGGCCAGTTCGTTCCCGACACCGAAGAAGTTACAGAATATATTTCTGTTCCAAATGACTTAAAACGTTTTGGCTCAAAGCTCGCTGCCTCCCGTGTAAAAGGCGACTCCATGGAACCAACCCTCTTCAACGGCGACATAATCATCTGCGACCTGAACGGCTACGACGGCACCGACGGCATCTACACCATAATCTACAAAGGCAACGGCTTCGTAAAACGCCTCCAACGCACCAGCGACGGCGTAAAAATCATCTCCGACAACCGCCACTACGATCCAATGTTTGAAAACTCCGAGAGCGAAGATTTCCGCGTTATAGGTAAGGTTAGGGCGGTTATGCATAGTATGATGTAGGAGGAAAAGCTGAATGTCACAAAACAACATAAAATCACTAGAAAACGACCTCTGGGAAAGCGCAGATGCTTTACGTGAAGGTTCAAAACTCAGTTCACAGGAATACTGCATGCCTGTCCTTGGGCTCATTTACCTTCGCTATGCTTTTACCCGTTTTAAATATGTTGAAGCAGAAATTCTCAAAGACCGCCCAAGCCGTAACGGAGTAAAACTTCCTGTTGAATCAAGTGATTTTAAGTCAAAGAGTGCAATCTTCCTTCCAGAAAATGCCCGCTACGATTATCTCTTAAATCTTCCAAAAGACAAAAATCTTGGAGAAGCTGTAGATAAGGCAATGGAAGCAATCGAAAAAGAATGCCCGGACCTTTCCGGTATTCTGCCGAAAAACTATCAGACAATTTTCAAAAATGATTTACTCAAAGACCTTCTCCGCCTTTTCAACAATGACGCTCTCAACGAAATTAAAGATGATGTAATCGGCCGCATTTATGAATATTTCTTAAACAAGTTTGCAAAGAATATCGCCAGTGATGACGGCGTTTTCTTTACACCAAAATCTCTGGTAAGAATGATTGTAAATATCATCCAGCCGACACATGGAAAGATTCTTGATCCTGCCTGCGGTTCCGGTGGTATGTTCGTAAGCTCAGGCGACTTTGTAAATGCAAATGGAATTAATGCCAGTGATAAACTCACTTTCTTTGGACAGGAAAAAGTTGAATTCAATGCAAAACTTTGTAAGATGAACATGGCAGTTCATGGCCTTAATGCAAAAATCATCAGCGGAGACGAAGCAAATTCCTTCTACAACGATTATCATAAACTTGAAGGTAAATGTGATTTTGTAATGGCTAATCCGCCGTTCAACGTAAACAAAGTAAAATACGAAGCTGCTCTTAATGCAGGCCGCCTCCCATTTGGACTCCCTGGCTACAATGAAAAAACAAAAGAAATTGGAAACGCAAATTATCTTTGGATAAGTTATTTCTATGCATATCTGAATGAGAAAGGACGTGCTGGATTTGTTATGGCAAGTTCTGCAACAGACAGTCAGCACGCAGACCGCGACATCCGCCAGAAGCTTGTAGAAACAGGCGACGTAGATGTAATCCTCAGTGTTGGAAATAACTTCTTCTATACGCTTAGTCTTCCTTGCACCCTCTGGTTCTTTGATAAAGGCAAAGAGAAAGAACTTAAAAACAAGGTGCTTTTTATAGATGCCCGCAATTATTTTACAGTTGTAGACCGCAACTTAAACGAATGGACAAAATGGCAGAT
>CAMKDH010000242.1 GCA_946411215.1 uncultured Treponema sp. | reverse complement strand
GCTTCTTCTGTTTCAACACCTTCGGTAAGCGTACTCATATTAAGCTCCTTTGCCATGGTGATAATATTCTTTAAGATAGTACGCGACTTTGAGTTTCCAGAAAATCCCGAAAGGAATTTCATGTCGATTTTCATCATGTCAAAATCATATTCTTTAAGAACGTTCAAGCCGGAATAACCTGCACCAAAGTCGTCGAGCCACAAAGCATAGCCATTCTTACGGAACTCTTTAAGAATTGCTTTTAGCTTTTCATCATTTTCTGAAAGAGTACTTTCGGTAACTTCAATGTGAATATATTTTTTGTCGACGCTATATTTTTGCAGTAATGCTTCAACATCAGCCGCCAGATTAATAGAATCAAAATCTCGTCGCGAAAAGTTTAAGGAAACTGGAATTACCGGAAGATTTCGTTCTGTTATATGAACAAAATGCTGACACACCTTTTCTACAACAAACAAATCAAGCTTATAAATCTGATAGTATTCCTCGAGCGTTTGAATAAAATCGGCAGGTGATAAAAATCCGTACTGAGGATCTTCCCAACGGGCCAGCGCCTCCAGACCACAGAGCTTACCATTCTTTGCATTTACAACAGGCTGGTAGAAAACCTTTATGTATTCATTTTTGATTGCATCGTCAATATTGTTTATGATGTACTGCTTCTTTTGAAAATCATTTGCCATAGAACTATCATATTCGCAGTAATCACGGTTATAACGCTTTTTAATTGAGTAGCAGGCATAACGCGCATGGTCGCAGGCAATTAGAGGAAGACATTCCCTACTTTCCGGTCTGTATCCCCCAACCTTAAGACCCAGGATTATATCATATTTAGAATCGAGCATTTTTTTGCGCAAAGTATTTAACTTTTCTTCCAGGCCTTCATCTTTTGTAAGCACAACAAAATTATCGTTTGAAAAATGCGCAACAATAGAATCTGTAAAAACGCTATTTGTCATATCGGCAAAATTCTTTAAGAAAGCATTACCCTCCCAAAATCCGTATTTCTCATTCAGAATTTTAAAATTTTCAATATCAAGAAAAAGGAAAATCAGTTTTTCAATATCCACATCTTTTTTGTGCATATACTCAAGAGACTGACTTCTAAAATAATGCATATTTGCAATTCCGGTTACTTCATCACTTATTGAAAGTTTAAGAAGGATACTCTGAGTATGTTCAAGCCGTTCATCCTTCTGCGCTTCCGTCAATCTCTGGTGATAAGCATTAATTGCACTCATTAATATAGAAATAAATACAATAAAAAGATTTATTTTTGTGGCATAGGTTGCGGGAAGAAATTTATTACAAAAATAAAAGAAAAGGGAATAGGAAATGCCAAGCAACAAGAAGGAATAAATTGGCCTCCACACAACAAAGCAGAATACAAAAATCGTCATTGTCATGAGAGTAATAAATTGCTCGCCTTTTTTATAATCAAGGAATGATATATAAATGCCAAAGATAATTGCGGTTATAGAAAAAATGTATTTCAGAACTTCCCATACTTTGGGGTTGGAATTCTTATTTTTAATATTTCGTACCGAATAAATAAACAGTGCAAGTGCTGCCAGAAACAAAATGGCATAGCAGAGCATATGAGTAGTAAACCATTGAACAGTGCGTCTTGTTTCATCCGAAAACTGACGAATTGTAATACTTGTCATCATGAATAATTCAAGAATAATTACAACAGAAGAAACATATATACTCGATCTTATATTTGAACTGTTAAAATAATTTTTTACATATTCAGAGCGCTTTTCTAAGCCCAAGAAATGTTTAAGTGTAGTAAGCAATTTTTTATGTTTCATATATCTATTATAAATCAGAATTCCCGAAAATAAAAATTCTTTTTTTTAAACAAAAAAATCCCATATATTTTCTATTTTATTAAAATCTGATATACTTTATGCATTATGGATTTGATTAAGAAACTCGACGAATGCGAAAAAAGATTCAAGGAAGTGTCTGACCTTGTAATGGATCCTAACCTTGTAAAAGACCCGAAGAAATACAAAGACACTATGCGCGAACATGGATATCTTACAGAAGTTTGTGCCCTTTATGATGAATACAAAAAAGTTCTCAACGGAATTAAAGATGCCAAAGAAATGATTACAAACGAAGATGACGCCGATATGCGCGAAATGGCACGAGAAGAACTTAAAGAACTTGAAGAACGTCAGCCAAAGCTCGAAGAAGAAATAAAGCTCAAACTTGTTCCGCCGGATCCTCTTGATGAAAAGAACATCATTCTTGAAATTCGTTCAGCTGCTGGTGGAGACGAAGCAAGTCTTTTTGTACGCGACCTTTGGGAAATGTACACTCACCTTGCAGACCGTCGTGGCTGGAAAACTGAAACAATGGAAGCTCAGGAAACAGAGGTTGGTGGTTTCAACAAAATCGTAACTTCTATAAGCGGTAAGTTTGTATATGGAACTTTGCGCTGGGAATCCGGAGTTCATCGTGTACAGCGTGTTCCTCAAACAGAATCTCAGGGACGCTTGCAGACTTCTACAGCAACAGTTGCAGTTTTACCAGAAGCCGAAGAAACAGAAATTGAAATTAAACCAGGTGATGTGCGCATAGACGTAATGCGTGCTGGTGGTCCTGGTGGACAGTGTGTAAATACAACAGACTCTGCAGTTCGTCTTACTCATATTCCAACAGGACTTGTTGTAATTCAGCAGGACGAAAAGTCACAGATTAAAAATAAAGAAAAGGCCTTCCGTGTTTTGCGCGCCCGCTTGTTTGACCTTGAAGAAAGTAAAAAGCAGGAGGAACGTGCAGCCGCTCGAAGCAGTATGGTTGGTAGTGGTGCCCGTTCAGAGAAAATTCGTACTTACAACTTCCCGCAGGATCGTGTTACAGATCACCGCATTAACTACAGTGCACACAATCTTCCTTCGTTCATGATGGGCGAAATGGATGATATGCTCGATGCTCTTAATGTTTATGCCAAGGAAGAACAGCTTGCCGCTGATGTTACTACTTTGGAAAGTAATGCATAGATTGTCGGGTCAAGCCCGAGAATCTCATACTGGGAGAGATATTTATGGAAAGCTACACAATAAGAACTTTTAAA
>CAMKDH010000241.1 GCA_946411215.1 uncultured Treponema sp. | reverse complement strand
TGCCTGTTTAGTCATACTTAAATATTAAAGATTTATTAAAAGTTGGTCAATGTCTCTATTCTTATTATTGAAACACAATATCCCCGGTGTCTACGCCAAGGTTTTCAAGGGCTTCTTTCATGGTTTGGGTGGTGGCCCAGATTTGGGGTTCGAAGCCTTTACCGTCGCCTAAGTAATTGGATGGCATGGAGCGCCAGAAGGTGTCTACGCCAAAGTATAAAATGATGTTTAAGTCTTCATTTTTGAAGGGCTGGCAGTTGCCGTAAGCCTGGCAGCCTCCGGAATGAGTGCCCAAAAGGATACTGCTCCATGGATGTTCTTCTTGCCATGCAAAAAGACGCCATAATTCACCGGCACTATAACTCCAGTTGTCTTGAAGAACGAGGATTGTTCCTGAATAAGACCAGGCCTCTAGACGGCCCAATAATTCAAGCTGTGGGCCATCGGAACCGCCAAAATTGTTGCGGGCATCAAGAATTAAAAAATCCTTTTTAAGAACCTTTTCATATATTTTTGGAAGATTTGTCTTATATTCCTCGCTTGTGCAGCTGGTAAAACGCACATAATATGCATTTGAGGTCTCTTTTTCAAAATATGTTTGACCTGCAGGATCCAGGCTTTGAGTTGTGCCTTCATCGTGGGCAAATGGTTGATGATATTCAAAATCTCTGACTCTCATATAAAAATGGCAGTCGTTCATATATTTATCGAAAAGCTTTGTAAGGTCAGAAAAGGTTTTGGCTTTGAAAAACTCCTTTTGGGTTAAACCAAGCTCTTCCATATCGTCAATGCCGGCATAATTGTCATCTAAAGTTTCCCAGATATATGTAAGTTCTGCTTTAGAAAGGCGGTCTGCGCGTGGTTTTGCAAAAATCAGAGAGTTGGCGGCGCCAAACAACATCAAAATTGCAATAAAAACTGTTTTTTTCATACTTTTTATCCTTTAATTTTTTCTTCTATCATTTGTAAAAAATCGGCAAAAACCTTTTCTCTGTTTCTGGCTGTTTCATAAAAAGGTATGCTTAGTTTTTCACATTGTTCTTTCATAATAAGACTCTGTTCCACAATATATTCAGCACCTTCGAGAAGCTCATCATCAGACCTATTAAAAGTATAATCCTTGGGAGTGTCGTATTTTCGCTGAATTTCAACACGTTCCTGGGGAGTTACGTCGGAGGTAAGAAAATAAAATACCTGGCAATTGGCATCACGTAAATATATTTCATAATCCTGTGGTAAAAGCTGATACATATCAAAAATCATGCCAGGTTCAAACTCATCATAGTGTTTGCTGTCGATCATTGCCCTTACAAACGGAGCCATTTTTCCGCTGATGAGCTTTAGAGTATCCAAAGAAGATAATCCGCAATAAGTATTTACGCCGGTTTCTGGAAAGCATTTTTCAAAGCCCGCAATTATAGAATCCATGCTGATGTGCTGAAATCCAAAACGCTTTGAAAGGATTTGAGAAATTGTACTTTTTCCGGCCCGAGGAACCCCGGCGATGATTATGTTGTTTTTCATGTTTACTTGTGTAATTGTACAAAGATTGCTAAAATCAAGCAATGATAGAATTAACAAGCAAACAAAGAAAAGAATTGGAAAAGGTTGCTCATGATTTGCAGCCTGTTGTTATTGTTGGTGGAGCAGGGGTTACTGATGGCGTTATGGATATGGTAGACAAATCTCTGGCCGCCCACGAGCTTATCAAAGTAAAATTCAACGAATATAAAGATGAAAAACAGGAACTCACACAGCAGATCTGCGAAAAAACAGATGCTACTCTTGTAAGAATCATTGGCAATATTGCAATTCTTTTCCGCGAAAAGGAAGAAAAAGATGATAATTGATTTTCATGCTCATATTTATCCAGAAAAGATTGCCGAAAAAGCTACTGCAGCTGTTGGAACTTTTTATGGAGATGCCCCTATGGCCTGGCATGGACGCGCCCAGGAGCTTATTGAAAGTGGCAGCAGAATTGGAGTAGAAAAATATATTGTTCATTCGGTTGCAACAAAGGCCGAACAGGTTGAATCTATAAATAACTTTATTATCAGTGCCTGCGAAAAATTTCCGCAGTTTGTTGGTTTTGCAACTATGCATCCGGATTATGAAAACTTTGATGCTGAGTTGGACCGTGTTTATGCAGCGGGTCTTCGCGGTGTAAAGCTTCACCCTGATTTTCAAAAATTTCAGTGCGATATGCCTCAGATGGATGCTGTTTACAATAAATGTGCGGCTCTTAATATTCCTGTTCTTTTTCATGCAGGTGACTGTCGTTATGATTTTTCTGGTCCTGCTCGTATAGCTCATATCCTTGAAAAACATCCTGATCTTATTGTTATTGCGGCTCATTTTGGCGGCTACACAGAATGGGATGAAGCTTTGAAGCATCTTGTTGGCAAAAACGTTTATTTTGATACTTCAAGTACACTGTGGAAATGTCCATTAGAAAAAGCAAATAAAATGCTCAAGGAACATGGAATTGAAAAGTTCCTGTTTGGATCTGATTTTCCAATGTGGGATCATGAAGATGAAATGACCCGTTTTAACAAGCTTGATTTGAATGATGCAGAACGCCAGGCCATTTTATATGACAATGGAGCGGCTCTGCTGAAAAAAATAAATGCCTGGAAATAACATAAATAATCCAAATGCTGATGCGCAGTATAACAAAATGGTAAATACTCCGGTTTGGAAGCTTATTACAAAGCTTGCCATTCCAACTATTATTTCCATGCTTGTTACTTCGCTGTACAACATGGCCGATACCTTTTTTGTTTCGCAGCTTGGAACAGAAGCCAGTGCAGCAGTTGGAATTGTTTTTCCTATAATGTCTATTATTCAGGCGTGTGGATTTACCCTTGGAATGGGTTCCGGAAGCCTTGTTTCTATTCGTCTTGGTCAAAAACGTAATGAAGAAGCCAGCGTTATCTGTTCTACAGCATTTTTTGCGGCTCTTGGTGTTGGTGTTCTTATAACTTGCTTTGGAAACCTTTTTGCTCAGGTTGTTTTGAGCTTTGTTGGAGCCAGCGAAAGTGTTCTTCCTTATGCAAAAGATTATGCCCGCTATATTTTCTGGGGCGCACCTTTTATGTGTGCTTCTTTTG
>CAMKDH010000240.1 GCA_946411215.1 uncultured Treponema sp. | reverse complement strand
AGATTACTGTTGATTTAAGATCCTGCATCATCTGAAGCTGCTTTTCTGTGTTACCTGGTCCCATTGGAACGGCCATAGCACCAAGGCGTTCACAACCAGCCTGGAAGCCGATACCTGCTGTCCACAGTCCGTAGCCCGGTGTAATCTGGATGCGGTCTTTGTTTGTGATTCCTGCAAGCTCGTAGCAGCGGGCAAACATGATAGCCCAGTCTTCAACGTCTTTCTTTGTGTATGGAATTACAACTGGAGCACCTGTGGTACCGCTAGATGAATGAATACGTACAATTTCTTCTTCCGGAACTGTAGCGAGTCCGAGAGGATATGCATCGCGGAGCTCCTGCTTTGTTACGAAAGGAACAAGATTTTCAAAATCTTCCTGAGTTTTAATATCTTCCGGATTTACGTTAGCAAAACGCTTTGTATAAAAAGGATTTCCAAATTCCTTAACGCGCTTAATCTGTGCGCGAATCTGTTCAAGTTGTTTTTCGGTAAGTTTCATATGATTCTCCTAAATCTAAATGAGTCGGCAAGCACAGCTTGCCTCTGAGCCATTTTTTCGATAATCCTAAAACGACCCTTTCGGCTCGTTTTTTAACGGATTTTCGATTTTAGGCTAGTTTCTATTTATAGTAACATAATACTACGAGATGGTGTTACTGTCAATAGAAACTTTAATTTTTTATTATTTTACTACTTTGTTTTTTCCGCTTTGTTTGCCCTGATAGAGTTTGTTATCTGCGTCACGAAGCACATTGTCGATTTTATCACGGCTGGAAAAACATGAAAGGCCAAAGGTCATGGTAACTGAAAAATTAATATTCTCATATTCGAAGTGAAAGGCCTGGATTTTTTTGCGTATTTCTTCAAGAAAGCTTACAGGTTCCGGGAGTCCATTATCATTTTTACCAACAATAATGAATTCCTCACCGCCCCAGCGGCAGCATAGAATCTTTTCTTCTGACAGCATTTTGCCTATAGTTTTTAAAACATAGTCACCACAAGTGTGGCCATAGGTATCATTTATTTTTTTAAAATCATCAATATCAGAAAGAGCCAACCAGTAGTTGTTTTCTTCTGTTTTTATTTTCTTAAACTGTTCAGAAAGATAATAGCGGTTTGGAAGGCCAGTCAACTTATCGTGAGAAAGCTGATAGGCAAGCTGTTCTTCTGAAGTGTTTGCGATAATAACTAGCAACTGAATAAAAAAGATATTTATTGAAAATACAGTAAAACCCCAAAGAATGGAAAGCCAGAATTCTACACTTTCGGGCATTTTGTAAGGTGCCGGATTAAAATGCAGATAAATATATGAGCCAAGATATAAGAGCATTCCAATTATGCAGATTGGAATCATATGGAAATGTTTTAATTTAAGTCGACGGCCAGTATATTCAGTATAAAAGGCAAGAACATTCATTCCAATAAGAGTAATCTGAAATCCGCTGTTCCAGCCTGTAAACAAAATAGCAAAGGTCATATGTAAGGCAACTTCCAGGTAAATTGCTATCGAAGTAAATTGGAATTTATTTTTATATATAGGAAAGAGCATCAATAAATAGAAACAAATGCTGAATATATTAAATTTGACCATTGGTGTGATGCCGCATTTGTAGAATATTGTAATCATAAGGAAATGTATTAATAAAAAACAGATACATATTCCAGCTACTACCAGCTTTGCACGTTTATTCGTCATATTCATAATTTCATTCCTGTAAAGGTTGCAAATGCAACTTTTGTACCAAGCTCGTCAGAAATGTTGATTTCATATAGACAAGTTGAACGACCATCCTTTATCAGGTGAGATTCAGAAATCAGTTTTTTACCCTTTGCCATTCCGATAAAATTTATCTGACTTGAGATAGAAACAGTCTGTGGTTGATTAAAATTTGAAGATACTGCAAAGGTATAATCAGCGAGAGTGAAGATTGCTCCTCCCATAACTCCGCCATAGGCATTCTGATGATTACGGCTTATTTCAAATGAACAGCGGGCAAAATGTTCGCCTACTTCTTCAATTACAATTCCAGTGGCTTTTGTAGCATAGAAATCACCATCAAAAAATTTTCGAGCTTTTATTAAGTCTTCTGAATTTATTAAATCATTCATTTCTTTTTCCCTTTATAATCATTGTAATAGCGGAAAGTTGAAAATTCAATATATTGGGGTATATCATTAAAGAAGTTAGAAAGCTGGGTTTAATAACTCCACGATACGCAGGTAGGATTTGGACTTTTCTTGTGTTAATGTGATTCCTGTAAGAAGTGTGAACGATTGCGGCTGTTGTTCGCACAGGAGGAAATTATGATAGACAATTACATTACAGGCAGCGTAATAAAAAGCCTGCGTGAGAAGAAAAAATTGACTCAGGAAGAACTTGCAGAAAAAATCTTTGTAACAGGAAAGGCTGTAAGTAAGTGGGAAACAGGGCAGGGCTTCCCGGATATAAGTCTGGTGGAGCCGCTCGCAAAAGCGCTTGATATTTCAGTTATAGAGCTTTTGTCTGGAGAATGTGTTAGTAATCAGAATAAAGTCGGAAATATGTATAAAAGCCGATTTTATGTATGTCCAGTTTGTGGAAATGTTATTCATACAATTGGAGAAGCATTAATCAGCTGCTGTGGAATTACCCTGCCACCGGTTGAGGCTGAAGAGACGGAAGAGGCTGATGAAAATCACAAAATCAGGGTAGAGCAGATTGAAGATGAATTGTATGTTTCACTTAATCATCCTATGACAAAAGAACATTATATTTCTTTTGTTGCAGCGGTTTCTGATCAGGGTATACAATTTATTAAGCTTTACCCGGAGCAGGCAGCAGAAGTTCGATTTAAGCGGGCTCGTGTAAAATATATTTATGCATATTGTAATCATCACGGATTATTTGTGAAGAAATTTTAATCCAGGTCTTTTACTATGCATATTAAAATAATTCCGGCTGGAGCGGATCTGTATCTGGGAATTCTTCTATCCATTTAAAGACAGAGTCTGTTCCAAGCTGGATATGATTTTGACGGCAGACCTGAGCAAGATATTTCATAAGCTCGGCTTCGTGAGGACTTGAGCACATGTAAGAGTAGCCGAAAGTTTTCTGATAAAGCTCCCTGAGACTGG
>CAMKDH010000239.1 GCA_946411215.1 uncultured Treponema sp. | reverse complement strand
GAAATTACAGGTGCCTTTATAATTCTTCATGAAGGAAAAACTCTTACAGAACAGGATGTTATTGAATTCTGCCGCGATAAGCTTTCTAAGTTTAAGTGGCCTCAGCTTGTAATGTTCCTTGATGAATTCCCAATGACAGGTTCAGGCAAAATCCAGAAATTCAAGCTTACAGAAATAGGTACAAAATATCGTCGCGAAGTTCTAAAGGTTGACGATTAATAAAAATGTGATAAAATAGAATAATAAAGAAACTCAAAAAGGATGCGGCCGGGCAATTTTGTTTAAAAAATAAGAGTTAAATACGTTCTTAATCGGAGTAATCGAATGGCTTATTCAAGCATTGCAATTATTGCTTTACTTGTTCATTTAATAATTAATTTCGACGTATTTAAAAATAAAAAAAATGTCTCAAAGTTCCTGAACAATTCTTACAGATTATTTTTATACAGTATAATGGCAAATTATATAATGGATGCTTTATGGGGCATTCTTTATGATGCTAAACTGATTAAACTTGTTTATATTGATACATTTTTATACTTTGCAGCAATGACAATTGCAGTATTCTTCTGGACAAGATATGTTATTGAATTTCTTAATGAAAAAAATATTTTTATAAAAATCCTGTCTTTTTTTGGATGGAGTTATCTTGTTCTTGATGGAATTTCACTTATAGTCAATTTCTTTATTCCAATCAAATATTACTTTGATTCTGATTGCGTTTATCATGCATGTGTAACAAGATATACGGCACTATGTTTTCAGATTTTCATGTTCTTTATAACTGCGATATATGTATTCGTTTATGCATATAAAACAAAAGGTAAAGAAAAACTTCGCCGCAGAACAATAGGTGGATTTGGATTAGTAATGACGCTGTTTGTACTTGCTCAATATTTCTATCCGCTTTTACCTTTATATTCAATTGGATATCTTTTAGGAACAAGCCTTATTCATACCTTTGTACTCGAAGCCGAAAAAGAAGATTACAGAAAGCAGCTTGAAGATTTAATTTCTAAAGAAAAAATGCAGAAAGAAGAAATTGGTTCTACAAGAAAGCTTGCTTATACAGATTCATTAACTGGAGTTAAAAACAAACGTGCATTTACAGAAGCACAGGAAGAAATTCAAAATGCTCTGAACTGCGGATTAATAACAGAATTTGGAATTATAGTCTGCGATTTGAATGGTCTTAAAGAAATTAATGATACACAGGGACATGATTTTGGAGACAAATATATTAAGTCTGCAAGTCAGATAATCTGTAATAGTTTTAAGCATAGTCCTGTTTATAGAATTGGCGGTGATGAGTTTGTAATTTTCCTGCGTGGTCAGGATTATCAGGCCAGGGAAACTTTAGTAAATACGTTTGATAAAATCATGTATGAAAATCTTTTGAAGAATGAAGTTGTCATTTCTTCCGGTCTTGATATTTATCATGCAGACAAACAGGATACTTTCCAGATAGTTTTTGAACGTGCAGATAAAAAAATGTATGCGCGAAAGAAAATCCTCAAAGATATAAAAGGTTCCGTATAAAAAAAAGTCAGTTCACGAGGAACTGACTTTTCTTATTTATTTGTGAAATAACTGATTAGCGCCACATTTTGTCATCATAAGGAGTATCTTCAACACCCTTAGACTGCAAATCTTTTACCATTCTTTCAAGAGTTGGTTTCCACATATTCTTAAACCATTCTGTATGACCGAACCATTTTACAAGAGTAGGGCTAACAGCGTAATATGTCTTGATAAACAAGCGACCGTACCATGTTGCAGCCAATGTATTATCACGGAATCTTCTCAAAGTCCAAACTTCAGGACAATCATAAGAACCGTAAACACAAGTTGCTACATAACAGCCACCAGATTTTTTTGTTGAAGAAGAAGCTGATGATTTGTTTCCAACAATTTCCTGAATTGCTTCTTTAGCAATTGCAACAACTTCGTCATCAGTTTTTCCCATTAATTCACCAACTTTGCAAAGATAACCAACTTCTTCATCTGCAAGTTCGCCATCAGAAGCAATAACAAATGTTACTTTCTTAAGAGCTTCTTTTGTCTGGTCAACTTTTACAAGGAAGTCAGCTGCATCTTTGAGATATTTTTCCATATCTTCAGTTTTGATGAATTTCTGAACTTCTGTATCCCAAATCTGTTTCAAAACTACATGAGGAACATCTTCAATCAAAGCGTCAGCAGCTACAACAAGGTATGCTGCTTGAAGTTCATCATCTTCAACTTTACCATCAGCACAAACAGCACCAATAGCAATTGCAAACAAAGCTCTAGCCAATGGCTGTCGGCAAGCATAATAGTTCTCATCTTTACCCAGAGCAGTTTCAAATGCTAATAATAAAATATGAAGGAATTCTTCTTCAGAATATCCAAGCATTTCTGCAATTTTATAAGCATACTGGAATTCGTCATCTGCCATATCTCCATCACCAGCAGAGATTAATACCAGGTCTACCATTACAGAGCCAGCTTTGTCGTTTGCTTTAATAACTTCACAAGCCTTTGATAAATAATCATCAATTGATCCGTTCTTTAAAGCATTTCCAAATGAATCAATTTCAGCTGCCCAAATTGAAGATACAGTTGCTTCATCAATGTCAGCAAAATCCTTATCAATTGTGGAATGTGCTGCTTGAAGTTCATTGTTTTCAATCTGTCCATCTGCCATGATATTACCAATAGCAATGGCAATTCTCGCTTTTAACAATTCTTCATTCATTTTGTTCGTCTCCTAATTTTTTTTATTTTTTTATGGTGGTTTTATAAGACTGTTGTTTTGACTGTCGAAGTAGAACCACCATATTTTTGCAAGTATTACAATGTTGCTCCAGGTATAGCTTTTTCAAATTCAGGATTTCCATGTGTATAGCGTGGAAGAACCTTTGGAGAAATTGCATCGCCCTTAATTCCAGCAGCTTCGCGTTCTTTTTCAAAGTCTTTTACGTGCTGAAGGCTGAGCTTGTCGCTGAGTTTAATATCCTTGAACATCTTTCCAGCTTCAATTCCTGCTTCACGTCCGAATACTACAACGTCGAGGAGTGAGTTACCCATAAGGCGGTTAGTTCCGTGAACACCACCAGAAGCTTCTCCAGCTACGAGGAGGTTTGTAATATTTGTGTGGCAAGTCTTGTTAATTTCTACACCACC
>CAMKDH010000238.1 GCA_946411215.1 uncultured Treponema sp. | reverse complement strand
CTATTGCCATGCTTCTGATGCAGGATTCCTGTTATGCTTTAAAGTATGCGCATTCAAAGGGAATTGTACACCGTGACATTAAGCCTGGAAATATTCTTCTTTCTAAGCGTGGCGAAATAAAGCTTGCCGATTTTGGTATCGCAAGTGATCATGCAGAAAGCGGCAGTGCGGGTTCGGGAATGGCTGGAAATGCGGCCGCAAAGCTTACGGGAAGTACAAATACCGTTACTACGGGAGATCTTACTCAGTCCGGGGTGGCTTTAGGAACTCCTGCATATATGCCTCCCGAGCAGTTTGAAGACAGTGCACGTGTAGATCATCGGGCAGATATTTATGCTTTGGGAATTATGCTTTATGAAATGGTGACAGGTACCAAGCCGTATCCTGGAACTCTTTCTATGGAAACTTTGAAGGTAATTCGTAAAGGCCGGTATATTTCGCCTAAAAAAATTGACAAAAGTATTCCAAGAGAAGTGTGTCATCTTATTTATAAAATGACCAGGCCAAAAGCAAAAAGACGGTATCAGTCTATTGATGCGGTGTTGCGCCAGGTTAAGAAATATCTGCGTCATTATGATGTTCATGAACTTCGGGTTCAGCTTGCAAAAAGTGTGGTGGCAGGAAAGCTGTATTCGTTTGCTCCAGAATCGCTGGTTCAAAAAGACAGGGTGAGACGCATTATCAGACGTGTATGTTTAGGCGTTGCTGCGGTGGCGGCTGTTTTTGCGGGATTATGGTACTGTGGACTTGTTCATAAAATTGCTTTGAAAAAATGGTATACCGAAGTAACGGTAGAACTTCAGATGCCGCGCTCGCTTTATGAGAATATGGATTTACCTGCAAGAGCTTTCTTTTTTGAAAATGATAGTGCGGAAATACCTGAGGTCTCTGGAACACGCAGAATATTTTCAGAACGCGGAAAAGCCTTTTATGAAAAACTTATTTTCTGGTCTCCACGGATAGACTCTGAAAGGGCTGCTTCAAAAAATAAAACTTATACTATGAGGCCTGTTTACCTTAAAAAAGGTGATTACCGTATAAAGATAGTTGTTGGGCCTTATGTGTGGTGGAGAAGTTTTACCTGTAATGACGAACCGTGTGTAATAGACTGTGATTTCCTGAAGAATGCAAAACGAAAACTTTCAATTAATGCAGTTGCTTATGACCGTTTATCAGGTTCTAAGATAGAAGATGTCCAATTTAAAATTCTGTATAAAAATAAGTGGCAGCCTATGGAAACAGTTCCTGTCGAAGAACTTGAATCAGGTACGGTTTGGAAAATCCGTGCTGAAGCAGAAGCCTATAAAACTGAGGAATTTTCTCTTTTGATTGACTGGTATCAGGATGCTCTTGTAATTTCTTCGGAACTTGAACCGGATAATGGCTTGTAAAAAGGCCGGTGCTGACAGGGCTTTCCTGTCGTTGCCCCGGGAGTTTACAAACGATGGCTGTGCTTTCCCCAGACTTTATTTCCCACAGGGCTTCCGCATTATAAAAGATTTACGTAATTTTGGCGCGAGGGAGCGGGGCGTGGTACAAAAACACTCTTTTTGTGGCTGCCGCGGAAGCGGCAGATGTAATAGTTTCTATACCACAAAAAGCGTGTAGCGCATTATGAAGTGCACCCCAATTATTGGACTCTTTAACTAGGCTGATTTTAAGGACTGATTCCTGAATTGTAAAGGGGTCAGTCCTTTTAATTTGACCTTAATTCTCTTTTCGTTATACCAAGATAAATATTCAATCAACTCTTTTTTGAAATGTTCAACAGACTCAAACTCCTGTAAATATAAGAGTTCAGTTTTTAATAAACCAAAGAAATTTTCCATTACCGAATTATCAAGACAGTTTCCTTTTCGCGACATACTTTGCCTGATTCCTTTTTCCTTTAGTCTCCTCTGGTAATCAGACATTTGATACTGCCAGCCTTGATCAGAGTGCAGAATCAGATTAGTTCCATCAGGAATTTTAACAAATGCCTTTTCAAGCATATCAACTGTCTGTGTATAGGTCGGACTTTCTGAAAGATTCCAGCTTATCAATGACTGATCATGTAAATCAAGAATTGGTGACAGATAAAGTTTTGTCCCAAACAGATTAAACTGTGTAACGTCAGTAACCCACTTTTCATTGGGGCCTGTTGTGCTGAAATCCCGTTTAAGAAGATTTGGAGCAACTTTGCCTATCTGCCCTTTATAGGAATTGTATCTATGCTGACGAACTTTACACACAATTTGTTCTTCATGCATCAGTTTCTGAATTACTTTGTGATTAGTTGTAAAACCTCTGTTTCTAAACTCCAAAGTAATTCGCCTGTAGCCATAACGCCCTTTATTTTCATGATATATCTGCTGGACAAGTTCTCGCTCTTCCCTATGTTTATCCTGTTTTGGATGCGCTTCTGAGTAATAAAATGAGCTTCTTGGCAAACCTGTAAGTTTAATTAAATCTGAAACATTGAATTGTGACCTTAGTTCTCTGACAGCTTCGACTTTTCTTTGTCTTTTTTCTGCTGCTGTTTCTTTTTCTCGTCTTCCTGAACTAAGGCCAGATATTTTTTTAGGTATTCATTCTCCATTCGAAGATATGCCAGTTCTTCGTCTTTTGTCCATTCTTCTCTTGGTTTGTTTGGTATTAAACTTTTCTTTGGCATTTTTGATTGCCTGCCTTGCTTTGGAAACAGAGCTTCTTTACCACCGGTAATATATTTCTTTCGCCATGCACAGATTGTTCCCGCATTTGTAATATCGAAAAGCAATGCTGTCTTTAAGTCTGAAAGATGATGCTCTTGCTGATAGTTTAACACTTTTAGCTTAAATTCTCCGCTAAAATAGCGGGTTGGCTCTGTAAATTTTCCTGTTTGTTGATATTGTGAAATCCATTGCCTGACTATACTTGGATGAATTCCGTATTTTTTCTTTTGTTGTTCTGGACTTATATGTTTTTCAATGTATTCAAGAACAAGTTTTAATTTAAACTCCTCAGAGTATTTAGACATAAAAATGCACCTCCAAAAATTGAATTTTTTTTTTCCAACTTTTGGGGTGCACTTCATAATGCGCTACACGCTTTTTGTGGTATAGAAACTATTGAACTGCTGCTTTCGCAGCAACCACAAAAAGAGTGTTTTTGAACCACGCCCCGCTCCTTCGCGCCAACATTATAGA
>CAMKDH010000237.1 GCA_946411215.1 uncultured Treponema sp. | reverse complement strand
TTGTCTGAAGGCTCTGTGGGCAGGCACGTGTACAAGCGTTACAACCTACACAAGAATAAATCTCAGGGTAGAGCTGCATCATAAGCTGCTGTTCAGGTTTGATTTTGTTGATGTCGTAAATCTGCTTTACGAGAGGGAAGAATGGAAGGGTTGCGATATACATATCGTTTTCAACCTTCTTAGAACAAGCCAGACATGTCTGCAGCTGGTTCTGTCCCTTGATTCTGTAAATTGTAGCACAGGCACCACAGAAACCGTTACGGCATCCGCAACCGCGTTTAAGCTGATATCCTGCATATTCCATTGCATTCATAATGGTTAGTTCGGCCGGTACATCATACTTTTTACCAAAAATGTAGATGGTAGCCATTTCTTTATCTGCCATATTTGCTCCTATAAATAACTAAATTATATATTAAAGGTCTAAAAATTTTAGAAAATACTTCTAAAATCCTTATCCCATTTATACCTTAAATTTATCTATCTGATATCCAATTTCATCGATAGAAGTTTTTATTTTTTCGGAAATCTCTCTTAATTCAAGACCGGTTTCCTTAATCTTTTTAGCACCCAGTGTCATTCCTTCAACACTTGCCTGCATAATTCCGGTTGCATCCTGCAGGTTTCTAACTTCATCAAGAATTGCCTTATTACCCTGTGACATTTCTACGCTTGCAGTTTTAACTTCAATTGTAGAATCGTTCATAGAGTGAAGGGCATTAGAAATATGAAGGGAACCTGTGTTCTGTTCTTCCATTGCAGACTGAATCTGATGTACAAGTTGTTCTGTATCTGTAATTTTATCTGTTACAGAACGGAAGGCCTTGCTTGAATCTTCAGAAGCAGCAACTACGCTGTCAATTGATTCCTTGATGCTGTTCAACTGATCACCAATTGTATTTGATTGAACAGAAGATGTTTCTGAAAGCTTACGGATTTCATCTGCAACAACCGAGAAACCTTTTCCAGATTCACCGGCGTGTGCAGCTTCGATTGCAGCGTTCATGGCAAGAAGGTTTGTCTGTCTTGCAATAGATGCAATTGCAGAGTTTGCATTCTGTAAGGTTTCACTTTGATTTTTGATTTCTTCAATAATCTTATTTACATTTGACTGTAACTGAATACCATTTTGTGCAGAATCTGCAAGTCCATCAAAGGATTGCGACATTTTTTCTACTGACTGATTAACAGAATTAATATTTCCAATCATCTGTTCAATTGCGGCAGAAGCATCAGAAACTTCAGCTGACTGTTTTTCTATCATGTGGCCCAGAGATTCAATGTTGCTTGCAATTTCATTTACAGCACCTGCTGTCTGCAGAACTGAATTTGACTGATTATTAATCTGATTATGAACAGAATCTATACTTGTAAGAATTTCTTCAATTGAAGTTGTGGTGTTGTGAGTTGAAGTATCAAGAGTTGCACCGGCTTCGCCAAGATGGTCTCGAGATTTTTTTACCTGAGCAATAATTGATTGAAGCTTTTCGGTAAACTGGTTAAAGCCTGCAACAACATCACCAATTTCGTCTTTAAGATTGATATTAATTCTTTTTGTAAGGTCAGCGTCGCCGCTTGCAATATCATTGATTGTTGTTTTAACGTATCCAAGAGGTTTTATGAGTATTGAAACAAGAACAAGACTTCCTGCAATTACAATAATAACTGCAATGATAATTGAAATTACAATGAACATTGTGATTCTTGAAAGACTGTCAAAATATTCATCATAAGGTACAACACATAAAACTGACCAGTTACTTTCGTCTTCTACCGGTACGTAGGATACAACCTTTTTTTCGTTTGATTTTGGATCTTTTAAGATTTCAAAACCTGATTTTCCTTCGATAACAGATTGCATCATAAAATCCCATGGAGTTTCGGGAACTTTATTCTCGTCTTCCTGAACCATCGTTCCAGCTTCGGAACCGGCTGCCTGAATAGCTTCCCGTTCTTCATCAGTCATGTCTGAATAGGTTGTAGGCCCAACAATCATTCCTGAAGTTCGTGAAATAATAGTTGGATGTGATTTTTTACCAATTAAAATAGATTCAGAAAGGTTATAAACATCTGCTCCATTTACAATTGCCGACAAAATTCCTACAGCTTTTTTAGAATCGTTCAGACTATAAACAGGAATACAGTAGAACATGATTGTTTCATCTGAACCACCTTCCATCATAAAACTTTTTGGAAGAGGGTCAATTACAACTCTGTTTCCAGAAATAGTTTGAATAAAAAAGTCGATTGTAGAAACGTCTACGTAAACTCCGTCTGGTCTGATACAAATTCCTTTGTCGCTATAGAAAGCAAGATTTTCAAAGTGAGAAGGATTATTTTTTACAATAGCCTCAAGTTGAGCTGTTTTTTGTTCAAGTGAAATTGTTTCATCTCTTATGAATGGCAGAGAAGCAACAGATTCCAAAAGATAAAATTCTTTTTTGTTAACATCTTCCAGAATACTTGCAGATTTCTGGGCATTTAATTCCATAATCTGCTTAGTATTTGTAGAAATCGATCGAGCAAGTTCTTTTCTTGCAACAAGTCCAAGAATAACAACTGCAAGATTTATCAAAAGAACTACGAAAACAATAATTTTAAATTTTAAGCTAAAACGCATAGAAGCCTCCTCTTGAAAAAATTGCTTTCACTAGGATTAATATTCTGGTGGAAGTTCTCCAAGCTGATCAAAACTAAATACAGGTCCGTCTTTGCAGACAAACTTGTCGCCAATATTACAACGTCCACATTTACCAATTCCACACTTCATGCGCATTTCCATAGTTGTGAAAACCTGCTCGTCTTTAAAGCCAAGCTTTTTGAGCGCATCAAGTGAAAGGTGAATCAAGATTGGAGGTCCACACATAATAACTGTCATGCTTGGATCAGGATTAAGCTCTGTTACATAAGGTGGAACAAAGCCTACGTGTCCGTCCCAGCCGTCTTCTGCGCGGTCGATTGTAAGATCAATTGAACAGTTAGGCTGCTTCATCCAGACATTTTTCATTTCGTCAAGGCGAACTAAATCGGCCATTGAACGTGAACCGTAGATTACCTGAATCTTTCCGTAGTCGGCGCGGTGGTCCATCATGTAGTTTACTACTGAGTGAACCGGAGCAATTCCAATACCACCGGCAATTACAAGAATGTCCTTGCCCTTGAGTTTTGTATCAACAG
>CAMKDH010000236.1 GCA_946411215.1 uncultured Treponema sp. | reverse complement strand
CTTCTGGAGTAAGGTGGCGGCAGTTGCGGTCATAACCAGGAGCCATTTTATTTTCAGTCTGAATCTTGCGAATGCGGTCAAGGCGCTCTGCATCACAGAAGCAGTAGTAAGCCTCCCCTTTTTCTACGAGTTCATAAGCATATTTTTTGTAAAGTTCAAAACGTTCGCTCTGAACATAAGGACCATATTCACCACCTTTTGAACCACCTTCGTCCCAGTCAATTCCGAGCCAGGCCATTGTATCATAAAGGTTCTGAACATATTTTTCGTCATAGCGAGTGCGGTCTGTATCTTCCAGACGCAGAATAAATTTTCCATTTTGTGAACGTGCAAAAAGATAATTAAAAAGCGCAGTGCGAACACCACCAATGTGCTGCATTCCAGTTGGAGATGGAGCATAACGTACACGAACTTCTTTGTCTGCCATAAAAAACCTCTGTAAAAAATTGTAATATGAATGTGTATTATAGTAAGAAATGTGATTTTAGACAATTAGTAGCAAAGTACTGTAGGCCCTTCGAACAATGACATTGTGTTTTTAAAAATTCATGCTACAATAATCCTATGAAGAAATTGATATCCTTTATAGCAGTGCTATTTATAACCACCACACTTTTTGCTCAGAGCGAGTATGATTTTGTAATCATCCCGGGCAAAACTTATAAAATTGGAAAAACAGAAGTAACGCAAAAATTCTACGAATCGGTAATGGGCGAAAATCCAAGTATTCACAAAGATCCCAACATGCCTGTAGAAAATGTGAGCTGGTTTGATGCTGCTAGTTTTTGCAACAAGTTGAGCATAATGCATGGAAGAGAACCTGTATATCTAGATGGCGATTGGAAAGATGTAGAACATATTGGTTATGTACCGCATAAAGGAACTAAGTATAAAGCAAAAATAATTCGGAATGAAGAGGCAGACGGCTACCGCTTACCTACACTTGACGAATGGGCATATGCGTCTAGGGGAGGAGAATTCTTTACTTTTGCAGGAAGTGATGATTTAGATGAAGTTGCCTGGCATTATCTTAACGGAGGCTGGCCTTCTCATCCTGTTGCACAAAAAAAGGCTAACGGATATGGACTTTATGATATGAACGGAAATGTTATGGAATGGTGCACTAATAGATCTGATGGTTTTGAGGACTATCGCTATTTAACTGGAGGAGACTCTACCACTCTTGAGCCTTCCAAATTTTATGCAACCTACCATGACTACTCTCCCGCTTATTACCGGGCTGAAAATATTGGAATACGGCTTTGTGCATCGCTTAGCGGGGAAGAACTTGAAGCGGCTCAAAAACAAATAGAAGCAAAGAATAAGGAAATTATAGATACCATAGACACTACATTTATTGATGTTCCAGGCAAGAACTATAGAATGGGAAGAACAGAAGTAAAGCAGGATTTATACGAAGCAGTAATGGGCGTAAATCCCGGATATTATAAGCTTGATTGTTTACCAATAGAAAATATTAGCTTTTATGATGCTATTTATTTTTGCAACAAACTTAGTGTGATGAAAGGAAAAGAACCTGTGTATGCTGTTGACGGCATTACTGATATTGCGGAATGGAATTATGAACCTCATCACGAAAACGAATTACGTGGAAACATAACTCAAAATACACTTGCTAACGGTTATCGCTTACCTGATGAAGCAGAATGGGAATATGCTGCAAAAGGCGGAGAAAACTATATTTATTCTGGAAGTGATAACATGGATGAAGTTGCCTGGTGTTATGAAAACTCTAGTCGCAAAACCCATCCTGTTGGACTAAAAAAGCCGAATGCTTACGGGTTTTATGATATGACTGGCAATGTTTGTGAATGGGTTTGGTCAGACTTTTCCGATGGCCACCTCAGAGGAGGCAGCCATTCCGAAAATGATACCTGGGAAACCAGCCACCTCAAAATCTGGGAGGTAACTACCGAAGGTAGAATACGCGCAAACTTCATGGGCAAAAACATCGGCTTCAGGCTGTTAGCACCTCAAACAGAATTTTATTTGCAGTAAATTAGTCTGATCAGGATACAAAACAAATTCTCAAACCCCACATCACCTGAAACACTTTATTTTTCCCCAAAAACGGTTTATTCTATATTTATGCAGAATGCTTTTTTAGAATACAGATGTGATGAGAAAAATGAAAAATGGGAACAGGCCATAAAACGGGAGATTCCGCTTTATGGGAGAAACAACGATATACGTACCGACTTTGAGCGAGACTATACGCGTATTCTTCACAGCGAGGCTTTTCGACGTCTAAAACACAAAACTCAGGTTTTTTATGCGCCTCACAACGACCATATCTGTACGCGCATGGAACATGTCATGCATGTTGCTTCTGTTGCTTCTACAATTGCAAAATATCTTGGGCTCAATGAACAACTTGCCAGTGCAATTGCAATGGGCCACGACATTGGGCATGCGCCTTTTGGTCATCACGGGGAGGATTGTCTCAACGGATTACTCGACCAGAAGGAAGGTCACAATGCTCCTAAAAAATTCTGGCATGAACGAAACAGTCTTTTCTTTGCTGATTATATAGAAACACTTCAGGATCCTAATGAAGTTGAACAGCCTCTCAACCTTACTTATGCAGTTCGCGACGGACTTATCTGTCACTGTGGAGAAATTGACCAGCAGGGAATTAAACCTCGCAAAGAAGCAATTGATTTATACACGATGAAGCGTCCTGGTTTTATTCAGCCGTTTACCTGGGAAGGTTGTGTTGTAAAGATTGCAGATAAAATTGCATACCTTGGCCGTGATATTGAAGATGCCCGCGCCTACCACATTATCGACATGGCTTCTTACCGTCAGCTGCGTGAAATTGTAGGTTCAACTCTAGGCTTTGAAGGAAAAGGTGCACGTGCCTTCCGCAGTGGAAAAGCGGTAAACACAACAGTTCTCATTAACGATTTGATTGTTGACCTGTGCGAACAAAGTAGCCCCGAAAAAGGACTTTGTTTTTCTGATGAATATTTCCGCTTTATTCTTGAGCTTAAAAAATTTAATTTTGCAAATATTTATAATCACTGGCGACTCGCAGAGTTTGCAACTTATTCAGAAAACATAATCAAAACAATTTACACAACCTTGCAGCGCATTAAACCATATGTAGAAAATGGTCGTGCCGCCCAGGCCTTGCGTTACTGTCCAAAACTTTGTGCCACCTTTGAAG
>CAMKDH010000235.1 GCA_946411215.1 uncultured Treponema sp. | reverse complement strand
TTGGAAGATTTAATCTAATTAACAATAAATAATCTTTTCATAAGGCGGGGACATTCCTCGCCTTTTTTTATAACTCAATTCGAAGTTCGTTTATTCAAAAGCTGTAAATCTGATTTTAAAGTTTTATCGTTTGGGAAAAGAAGAAGGCCTTCTTCAAGAATTTCCTGGGCGCGCGTAAAGTTTCCGCTGTTTGCCTCATCTGCAAAATTATTATGAATTATTGCGATAGTGTTTGAATAGAAAACCTGTCGCATTTTTTTTATCTTTGAACTTTTAGGAAGCTGTGCAAGAGCTTCTTCTGATTTATCATATCCACTTTTATAATCCTGCTGGTCCATATAATAATTCAGGTATGCAAGCCATGCGTTTTCAAGATAAAGTTCCCCTCGCTTTAGAAACGCTTCGTGCATATTTTCTGATCTAGCAAGTGTCTGATTTATTAAAGTAATCTGCTCCTGAGCATCAAGATCTTCTATGCTGGAACCAAAAAAAGTATCTGCCAGAACTTCCTGACAGGTTGTAATTTGCTTTTGAGTTACGTAGCCTTTATATTTTTCATAAGCCGCTATTGCCTGCTGATAATCCTTCTGGTGATAACACAACGCTAAAAGATTGTATAAGGCTGTATCCATGCTTTTTTGAAGGAAATCTGTCATGCCCCAGCGATTAATAAAAGTTGTATACCATTCTACGTAATTTTCAAAAACCGAAGCCTCGCTCACATCTATGTTTACATAATTTATAGCAAGAGCATCTAAATCTCTGCGGATTTGAGTTGCAGTTGAAGTTTTTTCCTGACGCACAAGTTCGTATCGGGCAGCACCCAACGGCATTGCTTTTATATAATTATCTTCTTCAATACAGTAAGAACAAATATTTCCTGCAATCAATCCGGCAAAGGCTTTGTCGCTTACTTCCTGGCGGTTGGCATAATATTTTTTTGGAACCACATAATAGCCTTTGATTTTATCTTCGTTTTCTATTTCTTCGCGGCTACCAGGATTAAAGCCATATGGATTTGTTGTTTCAACATCAATTTTTCTGAGCTGCCCTGATTTACTGCCAGGCACATAAATACTGCAAAAAGCATGCTCTGTTGTTTTTTGCCCGCGAACATCCAGACCAGCCGCTTTTGCAGCAGCCATATAAAGAAGTGCGGACGAAACACAATTGTAAATGCCGGTCTGCAAGGCAACATTTGTTCGGGTTTGATCAAGGTTGTAAGCAGTAAGATAATCTTCATAAAGAAGTTTTAAAACTGCACGGCCTCGTTCTTCCAAACCAAGGTCCATAAAAGAAGGAGAAGTTACCTTTGCCTTAATATCCTCAAATTGATTAAGACAGCGAAGGGCTTCTGATGAGTCCAGGGGGCATTCAGAAAATAAAAGGGCAAGTTTAAAAACTTCGTCGGCAGAAAGGTTTAGATTGTTAGGATTGTCTAAAACCTCTTGCGGCATAAACAGAGGCTCTAAGGATGGATAAGGCCCTGCTGCCACTTGTGGAAATACCTTAAAACCACAAAGACAAATTAATAAAAGAAAGAAGTTTATTTTTGGATTGCCGTGCTTCGCTCGCAATGACTACCTGCCTTTTTAATTCATTTCATAAAAAATTATACTTGCAGCCTGAGCAACATTCAGACTGTCAACAGAACTTTGTTCTACTCCTTCGTTCATTCCTGCCCAAGGAATAATTACAAGTTCATCACAGTTCTTTTTTATGGCATCGCTTATTCCCTGCTCTTCGTTGCCAAGTACTACAAGAATCGGCTTTTTAGAAGAGTTTTTGGCAGCCTCACGTAGAAAACTTACTGATTTTTTGGCATCCAGGGCTGTTCCAATGCGTAGTACTTTTTGGGACAATGCCTCCAGAAGCCTTACAGAAGACTTTACACTGTAAATATTTACATATTCCATGCCACCTTCGGCAACACGATAGCTGCTTGTAGTAATAGAGCTCTGGGCTTCATCAAGCGGGATTACAATATTCTTAATTCCAAAAAAGGCGGCACTGCGCACTATGGCTCCAAAATTATTTGCGTTTCCTATGCGGTCAAGAAGAACTGCATTTTCGCCATTTGCAATCCAGCTGTCGGTAATATCAGAATCAAGAGGAATAATTTGAGGGGCTTCTATCATTGCAACAACGCCCTGATGGTGAACAGATCCGCAAAGCTTTTCAAGTTCAGCCGCAGGTTTTTGATTATATATTCCATGCTGTTTTGCAAGCTTTTTGCAAAGGCCTCCAAACTTAGGAGCAACTTCTTCTGTAAAATAAAGACGAGTAATTCTTTCGGGATGATTTTTTTCAAGCTTTTTTACAGCTGCAAATCCGCATACTGCAAGCTCATTTTTCTGTTTGTTTTTCATACTTATAATATATAGAAAATTTCATAATGAGGTAACATCTTTACTGTTAATTTGTTATAATTTTATATAATCCCTTCGACAAGCTCAGGGACCCCTTTGGAGAAATAAATGAAAAAAAATTTACTCACATTCAGCTTATCATTGTTTGCGGCAGCACATATGTTTGCACTTCCACCGCTTTTAGGAGACATAAGCTACAAAGCTTCATCAGTCGACAATCTTGATTTTAATATGACCTGGGAAAACCTCCAGATTAAAAAAGGGTCAGGCGACACAATTACAGTTGAAGTTTATTGCAACAAAAAAAAGTATGCCCCAAAGGTTAGGCTTTCAGGTTCTACACTTGTTATTGATTCAATTTCAGTAGGACAGATTATAACCAATTTCGGTCCAAAACATTGTACAGTAATCGTTTACATTCCTTCAGGAAAAGAGTTTGAAAACGTAAATATCAATCTTTCAAGCGGTAATCTTGAAGAAACTTCAGATATAGCAGCTGGCGATCTGAATCTTCAAATATCAAGTGGAAACATAAACACAGGATTCCTTACAGGACGAGTTTCAAAAATTATAGCTTCAAGTGGCGCTATAACTATAAAGGGCTTGAGTTCAGATAAAACACTTGTTCAGGCAAGCAGCGGAAGAATTAATCTTGATACCATTAAGTCCAAGGATCTTGTCATTCAAACATCCAGCGGTTCCATAACAATAGATTCCATCGATTCCGAAGTTACAGCCATGACAACAACAAGCGGAAACATAAAGCTTAAAGATGTAATGTCCAAAAAATTTGATGCAACAACAACAAGCGGCGGAATCTCTGTAGAA
>CAMKDH010000234.1 GCA_946411215.1 uncultured Treponema sp. | reverse complement strand
TGAATATAAATCTATGAGCTTTTGTGCAAGATCTTCTACAGCCTTCTGAACTTTGCTCTTTCTGTTTTCCCAGGATTTACTTCCTATGCGGTCAAGTCGAGGTTTTTCACCTTCATTACCGATATAGCGCTGTACGAGGTTTACCTGCTCAATTGGTACAAACGCAAACTCCTGATCTGCGTATTCAAGCTTAATATAATCTCGCTCATTTCCAAGAGATTTTACGCGTTCAATTCCATGAAAAAGTCCGATTCCCCAGTTTACGTGAACAATATAGTCTCCAGGATTTAACTCAACAAATGTATCGATAACCTGAGATTTTGCTTTGTTTACAGACTTTGCAACGTACTTTCTTCGGCCAAAGATTTCGTTTTCCTGGATGATAAGAAGCTTAATTTCTGGGATATTAAAGCCTGCAGAAATTGCTTTTGGAATGAGTTGAACAGGTTTTCGAACTCCATCAGGTTCAATATCTGTCCATTCTTTAAATATTTCATGAATACGAAGCTGCTGATTATCGTTGTCTGTAAAAATGGTAATGTTCCAGCCATCGTTTTGAAGATTTGTGAGTTCTTCCTTCATGTAGTTCAAATTTCCAAAGAAACTGCGCGAAGGCTCTGTTTTTAATGCAATTAAGCTGTCCGGATTCTCATTTTCGTCTACAACTGTCTTAAAATATAGACTACTTGAGACTTTTTCTAATAAAGGTTTAAGCTCATAAAGCATCATATCAGGCGGTAAAACAGGTAAATCCTCTTTTGTTTTACGGTACATGCCCGAATATTCACGGTTTATTGCAAGCTCTGCGTTCAAAAGTCTGTCATAATCATAAAAAAGCACAAATGAATCTGGTGAAATATAATCAAGAATTGAATACTGCTGATCCCACAAAAGATTATAGTAAAACTCCTCGCCTTCCGTTTCTTTCTTTACCGCAAGTTCATCAAGCATCATTTCCTGGTATTGTAAGGCATGTTCTGTAAACGGAAGATGTATATGTTCAGAATTAGAATCCGGAGAAATTGCAGTTTCCTGATATTCTTTAAGCTTAGCCCTTAATTTTTCAACAAATTCATCTGTCCACAAAACCTCTTTTGTAGGACAAATTGTGATTTTTTCACGGGTTTTAAGCGTTATCTGAGAATCTGTTTCGAACTCTTTAAGCGATTCAATTGTATCGAAATCAAAAACAATACGAACCGGATTTTCTTCAAGCGGAAGGAAAATATCAAGAACTTCACCACGAAGACTAAACTCACCTCTTACATTTACTCTTGAAACTCTTGTATAACCGATTTCTGTGAGCTTAGCAGCAATCTTTACAGTATCAATCAAATTACCTTTTTTAAGCGAAAATGAAAAGCCTTTTGTGTATTCTGGTGGTGGCAAGGCACTCATAAAAGATCGCTGGGTGATAATGAAAATGCGCGGACTGATATTTGTGGTAAATGTCTGCTTCTCTAAAAGCTTTGAAAGAAACCCTGCTCTCTGTCCAAAAACAACTGAACCACGGGCTGCAGGTCTGTATGGAATTGTTCCCCAGCTTGGAAAAAGAAAAACCTGGGCGTCAGGAAAGATTGTTTTTATATCCTGAGTAAGGTTGTTCATTTCAAATTCGCCTGGAACTACAATCAGATAATCCTGCGAAAAGCTTTTATACTCGACTGTTTTTTTACTTGAATTGCTATACTGGATTGCCTGAAGTGTTTTGAATTTTGCAGCGGTACTAAGTTCGCTCAAAAAATATGTGAAAAGACTTCCGTGAGTTCCTGAAATTTGAATAGGAAATTGAGTGTCTGAGGAAGTTATTTTATCAGCAGCACCAGAAAAATCTTTCCAGTTATGGAGAAAATTATTAACAGAAGATGATAATGATTTCATTTAACTTTACCGATAATTAATATATAATATAAGTAAAAAGATTGCAGTATTTGATACTGCAATAGAAAAAAAGGTTTTAAGGAGAATACGTTGAAAATCCGTAAACTTACATTCATTATATCAATTCTTTGTATTTTTGGACAGTCATTATTTGCTCAGGAATCTAAAACTCAGGATTATTCTCAAGCATCTGTTTCAATCAAATATTATAACAGAGCCATTTATTATCCTGGAATGAATGATGAAAATCCTATTGATGTTCATATCACTATTAAAAATAATGGGACAGAAACCTTGCGTTTTAAGCTTGCAGATGACAGAGCCTTTAGCCTTGATTTTTATGCCTACACTGTAAAGAACAGTGCCCTTGAACCTACCGATTCTGTTATTGAAAAACGAACAACAAACAGAACTGTATACTTCCGTGAAATTGCCCTTGAAGGTGGCGAAGAATACTCTTTCATTGAAAACGTAAAGAACTATATAAAGGTTGATGAACCTTCTGTTTATTATCTTGAAATGAGCTTCTATCCAGAACTTTATAAATCAAAATATATTAAGCTTATTTCTAACCGTTTGACTTTGGAAATCAGACCATCTGCTTCTGCTGCTTCATCAACTTACGTTCCTGTAAAAGACAATTCAAATGAAATCTTAAAGCCACAGGAAATTGGTCCAGACAAGGTTGTTGAACAGACAATTATTGCAAGACAAAAGTCCCTTTGGGATCAGTACTTCCTTTACATGGATGTTGAATCACTTTTGAAACGCAATTCTGCTTTAAGCAAAAAATATATTTCTGTTTCTGCTCAGGAAAGAGCAAGAATGATTGAATCTTTCAAAGCAGATTTAATGCAGTCAAGAATTGAAAATGATATTATTGCAGTTCCTGAGAGATTCCAGATTGAAAAAACAACCTACTCTCCTACTGAAGGTTCTGTAGTTGTTATTGAATGGTTCAAATATCCTAACTTCAGCGAAAAGAAACGTTACACATACAAGGTTCGTCAGCGCGAAGGAATCTGGACAATTTATGATTACAATGTCGTAAATCTTGGAACTGAATAGTCAATTCTAAAAAGGTTTGCTGTATGAAAGCACTGATAATTTCTGAAGACGAAAATGTATATTCTACTCTCGATGAAATTCTCAAAAATGCCAGTTATGATACAATCATTTATAAATGGCTTTTAAAAGCTTTAGACAACATTGAAGAAATCAGACCTGATTTAATTGTTGTAAGTTCTTCTGAATATCCACGTCATTGGAAAACACTTGTTCAGTTTGTAAAGAGTGGTATTGGCGGCGATGATGTTCA
>CAMKDH010000233.1 GCA_946411215.1 uncultured Treponema sp. | reverse complement strand
ATTATAATACTATTTCCGGGATATAGTCACTACTCTAAAAAGCAAAAAATGCTCTATTCTGCAATTTATTTTTCTTTTTTAGAACTTAATTCTTGAAAATCTTGCAAAATTAATTAAAGCACGCGAGCCTTCATCACAGAGAACGGCAATGAAAACTCCAAGCATGCCCAGCTTGAAAACAAAAACAAAGAGGGCTGCAAGTCCGACAACACTAAAGGTTCCAAGGATTTGAGTAAAGAGCATCCATTTTGTGTCGCCGTAGCCGCGAATTCCGTTGCCGAAAATTATGTTGCCGGATTTTCCAAAAAGATTTACTGCAACAAGGATTATGTAAACAACAGACATTTCAATAACTTCTTTGTCTGTTGTAAAAAGGCTTAGTGTAAAGCGCGGGAAAATTGAAATAAAAAGCAGGGCAAAGCCGCAAACCAGGAAGGCCCACATGATGCTTGTCTTAACAATACTGCGGTAGAGCTTGTTGTCCTTTGCGCCGGTTGCTTCGCCGGTCAGAGTCAAAGTTCCGTTACCGATTGAGCCGATTATAACAACAAAAATAATTTCTACGGTAAATACCATAGAATAGATACCAGCCGCAACCTCGTTGATTGTATTGAGGATTCTGATGATACAGAGGTTGCCGGCATTCCAGAGCAGGTCCTCGCAGGCAGTAGGAAGTCCAAGCTTTACAGATTTAATAAAGGGTTTGAACTTTGCACCAAGGATTGCTTTTAACCCCGGGCTGGTAAAGAAATCTTTTCGCTTTGTGATGGTAATGTACAAAAGATAAAGGGCACCCACGTATTCTGCAATTGTTGTTCCAAGGGCGGCACCAGTAATTTCCATTCGCGGAAAACCAAGCTTTCCAAAAATCAAAACATAGTCCAGGAAAATATTTAAGAGAGAGCGGATGATTCCGTAAGTTACCAGAGGCTTTGTATAATTTGAAGTCTGGAAAACGACACCGTAGGCTGCATAGAGTCCTACAATCAAAAAGACCGGAGCATAGATTCTTGTGTAGGTAACACAAAGGGTCATTACATTTGGAGAAACACCCATCAGGCGGAATACAAGAGGGCTGCAGAAGGTCCAGAAAAAGAAAAGCAGAACCGGAAGCACGTTGCTGAACTTTATCATTGAGGCAGCATATTCTTTTGCCTTGTCTAAATCTTTTTCGCCGACAGACTGACTGATCAAAATAGATGCGCCGATTGAAAGTGACATGACAAAGGACATGGTTGTCCAGATTGGAGCGGTAACGTTTCCGACCGCACTCATGTAAAGTATGTTCATTCGTCCCAGAAAGATTCTGTCAATAAACATCTGAACCTGAGAAATCAGATTGCTGAGCATGATTGGGACAAATATTTTTACGAGCTTGTTTTTGTATTCTGTTTTAAATATTTCTTTCATAATTCTGATATATTAGACTTCTATTTGAAGTCCGACAAGCCCACCTCGGAATTCAAATAGAGTCCCTTTGCTTTCCTTTATTTAAGCTTCTTCTTTATAGAATCAGGTACGCTTCTGTCGGAAAGAATAATATCCTGAACACACCAGCCCTTTAATTTCGGATCGTAGAAAAGTATTACAGAGTCCTGTTTGCTGAAATCCGGGAGTGTCCATAAATCAGAAAGAATCTTATCCGCAGATTTATAGTCGTTATTATATCTTACATAAAGAGAAAGGCCCTGAATTTTTACGCCCTTCTTCAGAACCAGCTTGTGCCCGTTTGCGTCTGTACCCAGCAGTGAAGAACCTGATTCAACAATTATCGACTCGTGAATTTTGGTTCCCCAGACATCAGGATTTGGCTGAATAACAGCTTTTGACTTATTTTTTACAATCAGTGAATTGCACTCTCCTTCAATTATCCTTGACTCTGATTTAGTAAATACAATATCAAAATTATCATACAGATTTTCATTAAAAGGATTCACAAAGCGGATTTCATTTATTGTAACCCAGCCCTTTAATTCAGGGCTATAGCAGAACTCCATGTTTCCAACTAAATCTATAAGCTCTTGATTTTTACTTTTCCACACTTCATCAAGTGTCATAGGAATTTTTCTTGTAAAGGCAGTGGAATCGGAAACACGAACCTTGTAGTACAAGTCTATTCCTTCTACATGAGTTCCCGGCTTAAACACAAGATAGCCTTCATAATCATCTGGTGAAATAAATTTACAGCCCTTGTCTACAACAATGCTTCCATGAACAATAGCATCTCTCATTACATAGGTTGCGCCATTTGTAACATGCAAAGTTTTTCCTGCCGCAATAGTATTAAAATCAGTTCTTACTGTATAATCCTTATCGTAAGTACCGCTTAATTCAGCCGCAAAAAGACCGGCACTTCCAGCAAACAAAATTAAAAAAACAAAAAGTAATTTCTTAGTCATACTAAAAAGTATAAGTTGAGTTTATGGAACTGTCAAATCTGCCGGAATCAGCTTTTACAAAACAAATATCAGCCAGAGAATTATATAGGCTTTTTTGATATCGCGGTTTACAAGAAGATAAACGCTTCCAAAGGCCAGCCCGGAAATCATTGTAACTATTCCGGTTGTAAAGTCCTTTGTAAAAAAGTGCCCGATACCCCAGGTCAGGGCAACAATAATTCCGCCGTATGGTATATTTGGATTTTTAAACCACTCTTCAAAAGCCTTCTGACTGAATACAAGAATCAAAGTAACCAGTAATACTTCAAAAATATAATAGATGTACTGGAAGACAAATTTGAGCGGCCCGTTTGCCTTAAATTCTTTTACAACCTTAAAACCCTTCCAGTCCAGATAAGAAACAACAAGGCTTCCAATCACAATCAGAATTATTACAATCCACTTCCATAATTCAATCTTACGTCCCTTCTGGAAGATATCGAAATCACCTTTTTTCTTAGCAAGAGTAATCACACCGAAAGCAGATGCGCCCCACAAGATACAGGTAAGAATCCAGTGAATTATATTTTGAGTAACAGTCCAGTCTTTAATCTGAGCTCCGTAAAGAAGGGGTTCTATTCCAAATGCAAGTAACACCTCAAAGCCAATTCCCACGAATGACAGCAAAGCCATAGCCAGATAAAAGAATCCTTTTTTCATAAAACACCTCGTAAATACAGTATATTCTCTTGAAGCATTTTTGCCTACGGAACAAAAAGCGCAATTTTATCCAATAAATATTTTTTGATTTTTATTACTCTCTTTTCAAG
>CAMKDH010000232.1 GCA_946411215.1 uncultured Treponema sp. | reverse complement strand
GTTGGACGTGGAAGTGAAAAGCAGATTGAAAAAACAATTAAGGCTTATGAAAAAGTTGCTGATGAAATTGCAGCACTTAAGCCGGAAACGATAATTATCTCCAGTCCTCACAGCGTAATGTATTCTGATTATTTTCATATTTCTCCAGGTAGCGGGGCGGTTGGTTCGTTTGCTGATTTTGGTGCGCCTCAGGTGAAGTTTGATATTGAGTATGATGAAGAGTTGGTGAAGCTTGTTGCGGGGAAGGCAGAGGATGCTGGATTTCCGGCTGGAACTCTTGGCGAAAAAAATCCTTTGCTTGATCACGGAACAATGGTGCCGCTTTGGTTTATCTTAAAAAAGTATAAGGACTTTAAGTTAGTGCGCACAGGGCTTTCTGGCTATGATCTTTTAAAGCATTATGGATACGGTATGATGATTAAGGATGCGGTGGAGTCGCTCGGGCGCAGGGTTGTTTATGTAGCCAGCGGTGATTTGTCGCATAAGCTTCAAACATACGGGCCTTATGGTTTTGCAGAAGAAGGTCCTGTTTATGACAAACGCATTATGGATGTTTGTTCTGGTGCCCGCTTTGGAGAACTTTTTGATTTTGATGAAAACTTTTGCGAAAAAGCTGCGGAGTGCGGACATAAATCTTTTGTGATTATGGCGGGAGCGCTGGATGGTAAGGCCGTGGAGGCTACTCAGTATTCGCACGAGGATGTAACTGGAGTAGGGTACGGAATCTGTTCGTTTGTGCCAAAGGGTGAGGATCCGGGAAGGCATTTCTTGGAGGCACGGCTCCATCAGGTTCAAAATGAGATTGCTCAAAAAAGTCAGAAGTCCGATGCCTGGGTAAAGCTTGCGAGGGAGTCTGCAGAATACTTTGTAAAAAACGGGCGTGAGATGGAGCTGCCTTCGTGGGTGCCTGAGGAACTTTTGAATGCACGGGCAGGTGCTTTTGTTTCTGTCCATAAGTTTGGAGGCTTGCGTGGCTGCATCGGAACTATTGCAGCAACAAAAAAAAATCTTGCGCTTGAAATAATTCACAATGCAGTTAGCGCTGTTTCTGAAGACCCCCGTTTTGATCCTGTTACCGAAGATGAACTTAAATATCTTGATATAAATGTTGACGTTCTTGGCGACGCAGAAAAAATCAGTTCGCCAGCTGAGCTTGATGTAAAAAAATACGGCGTGATTGTGCAGAGCGGTTATAAGCGTGGATTGCTGCTTCCAGATCTGGATGGAGTAGATACCGTTGAACAGCAGATTTCAATTGCAAAACGTAAAGGTGGAATTGCTCCGGATGATGATGTAGATTTGTTCCGCTTTGAGGTAGTTCGCCATGCCGATGTGTGATGTATGTTTCAGGCATTGTAAAATTGAAGAGGGGCAGACTGGTTTTTGCGGGGCACGAATTTGTCGTGAAGGGCAGGTAGTCGCCGGGAATTACGGAAGGCTTACTTCTGTTGCACTGGACCCTATTGAAAAGAAACCTTTAAAAATGTTCATGCCGGGTTCGCAGGTTTTATCTCTTGGTTCTTATGGCTGCAATCTGCGCTGTCCGTTTTGTCAGAACAGCAGTATCTCCTGGTCTCATAAAGCGTTTGAATATAAAGACAGGGCAGATTTTTATGAGCCGGAAGAAATTGTTAAAAGCGCGCTGGAACTGGAGACGCGTGGCAACATAGGGCTTGCCTTTACCTATAACGAGCCGCTTGTTGGTTACGAGTTTGTGCGTGACACTGCAAAACTGGCGAAGGACGCAGGCCTGCAAAATGTTCTTGTAACAAACGGAACATCCACACAAACAGTTCTCAATGAAATCCTCCCATACATCGATGCCATGAACATTGACCTCAAAGCTTTTACGGACCACTTCTACCGCAACTTCATTGGCGGCAATTTTCAGATGGTAAAAGATTTCATCGCAGGCGCCGTAAAGTCCTGTCACGTTGAACTAACAACACTAATCATCCCCGGTGAAAACGACAGCGAGCAGGAGATGCGGGAGCTCTCCGAATGGGTTTCTGCGCTAGAAAAGCAATCTAACAAAATAATACCTCTTCATATCACAAGGTTCTTTCCATCGTTTAGACTTACAAATAAAGAACCAACACCTGTTAATACAATCTTACGACTTGTTGATATCGCAAAAGAAAATCTGGAATTTGTATTTTTAGGAAATGTATGATTAAATAAATTGACTTGATTTTACAAGCTGTAGAAGCTTATGTCATGAGCAGGCAGCTCGTTTTATTTTCGAAATAGTTTTTTAGGAGCCCCTAATGCATCCAATTTTTCTGTTTGATCTGGATCAAACCTTACTTGATTTTCATGCATCTGAACATAAAGCCTTGGAAATCATAGCAAAAAAATATAATCTTAATTATTCCGAAGAAAAATATTTGAACTTTAAAAAATTTAACAAATCTCTTTGGATGGAACTGGAAAAAGGTGCTATATCACGAACCGAACTTTTTTGCAAAAGATTTACAGAATTCATTAAAGATTGTGGAGGAGAGACTTTGTGTCTTGACCCTCTACAGATAAACAACGAGTTTATTCTTACAATGTCCCAAAATGGCGTATTGATGAATGGGGCCTTGGGATTTATAAAGCAACTCAAAAGCAATATTTCCGATTGTAAAATTTACATTATTTCAAACGGCGCAACTGTAAATGCAAAAGGCAGAATAAAATCCACCGGCCTTGATGAATTTCTGGATGGAATTTTTATTAGCGAATCTATGGGTGTAACAAAGCCAGCTGTCGAATTCTTTGATATCGTATTAAGCGAAATCGGTGCAGTCAAAGAATCCTGTATTGTTATTGGAGACTCTCTTTCTTCGGACATGGCAGGAGCTCAAAATGCATCTTTAACTTCTGTCTGGTTTATGCCTCAAGAGAGTGACATTTCAGATATAGAAAAAGAGATAAAGAAATATAACATTGATTATTGTGCTGCATCGTTTGACGAACTTTATGATATTCTAAAAAAATGGGCAGATAATAAATTTGATAGGGAATAAAAAATGAATTCTGAAATTATAATTTTATTACGCTGTGAAAAGAAAATATGTCGATAATATTTCCACCCATTCTCAACATATACAACCGCGAATAAATCATATATTCTATAATCACAAAGCGCTTTGAAACTGAGGACTTTATGAATTACAGAAATGCACAGGACATTTTTCCAGAAAATCTTTTGAAGCAGATTCAGCG
>CAMKDH010000231.1 GCA_946411215.1 uncultured Treponema sp. | reverse complement strand
GGAGTTCCTGTAATTCCAATTTCGGCCAGTAAAAATCAGGGTGTTGATGAACTTATAAAGCATGCGGTTCACGTTGCGTACTACCAGGAAAAGCCTTTGCGTCAGGATTTTTGTGATGTAAATGATAGTGGTGGTGCTGTTCACCGTGCGCTTCATGCGGTTATCCATTTGATTCATGACCATGCAGAAAAAGCTGATATTCCTGTTCGATTTGCAGCAAGTAAACTTCTCGAAGGAGATAAACGCATTCTCTACGCCCTTGATCTTGATGTAAACGAAAAAGAAACTCTTGAACATATAACTCTTCAAATGGAAAAAGAGCGTGGCCTTGACCGAAGTGCTGCCATGGCTGATATGCGCTATGCCTACATTAAAAACGTATGCAGCCAGACTGTAAAAAAGCCGCACGAAAGCAAAGAACGAATCCGCTCGCAAAAAATCGATAAGCTTTTGACCGGTAAGTACACCGGCATTCCGATTTTTATTGCAATCATGGGTCTTGTGTTCTTCCTTACCTTTAATGTTATTGGTGCCTTTTTCCAGGGCCTTCTTGAGCGCGGAATTGATGCGCTGACCGCTCTTGTTGACACGGGGCTTACCGCAGTAAATGCAAACCCGGTTCTTCATTCGCTGATTATTGACGGAATATTTGCGGGCGTTGGCGGAGTCCTTTCGTTCCTGCCGATTATTGTTACGCTGTTTTTGTTCCTGTCTTTGCTCGAGGACAGCGGTTACATTGCGCGCGTTGCGTTTGTAATGGATACTTTGCTGCGAAAAATTGGTCTTAGTGGCCGTAGTATTGTTCCGCTTTTGATTGGTTTTGGCTGTACTGTTCCTGCAGTTATGTCTACACGCATTCTGCCATCTGAACGCGATCGTAAGATGACAATCCTTCTTACGCCGTTTATGAGCTGTACTGCAAAGCTTCCTATTTATGCTTTCTTTACAGCAGCGTTCTTCCCTGGACGCGGCGGGCTCATTATGACAGGGCTTTATTTCCTTGGAATTATAATTGGTATTCTTGCTTCTCTTTTATACCGCAAAACTTTGTTTAAGGGTGAGCCAGTCCCTTTTGTTATGGAACTTCCAAATTACCGACTTCCAGGTGTAAAAAACACAGCCCAGCTTTTGTGGGAAAAAGCAAAGGATTTTCTGGAGCGAGCCTTTACAGTAATCTTTATTGCAACAATTGTAATCTGGTTCTTGCAGAGCTTTGATTTACATCTTAATTACATTCAGGATTCTTCAAAGAGTATTCTTGCCCTTATTGCGGGATTGCTTGAACCGCTGTTCCGTCCGCTTGGTCTTGGCGACTGGAGAATCTGTACATCACTCATCAGCGGTGTTATGGCAAAAGAAAGCGTTGTTTCTACAATGGAGATTTTGTTTGCCGGCGGAATTACAACTGCACTTACTGCTAAAGCGGCTGCAAGTATGCTTGTATTCAGCTTGCTTTACTCGCCTTGTATTGCCGCAATTGCTTCTGTAAAACGAGAGCTTGGTGCACGCTGGGCCGTTGGACTTGCTTTGTGGCAGTGTGCAATTGCGTGGATTTGCGCGTTTATTGTTTCTCTAGTCTTATAAATCCTTACCTTTAGCTACTTCATATGTCAACAGATTTTAATTGACGCCAGCCGTGCTTTGTCATAATATATTTATATGAAGATAAAATTTTCAATAATTATTTTAATTGGATTTTTATGCTTGCCTGCTTTTGCTCAGAAAAAAATCGGGACTATCTCTAAAGATAACGTTTTATTTGCAAGAGCCATAAACAACAAGCCTGCTTATATTTATACTGAAACCAATAACAATGGAGAGCGACTTTATTATATAAATTACAATAATAAGGATTATGGCCCGTTTATTTTTGTTTATTATGGATATCCGAATTATGTAAGTAATCACATGGCATATCTTGTAATTTCAATGGATAATAAGTTCAGCATTTTTTGTGATGGAAATATCTATGGTTCTTATCCTGTTGCATATACATGGAAATTTATTTCCGATAAAGAATATCTTTATGCCGCAAATGAAGAATATGTAGATATAGATGATGAGACTGCATTTGATACAAAAATTTATATGAATGGAAAAGAATTGCCAAATGTACGGGATATTCTAATTTCAAAAAAAGGAAATCAGGCAAAGGTTGTGGCAGAGATAACTTCTAAAAAGAATTTTTATGTAGAATACAAAAATAAAAGATACGGCCCCTATGATAATGAAATCTTAAACATTGATTTTCTTGCTGATGAAGAAACCCTGGTTTACAGAGCCGAAAAAAATGGAGCGGTATATATAGTCGTAAATGGCAAAGAGACTGGTCCTTATGAGGATTGTTCCTACATTAATTTTTCTGATGACAAAAAGCATTATGCCTTCCATTATAAAAATAACAACAAGGATATACTTGTAAAAGACGGACAGATTGCCGGAACATACAGTGAACTTGCTTTCTACAGATTTTATGAACCCACAGGAGAACTTTGTATAATTGATTTTGATACTACACAAAATGAAATGAACTTATATTATGCCGGCTCAACATATAAGAATATTGGAGGCGAAAATATATTCTTTTATCAAAACACTTTATTTGCAAACAAAGATTCTATAATGTATCTTACCGAGGGTTCTGATTTTAGATTACACAATGTCTTCATAAACTCAAAGCTTGTGCAAAAAGATATCCTCTACATTTACCCTTCTGAATATGATTTTAATGATTATGCATACGTAACTTTTAAACCTGATTATACAGATTATTTAGTTTATAACAACAAAGAGTATTCACTAAACGGTTCACTTCTTGGTGTATATACCTTTAACAAAAAGGATGTTCTTTATGCAACAAAAGAGTCTGATAACAGAATGATTTTTTATCATAACGGAAATGAAATTTATAAGAGCAAGCCATATATTTTTGGCGACACTATTGATGCAATAAAGACAGGAAAGGATTATCTTTTCTTCACGCTTGATTCCGAAGATTATGGTTGGGAACAAAAGGTTTATTACAATGGCAAAATCTATCCTGGATCTGCAATAGATAATCAGCTTGTTTATGTTGATAATGGAAACGTTTATTTAAAGAAATATTGATAAAATCTTCGTCATTGAAAAAGGACTTTTTTTTCAATATAATACTCTCATTATGGCAAAGATTCAGATGAAAAATGCGATCGCCGAGCTTGATGGCGATGAAATGACTAGAGTTTTGTGGAA
>CAMKDH010000230.1 GCA_946411215.1 uncultured Treponema sp. | reverse complement strand
AGATTTTTGCAAGTGAAGGAGAAAAAATGAAGTGTTCATCAAGAGGAGAGTTATCGCTCGCAGCGTAATCAGTCAGTTTCAGGACAAGACGATCTGGTTTTTCTGCTGAGTCTTTTGCAATAATATTATCAATCCATTGCTCAGAAGGACCCCCGACATAAATAAGAAGATCTGCAGAATTAATAAGATTTTCTTCTGTTATACCAGGTGTGAAAGAATGATATTGCAAACCATTTTTTACAATAAGATTGAGAAAAAGATTTGTGTTTTCGCTTTCGTTCATGAGGTTGCGGGTCCAGTCATAAACAACCGGAACAGACGCAACCACCTTGAGACGAGATGATGCCTTCTTCTTAGGCATGCAGGAACAAAGCGATAATGCAATAAGAATTGCAAATATCGCTTTGCTATTAGAACAAGCCTTTGAGCTTAGACTTAGCTGCATCTTTAGCCTTGTCCTTTGCAGAGTTTACAGCATCATCAGCTGCTTTCTTTGCTTTACCAGTTGTGGCATCTTCAAGTTCTTTCTTCTTGGCATCAACCTTTGCATAAATTTCATCTATGTTCTTTTGATAGCCTGTAAGCTTTGAAGAAATATCATTGAAGTTGTTAATTTCGCCTAATGCACCGTTTGTGTATTCGTTAATCTTAGCAAACAACTGCTCTTCAACCTTTTCTTTGATTGCGCCAATCTGATTTGTCATCTCGGCTGTAAAAGCATTGATGAACTGCTTATCAACATCGGTGTTGAGGTTAAGACTTACACCTGCTGACTGTGTAAAGCCTGCACTTACACCAAGCTTCATAGTGTTGATTTTAGAAAGTGTATTTGCATAAATTGTAGATACAAATGCAGGTTCAAATGCAGGAGCAGAAAGTGCAAGCTCTGTGAAGTAACCTGTACCACTTAAGTCAAAGCCGTCGTTCTCAAAAATCTTAAGAATGAAGTCGAGCTTTGTTTTTGAAGAATCAATTCCAGGAAGACCAGGGATATCACCAAACTTGCTTGAAGGATATGCAAGAGAAAGCTTATCACAATTGTAGTTAATTAATGCTAACGGTTCTTTTGAAGCTTCGCGTGTATCAATTGTAATATGGGCAGCATGATCAATGTTAAGGAATGTTGCTGTTGCATTGATTTTTGCAGGCTTTCCTGTTATGTCCATGTTGTTTGTAAGATCCGAAGCATCAAATGCAAATACCGGACCAGAACCAGCAGCCTTTTTAATCCAGAATTTAGGAGCAATGTCATTTTTGTAGTAAACAGTTCTTCCTTCTGCACGTGCTACTGTATAAGTTTTCTTCTGCTTCTTTTCTTTCTTTGGTTTATCCTTATTTTTTGCCTTAGCTTCCATGAGCATATTAACGCCCTTTGTGTAATAAGGATAATACTTTCCAAGAAGCTGATAGATTATCGAATCAAAAGTTCCAGAAATAAACTGTTTGCCTGTATCAAGATTAAGAGATGTAAACTTGTTTATCTGAGTTTCTACAATTCCCTTATCGTTTGCAATAGCATTCTGAACTTTTGTCGTTAATCCTGCTACGCCGTTAATATCAGACTGAATATCTTTAAGGGCAGTATCTGCATCTCGTTTAAGAGAATCAAGATTTGTTTTAAGAGTAGAAATTGTTTCAAGTGCTTCCTTGATTTTTGCAGGATTAGACTGCATTGCATTTACATCAATTTTCTGGATTTCGTCAGAAGCAGTTTTTACAGTTTCGAGCTTTGCTTTGATTTCATCTGGTTTTGCCTTGTATTTTTCGGCAAGAGCTTTTGCCTGTTCCTGAACTTCCTTTGAAACTGTAGGAGTCTGAAGCTGTTCCTGGCAGTCCTTAAGAATTTTTTCAGGATTATACTGATCAAACAATCCGCTTACAGAATCCTTGAGAGTTCCCATTGCAGCATCTTTTTTAGATTCAAGCGAAACCATAAATGCAGACTTTTCATTTTGCTTTGCTTTTTTCTTTGCCTGCTTTTCCTTTTTCTTCTGAATCTTTGCAAGACGTTTTGCCGAAATGTCACCTGAATACTTACGGTCTGTATTTGTATCAACACCAAGAACAGAAAGTTCATTTGCAACAAAGCGTGCTTTTAAAAGCTGGTTCATGTCAAAATCAAAAGTCATCGATTCAACACTGAAAAGATTTTTCATAGGTTCTTTTTTATTTGCAACCTGCCATCCCTTCATGTTGAATGTAGATTTAATAAAACTGATGTTTAAATAATCAATATCACACTTTGCTTCAAAAATACTTTCACAGGTAGAAGTAATAACTTTGCGTGCAATAATATTTTTTGTAAGTGTAAGTGTAATTATAACAGCGGCTATAAATGCGATTGTTGCAATAAGAGGAACAAGTTTAACACGTCCTTTGTTCTGCTTAATTTCACCGGCGATTGTTACAAGACGAGTAACTTCTTTCTTTTCAAAGAGAGCATCCTTTGGTACAGAATAAAGTGCAACATCCTTTTTGTTTTTGCCAGACTCTTTAAATAAATCCTGAACATATTTCTGATCTTCTGGAATGTACAGTTTGTTCAGGAGCTTTTTATTAAGCTGTTTTTGTGTATATGTTTTTTTGTAAATCTTAGGCAGCTTTTTAACTGGATAAGTTTTAAGTTCTTTTGGAGCTTTTGGTGCTTTCTTTGCTTTAGGAGCCTTTGCAGGTTTTGCTGGTTTTTCTTTTTTAGCAACTGCTTTTTTCTCTGCTGATTTTTCTGCTGGAGTTTTTGTATCTTCTTTTTTCATGCCATTTCTCCTATTTTAACAATAAGTGGAAGCTTTGAAAGATATACAACAAGCTTTGTTTTGCGTACAGCAGGAGCAAGGAATGCTCTCCAGTATTTTAAGAAAATTCTGATTATAAAATAAACAGGAATGTATGCTGCAAGAGAGAAGAGCAGGGAACCCATTACAATTGTATTATTGAATCTTGTAAATCCAACAAATGGAATATCGAGCAGCCACGAGAAGAACGGTGTAAGCTTTTCGAGATTCAGGAACCACCAGCCCATTGTATCAAACAGAGGATCTAAAACTGGGGCAAGCAGCGAAAACAGGAAAGTAAATAGAATGAAAGTTCCTTTGTTTATGCGCACAAAAAGGAAGAACACTGTAAGAATGTACCAAAGTGCATTTGTTTTTGGTAAAAATCCCAGAATCATTCCGAGACAAACTGCATGCGCAACAGCACCCGGATGGACGTTACTGTTGAGCGCCTTAAAGAATTTAATGAT
>CAMKDH010000229.1 GCA_946411215.1 uncultured Treponema sp. | reverse complement strand
ATTACAAAACTCAGTTCCTTCTTTATCCAGGAAATTGCAAAAAGCCGCACTACCCTTGTTGTAGAAGAGCTTAGTAAAAAAAGAAATTATATAAATAATGCACTTTCTGTTCTTACAGAAGATGATTTAAGTTCTGTAAAAGCCTTTAGAGAATATCTTGGAAACATGAGAAATCTCTTTGGACTTGATACCTTTGCCCTTGTAGATGAAAACGGTCTTGTTTATACATCTCACAGTACCTGCTCCGGAAAAACACGCTATCCATTTTTAGCCCAGCAGATAACCCAACCAATTTTTTCTACAGTTACAAACTACGGCGGAGACAAACAGGTCTTCATGGCAGTCCCTGTTTCGGGAATTTATTTTAACAATTCAAAAATCACTGCCTGCTTTGTAGAAATAAATATTGACCAGATGATGCAGGCTATGACCTACCGTCAGGAAAATATGGATATTTATTTTAATCTGTATTATAAAAACGGTGAAAGTCTGACAAAATCAGAGTTTGGAGAATTTGAAGTTGGGCAGAATATTCTTTTGGCAATAGACAGTCTGAACATAAACAAAGATAAAATTCAAAAAATTAAAAAAGATTTTAACGAAGGACAATCAGACTTTGTTGACCTGACTTACGATGACGAGACTGCACACTTGTATTATGTTCCGGTTAGTAACACAGGCTGGATGCTCACAATCCTTGTTTACGAAACTTCAATCGGGGAACAGATTGGTTCCAGCATTTCTTCACTTATGCAGAACACAAGACTTCATGCAATCATTACAGTTGCTGTATTCCTGCTGCTCTTTATTATTTTGATTCTGGTTATACGTGCCAATTCAAAACACATGATTAACCGCGAAAAAGACATAAGTCATAAAACAAAACAGGCCTACGAAAAACTTAATAAAGAAACACAGGCCATGCAGATTATTCACTCCGTACTTGATTCCGGACCTTGGACAATGGAGTTTGATGAAAATAATCAGGTTGTAAAATGCATCTGGTCCGACACCTTCCGTAAGCTTGTTGGTTTTGACTCAGAAGAAGAATTTCCTAATAAACTGGAATCATGGTCAGACAGACTTCACAAAGGTGATAAGGACAGGGTCTTAAAAGCCTTTTGGGATACAGTAAATGATACAACTGGTCAGACTGTTTACGATGTAGAATACAGGCTTTTAACCAAGAACAAAGGCTGGAGATGGTATCATGCCGCTGGAAATGTTATTCGCAATGCAGATGGCTCTCCTCTCATCTTTGTCGGGCTCTTTATTGATATAGATGAAAACAAGAAAAACGAGCTGGACCTTTTTGAACAGTTTAATATTGTAAATGCCCTTAGCCGTGATTACGCAAACATTATAAGCATAAGAATTACTACAAGGACTATAAAACCAATCAAGCTCTCTGGCTTTATTCCGGATTCCTTTAAGCAGAATGATTCTCTTGATTCTACCTACGAAAGCTTCTTTACTGAATATATTGATCAGCGGGTTTATTCTGAAGACAGAGCCTTTATGGAAAAAGCCATTGCCCTTGATACTGTAATAGAAAAACTTACAGGCACCGACGAATATTCTTCAAGCTATCGTATAGAAGAATCAGGCGAACTTCATTTTTATGAATTCAAATTCATGAAGCTCAACTCTGATACAATCATTGTTGGTTTTATGAATATTGATAAAATGATTAAAGATGCTAAAGAGAAAGAAATGCTCATTGCCCTTTCCGAAACAGACCAGATGACAAATCTTTTAAACCGTGTAAGCGGAGAGAAAAAAGTAACAGAGCATCTTAAAAACGGAGACGGAGGCTTTCTGCTTCTGCTTGATGTCGACCACTTTAAGTCAATCAACGACACCTTTGGACATGGTGTTGGAGACCAGGTTATCATCCAGGTTGCAAAGTGTCTTAAATCCACCTTCCGCGAACATGATATTGTATTCCGCTTGGGTGGTGATGAATTTGCGGCTTATGCTGCAGATGTTACAACTAAGAAAATTGCAAATCAGATTATCAACCGCTTTATAGCAAACCTTGAAAAAATTGTTATCCCTGAGCTTGGCGACAGAACTATAACTGCAAGTATTGGTGCAACAATAATTAAGTCTGGCACCTCCGTTAATTTTACCGAAAAATATAAACTCATTGACGAAGGTGTTTACGAAAGCAAAAAGGTAGAAGGCTCTCACGTAACTTTTAAAGCTTAGAAAGCCTTTTCTATAACTTCAAGTACATTGCTTACAGGAATAAAAGTAAGCCCCTCTTTTACGTAAGCCGGAATTTCTTCCAGGTCGCGTTCGTTTGCTTTTGGAATTATAATTGTCTTAATTTTATTTCGTTTGGCGGCTACTGTCTTTTCGCGAAGGCCTCCAATTGGAAGTACCTGTCCTGTAAGACTGAGTTCGCCTGTCATGGCAAGATTCTTTTTAATCTTTTTACCAGTGAAAAGCGAAACAAAAGTTGTTGCCATTGTAATACCGGCACTTGGGCCATCCTTTGGAGTTGCTCCTTCTGGAATATGAAGGTGGACAATATTGTCGTCAAACCATTTAGCTTCTTTTATACCCTTCTCTACTGCATAGCGACGTGCCCAGTTAAAGGCAATCTGACTTGATTCTTTCATTACGTCGCCCATCTGACCTGTAAGAACTAAAGAGCCTTTCCCGGCAAAACTTACGGCTTCTAACAGCAAAGTGTCTCCCCCCATGCTTGTCCAGGCAAGACCAATTGCAGTTCCTGGAACAGAGGCTACCTTTATCTGACTTTCGTCGAAGTCTGGTTTGCCGAGGTATTTGTCTAAGTCTGGAGAGTCGATGGTGATAATGGATTGCCGCGCTTCGCTCGCAATGACGGAGGCCTTGTCTGCAATGACGGTGGTCTTCTGTACAATTTCTGTTACAAGCTTGCGGTGGATTTTGTCCAGGCATTTTTCGTAGTGACGTACACCAGCCTCTCTGGCATATTCTTTGGCTATGCGGTCGAGTGCTGATTTTGTATATTTTACCTGACCTTTTTTAAGGCCATTCTTTTCAAGGCTTTTTGGAATAAGATATTTCTTTGCAATTTCAAGCTTTTCCTGGTCAATGTATCCGCTGAGCTGAATTATTTCTGCACGGTCAAGAAGCGGAGACGGAATGCTGTCCAATGTATTTGCTGTAAGAATAAAGAATACATTCGAAACATCAAACGGTAAATCAAGATAATCATCGCGGAAAGAATTATTCTGCTCAGGATCCAATACTTCGAGTAAAGCGCTTGCAGGATCTCCGTTGTGACTTGA
>CAMKDH010000228.1 GCA_946411215.1 uncultured Treponema sp. | reverse complement strand
TTATACCTTAAACAATCCAACCTGTTCTTCGATTATTTCTACCGAACTTGTATTGTGTGTAGCAGAATCTTTTACTTCCTGAACAGATTCTTTAAGGTGCATTGTAGCAATAACACCATCTTGAACTGCTTTTAATGTGGATTCAGAAGCCTTTACTACAGTTCTCATGAATTCACGAACCTGAGTAGCATCATCAGCCTGTGTCTGTGCAAGTTCATTTACGGCGTGTACAGCATCTACTACAGTAATTGTTGCCTGCTGAGTTTCGGCAGCACCAATTTTCTGTTCTTCCATAGCTGCTGAAATTTCTTCTACAAAGTTTGCAGTTTCTTCAACTTTCTGCGAAATATTCATAAATGCTTCACCCGCAGAGTTGATTGTTTCTACACCGTTATCGATTGTAACAATCATATCCTGCATGTGCTGCTGAATATTGCGTGCACTCTTAGCACTAGATTCTGCAAGATTACGAACTTCTTCGGCAACAACCGCAAATCCCTGTCCAAATTCTCCCGCATGAGCAGCTTCAATTGCCGCATTCATAGAAAGCAGGTTAGTCTGGCTGGCAAGGTTCTTAATAATAGCAACGAATTCCTGAACTTCTGCAGAACTTTTCTGGATTGCCTGCATAGTTGCAATAGCATTTTCAATAGATTCTCGTCCCTGCTGACTCTTAAGAGTAAGAACTTCGGCAGATCCACGTGCTTTTTCTGCAGTTTCCGCAACAGAACCGATATTTGCAGTCATTTCAGTTACAGAAGAAGAAATTGTAGCAACAGAATTAGACTGTTCTGCAAGATGCTCCCTTATAACGCGAATACTCTTTGCAAGACTTGAAATATTCTTATCTGCTTCCAATACCAGGTTATTCTGTTCGCTTGAGTTACTGTTAATTTTATCAAGCATGCTGTTAAAATCATTAATAGCATTTGAAGAGTTGTAAACAGAAGCATTGATAATTTTTGAAGTATAGGATACTGTTTCAGTACTGTCGATAAGACCTTTAATCATTGATGAAAGCTTATCAATCATCTGGTTGATAGATGTTGTAAGAACACCAAAATCATCAAGAATTGTAATATCAATACGATGTTTAAGGTCTCCTTCCTTAGCAATTTCTTCCATAACTTCGGAAGCATGGCGCATACGTTTTGTAAGTCCAAAAATGATTACAAGGAACGGATATCCCGCTAAAACAATTGAAAGTACAAAGCACAAAACAGCCTTTTTCATCCAAACATCCTGATCTGGGAAAGAGAAAGAACCGTAAAGTGTGCAAAGCATATTTACAGAAACAAAGATTAAAGTAACAAAGAAGGTCATTGTAAGGATGCTTGTAAGAGTCATTGAGCGGTATTTTTTAAGATTTGCTACAGACTGGATTTTTAATAATGAACGAGGCTTTGCAAGAATTGAATCAAGACCGTTTACTGTAGACATACATGAAATACCACCAAATGCAACAGCCTGTGCAACAATTAAAACAGCGCGGATAAGGATATATTCAGCACGTCCTGCATGAATACCATCCCATACCATATAAACCTGTCCTACAAAAAATCCAATAAAATTGGCACTTATTGTAAGAATGTTTAATTTTCTATATGTATCAAGACATTTTTTAGTTTCTTCTTCGGTAGGAGAGTAGTTTTCTTCTTTAATTCTTTTAAGGGTCTGATCAAAAGGTCGACAGAAAAACCATGCAATTATAAGGACAACTACAAGCAGGAAAACGGATACAATCATATTGATTGCAAATCCACCGATAAACATCTCTTCCGGAGTATTATATATAAAATCCAGCGCGAAAAATCGCAGGAATAGTACACTAACTTCGGTAACAATACTTAATAAAATAGCATATGATAAAAATACTGTCATAATATTTCAATTATATAGCATTATTGTAAAAAATCAATTTTTTTATTATATTTAAGTGATATATAATTGAAAATGGAGCTATAAATGAATAGAAGACTTATCACAGCAGCATTACCTTATGTAAATAATATACCACATCTTGGAAACATAATTCAGTCACTTTCGGGTGATGTTTTTGCCCGTTTTTGCCGCAGCCGTGGTTATGAAACACTTTATGTTTGCGGTGTAGATGAATACGGAACTGCTACAGAAACAAAGGCTCTTGAAGAAAAAAAGGATCCACGTTCTCTTTGTAATCATTATTATCAGGAACATACAAAGATTTATAAGTGGTTCAACATCAATTTTGATAAATTCGGACGCACTTCAAACCCACAGTGTACAGAAATTACTCAGGGACTTTTTAACGATCTTGATAAAGCCGGTTTTATTAAAGAGCATGTAAACAAGCAGCTTTATTGTCCTCACTGTAATATGTTCTTAGCAGACCGCTATGTAGACGGAACCTGTCCAAAATGTGGATACGAAAAGGCAAGGGGAGACCAGTGCGACAAGTGCGGCAGCCTCCTTGACCCAATCGAACTTAAAGATCCAAAATGTCATACCTGCGGTTCAACTCCGGAAGTTCGCGAAACAAAGCATCTTTACATTGACCTTCCTGCAATGAGCGGTAAACTCAACGAATGGATGGACAAGGCTAGTGTAGAAGGACGCTGGTCAGACAATGCAATCAATATGTCAAAAGCCTGGATCCGCGATGGACTTCAGGAACGTGCTATTACCCGTGACCTTAAATGGGGAATTCCTGTTCCAAAGGAAGGCTACGAAAACAAAGTGTTCTACGTATGGTTCAACGCACCAATCGGCTATATTTCTATTACTAAACAGCTGGCAGACGAACTTGAAAAATCAGGCCGTGGAACTTTTGACTGGAAGAGCTGGTGGATTCCTTCTGAGTCCGAAGAAGCAAAGGGTAAGCCAAAGGTAGATCTTTTCCAGTTTATCGGTAAAGACAATATTCCTTTCCACACTGTAATTTTCCCTTGTACACTGCTGGGCTCTCCTCACGAATGGACCAAGCTTCATCACATGTCTTCAACAGAGTTCTTAAACTACGAAGACGGAAAATTCTCTAAGAGTCTTGGAATTGGTGTATTTGGTTCAGATGCAATTGAAACAGGAATCCCTGCCGACGCCTGGCGTTTCTACATTTTCTATAACCGCCCAGAAAAACAGGATTACCAGTTTACATGGAAAGACTTTATGGAAAAGCTCAACGGCGAACTAATCGGTAACCTTGGAAACCTTGTAAATCGCACACTCTTGTTTGTAAATAAATACTACGAAGGAAAAATCCCTGATGCTCCTGTAGACGAAGAGCTTTGGGCCCAGGTTCGCGACCTTGAAAAGAAAGCAACAGACTATCTTGAATGGGCAGAGCTTAAGGATGCCTTCCACACAATGTTTGAAAT
>CAMKDH010000227.1 GCA_946411215.1 uncultured Treponema sp. | reverse complement strand
GTGAAAAAGCATATTTTAGTTTTGGTGTTTGCATCATTATTATTTACACTTCCTCTATCGTCTGCCAATGCGTATATGGTTAAATACAAGGAAGACTGGTATAAGCTTTATCACGTTCATTATCAGCAGTATCCGGATGATTGTATAGAAAATATTTACTGGCTCGAAAAGGCTGCGCAGGCCGATTTTTGTAATCCGCTTTATGTTGGTTTTAATATTGAAACAGAAAAAGAATGGCAAAAATATCGTTATCTTTTCCAAATGCATATAAATCTTAAGCTTATAGAACAGCATCTTCGTTTGGGCAGGACCTACGACAAAAAGTGCATATATTTTTACGACGCTCCATGGAAAGAAGAATATTTACGAAACATGGAAAAAGCGTTATCTTGTTATGAAGCAGGCTTGTATTACTGGAAGGAAGCAAAGGTTTGGTGTGAAAAAGCAAGTGCTCCTTCGTTCAATTTTCTTTTTATATCAGATAAGCAGGCGTGGGAAGATGAAAATGCACGAATAGTTTCGGGAGACCTGAACTACGAAAGTATGTTGAACCGCGAAATTGCACGTCTTAAAAAGAATATCCAGGAACTCCAGCAGATGGACAAGACCTACTAAGGATATTTTTTCTCAAATGGAAAACACTACTAATAATTCTCAAAATGATTATAAATCGCATTATTTTGACTGGGCTGCAACAAGTCCGGCAGATGAAGATATTTTAAAACAGGCCGTTGATCTTACTCTTAAAGATTGGGGGAATCCTTCGAGTACACATCAAGTTGGCAAAAATGCTCGCGGACTTTTGGAAAGTGCCCGTGAACGTGCTGCAAAAGCGCTTGGAGTTCCAACAGGTACTGTTTATTTTACATCAGGCGGAACAGAAAGCGATCAGATTCCTCTTTTAGCTCAGCTTGCAAAACCTGCGGCTGGTACAATCCTCATAAGTTCTATTGAACATCCTGCTGTACGAGAACAGGCTCTTGTTCTTAAAAAATGCGGCTGGAATATTGTTCAGCTTCCTGTTGATAAAAATGGAATTGTTACGCCAGAAGCTGTAGTGGAATGTCTGACACCCGATACAACACTTGTCTGTATTATGGCTGTGAATAATGAAACTGGAGTAATCCAGCCAATATACAAAATTGCAGATGCTATTATAGCGTGGTCAGCTGGTAAACGTAAGCCTAAGTTTCATGTAGACTGTGTTCAGGCAGCTGGAAAAATTAATCTGAATCTGGCTTATAAAGGAATTGATAGTGCTGCTTTGAGCTCTCACAAAATATGCGGGCCTCGTGGAATTGGTATTCTTTATATGAAGGATGCTATAGATGTATTTTTGCGTGGTGGCGGTCAGGAAAAAGGTATCCGCAGCGGTACCGAAAATGTTCTTGGCGCTGTAGCTTTTTCTCTTGCGCTCGAAAGATATTACAATAAAGAAAAGCCTGAACTTGTAGAGGCATCTGCAAAGTTTGTAGAATCGCTGGCTCAGCTTAAAGGATGCACTATTGTTCCAGCAGGTCGTCTTCAAAATCCGGAGCTTTTCTCACCTTATGTAGTTCAAGCTGCCTTTGACCATATCCCGGGAAACGTAATGCTTCGTGCCCTAGACTCAAAAGGCTTTTATATTTCCACCGGAAGCGCCTGCTCATCAAAGAAAAACAAACGCCCCGTCCTTGAAGCCATGCACATAAACGGCCAGATCAGCGAAAATGCCGTCCGCTTCAGCTTCGGTCCTCACACAACCCCAGCCGCAATAGGTGAGTTATTGTGTGCAGTTGCAGAAGTAAATAAACAGTTTAACAAATAATAATATAAGAACTTCTGTATTAAGAATAATTAACGATATTGTATTGGCGCGAAGGAACAAAACGGAGGACAAAATGACTCTGACTGTTGATGCCGCGAGAGCGGCATTTTATAGTTTCACTACAACAGTCAGCGTCAAGCGCGATATCGCGCGCTTTTGACCTCCGTTTTGTGACTGGGAGCCACATATAAAAAAAACTTTTATTTATTCTTTATCTGATTCTTTATTTGATTCTTTTGTTTTTTAGTTTTATAATTACTTATATGAGTACACACATTAACGCACCAGAGGGTGCAATTGCAGATACAGTTCTGTTGCCGGGAGACCCCCTCAGAGCTAAATTTATTGCAGAAAACTTCCTTGAAAATGCAGTTTGCTATAACGAAGTTCGTGGAATGTATGGCTTTACCGGAACATATAACGGTAAAAAGGTTTCTGTACAGGGAACAGGAATGGGACAGCCGTCTCTTTCTATTTATGTTCAGGAGCTTTTCCAGTTTTATAACGTTCAAAAAGCTGTTCGCATTGGAACTTGCGGTTCAATCCGTGAAGATGTAAAGGTTCGCGATATTATTATTGCAAATGCTGCCTGTACAGACTCTGCTCTTCAAAGTCAGCGCTTTGGACTTATGCATTTTGCACCTGTTCCAAGCTTTGAACTTCTTGATACAGCTTATCATACAGCAAAGGATTTAGGTTTGCGTGCTGTCGTTGCGCCTTGTGCTTCAAGTGACCGTTTTTACGATGAAAATGAAAACTGGAAGCTCTGGAAAAAGTTTGGCGTTGCAGGGCTTGAAATGGAAGCGGCAGAATTGTACACTCTTGCTGCTCAGTTCAATCGCAAAGCACTTGCAATTCTTACAGTAAGCGACCACATTATTACAGGTGAAGCAACTACTGCAGAAGAGCGACAGACAACCTTCAAAGATATGATGAAGTTAGCATTGGAAACTGTTACAAAATAATTATACAAAAGAGGATTTACTATGAAACCAACATTATTAGTTCTTGCAGCCGGAATGGGAAGCCGTTACGGTGGAGTTAAACAGATAGACGGAGTAGGCCTTCACGACGAATGTCTTCTTGATTTTGCAACTTATGACGCAATGAAAAGCGGCTTTGGAAAAGTTGTATTCATTATCCGTAAAGATATTGAACAGGCTTTCCGCGAGCGTCTTTTTGACCGTGTAGCACGCAACTGTGATGCAGAATACGTTTTCCAGAATATGGACAGCCTTCTTACTCCACAGCAGATTGCAGACAGCAAGGATCGTGCAAAGCCATGGGGAACAACTCATGCAGTTCTTTGTGCCGAAAAAGCAATCAACGCTCCATTTGCGGTTATCAACTCTGATGACTATTATGGACGCCAGGCTTTTGAAGTTCTAGGTGGCTATCTTTCTTCTATAAATAACGATTGTACAGAGCATGCCATGGTAGGTTATGTACTTGGAAACACAATGAGCCGTTCAGGTTCTGTAAGCCGTGGTGTTTGTACAGTAAAAGATGGTTGTCTTGATACAATCGTAGAAAACCTCAAAATTTACTACGACGAAAAAGATCAGATTAT
>CAMKDH010000226.1 GCA_946411215.1 uncultured Treponema sp. | reverse complement strand
GGTAACAAGGTTAGTAAATCTTACAATCATACACGCAGAACATGGAGACCAAATCTTCTTAAGATTAAGGCTCAGTTCGGTGGTACAACAAGAACTATTAATATCTGTACAAAGTGCCTTAAAGCTGGTTTTGTAGACAAGAAAGTTAGAGTTCCAAAGGCAGAAGCTGCAGCTCAGAACTAATTGTTTTCAAAATTTTGTTGAAAAGTCGCTCTTTGGGGCGGCTTTTTTTTTTTGAGATTCCCGGGTCAAGCCCGAGAATTACATGGGGGTTTTATGAAACTATTATTACTTGGTACTGGCACAAGTCACGGGGTTCCTGTTATTGGCTGTGATTGTGCTGTTTGTAATTCTACAGACAAAAAAGATAAGCGTTTCAGGGCCTCTGCACTTTTTACTACAGCAGCCGGAACAAATATTTTAATTGATGTGGGGCCGGATTTTAGAATGCAGGCGCTTGAACATAATATCAAAAAGCTTGATATGGTGCTTCTTACCCACAGTCATGCCGACCACCTGCACGGACTTGATGACCTTCGTATTTTCAGCTGCGATATGTGGAAAAAGCCCGAGAATCCGGAGGCACTCAAGCAGTTTAATGCTCCTCCAATTCCTATTTATACAAACGAATCAACAATCCGCGACCTTACTTACCGCTTTGCATATTTTTTTGTTCCTGTAAAAGAGGGTGGTGGTCATGCGCGCGTTGAGCTTAAGGAAGCTTCTGCACCTTTTGTTGTTGATGAAGTAACTATAACTCCAATCCCAATGATGCACGGGCATTTGCCTACTGTGGGCTGGCTTTTTACACGCACAGCGCCTGATGGTTCAAAAAAATCAATTGCATATCTTACTGACTGTAATTCTATAAGCGAGGAATCGTTTGAACTTATACGCAAGGCAGCGGGGCTTGATTCCGGCGGAGTTCTTGAAGAGCTTGTAATAGATGGTCTTAGAATTAAACCTCACAGTACTCATTTTAGTATTCTTGAAGCAATGCAGGCTGCAGATAAAATCGGTGTAAAAAATATGTGGGTAACTCACCTTACTCATAATGCAAGTCATAAAGAATACACGGAATATATGCAGGAACAAAAAGCAGCCCTTCCAGGTATAAAAGGAACTGCTGAACCTGCTTACGACGGGCTTGAACTTGTTGTATAAATTATTGATTTTTTTTGCACAAAAACGTAAATTTTTAGTAAATTTAATATGATGGATATAGATGAATCGGCAATCATAGAAGATTTTTTTCTCTCTTTTCATGACATTTTCACAATAGATGAATTTTGTCATATGATGAAATCGGAGGGTGTAAAACTTTCTCATGATTATGCACAGTCAATTCTTGATTCCTCAGACATGGTTTTTTCTCTTGTAAATGAAGAGTATATAACCCGTGCGGGCGTTTTTATTGGCAGATGGTTCAGCTTTATGCCTTCTGCAGAAGAAATCCAGAAGGGTTATATAATTTTAGGCCATCGCTGCATTCCTTTTATAAATCCAGATATTTCGCCTGATAATATCCTTATTTCAAATGGAAAGATTCTTATAAACCCAAAGGCAGTTACCTTTTCTATGAATCTTGCGCTTGATACCTTTGCGCTTTTTGGTGAAGGTTATGTTCTTCCATATATCTTCAACGATCATTCAAATAAAGAAATCCCTCTTTCTTCTGTTCAGTATGGAATGCCTAACGAAATTAAACTTACAGCCTGGCCAGTTTCAAAAATCACAGGTGGAAAGTCTATAAAATATGGCGACAGAATTCTTGGACGGGTTGTTGACTGGGCTGCTAATATTGTTGAACTCAGGGTGCTTCCTTCTAATGCTTCTGATGAACTTACTACTGATGATCTTGAGCGTGAAGAGTGGTATTCAAATTTTGAAAAAGGCCTTATAAACAGCTTTGAAACAAGCGGACCAGTTTCTTCTATTGAACAGCAGCTTGCTTTCCTTTTTCTTGAAAATCAGCAGGAGCTTTGTATAAAGAATTGCGGTAGTGCAGAAGAGTTCCTTAAGCATACAAAAAAAATCGGATTTTCACCTTATGGGGTTGAGTCTCGAATCTGGTATGCAAATAAGCCTGTTCCATATATTGGAAGCTGGAACAAGAACGCTTCAACAGAATCTCTTTTTACAAATATGACAATGATTTTTTCTCCGCAGATAATTGATTCTTATATTAAGAATATGCTTTTTGAACAGAGAGAGCATAGCGCTAAAAAAACTGTGGAAGAACTTATTTCTGAAATATTCCCGCCAACATTAAAGATGACTGCACAAGAACGAAAGCTTATATTATTGAACATAGAAAAACGAAGTGATATACTAAATAAAGTGTATAATCAGTTTGTTGATTATAAGCTTGCACCAGTTAGGAAAAGAGTTTTAGACTTGTTTTCACAGGTCAGTTATCTGTTGTGCGCTATCGGCTGTTCGGGCTTAAGCTTGCAGGATTTTCCTCAGCAGGAGCTCGTGATTCTTGTTCAGTTGTTCAGTCACATTGCAAGAATTGTCGAAGAAATGGAATCAGATTTCTTAAAAGATTATTTTCCTATAGATGATGTATTGCTTTCTCTTGACGGTATGGAAGAAACCTTTGATGAGATTGGTGAAACCCTGCATAGTTCACTTGAAGCAATCACGTATAATAGTATTAAAATTGTTCATTGACGGACATAGGGTACGCCCGATTGTTTGTTATAAAAAATGGAGTTTAAAAATGGAAACAAGTTTGAATGGTGGAGCAGATTTACCGGTCTTAATCCATCGCGGTGGGGTGTTTTTTGATATTGAGGGGGCAACTCCTCAGGAAGTTTACAAAAATATCAGCGAAAAAATCGAAAAGCCTGAGGGTGTTACAAGCGATTTAATTTATAATGCATTATGTGCACGTGAACAGGTTTTAAGTACTGCTGTAGGAAACGGAATTGCGCTTCCTCATGCAAGAGCATCTATAATAAAAAGCGACGAAAATCAAAAGGTTTGCGTTGTTTATCTTAAAAATCCAATTGATATGCAGGCTCCGGATGAGCGTGATGTATTTGTTATGTTTATATTGCTTACACATAACTCTCAGGTTCATCTTAAAGTTCTTACAGAACTCGCAGGGCTTTTTAGAAATCTTAGATTCCGCAAGGCATTGGAGGCTCATGCCGGTGAAGCAGAATTGTTAAGTCTTATTCGTGAATTAGATAAATAATATTAAATTAGGAGAATATTTTTATGGACAAAAAAGGTGTTGAGGCAGTTGCACTTTCAATCCGCAGCTTGTCAATGGACGCAATTCAGAAGGCAAACTCTGGTCACCCAGGCCTTCCTCTTGGAGCTGCAGAAGCTGCTGCAGTTTTGTACGGTGAAGTAATGAAGCACAATCCTGCTAATTCAAAATGGGCAGACAGAGACCGTTTTGTACTTTCTGCAGGTCATGGTTCTA
>CAMKDH010000225.1 GCA_946411215.1 uncultured Treponema sp. | reverse complement strand
TTGGCAATAGTGCTTTTTCCAGTTCCTGCTGGTCCATCAATTGCGATTATCATATATAAAATCCTCTTGGATTTATTATATAACAAATATTTTTTTTATTTAATATCTCAACCGGCAGGAGTTTGAAAAGTCAGGCTCTTTTACTTATTTTTGCAGACCATGCGGGACATAAGCTTATGCAGGTTCTGGAGTAAATCTGCTCCTTCTTCCAAGCTCATAAGATTATTGCACATCATCTGCTTTGGAACATCAAGACATTTTTTGCGCAGAGCCTTACCGGCTGGAGTGAGTTTTACATAAACAGTGCGTTCATCCTTTGTACTTCTGGTTCTGGTCAAAAATCCCTGCCCTTCCATTTTTTTAAGAAGAGGTGTGAGGGTTCCGGAATCAAGGAAAAGTTTAGCACCAAGCTCTTTTACAGTAACATTGTCCTTTTCCCAAAGAGAAAGAAGAGTTATATATGAAGTATATGTAAGCCCCAGCGGTTCCAGAATAGGAGCATAGAGTCTTATAATTTCTTTAGAACAAACATAAAGCCCGAAACAAAGCTGATTATCCAGGGCCAGGGGATTAAAATCTGATTCATTCATAAATATATTGTACACAATTTAATTGACAAAATCAAGATTGTGTATTATATTTATGTCAGATATTAATTGTGTACAATTAAATCTAGAACAAGACAAACGAGGTATTATTATGGGCATTTATGATTTTTCTGTAAAGGCAAGAGACGGTAAGGATGTTTCTATGAGCGACTACAAGGGAAAGGTCCTTTTAATTGTAAACACAGCAACAGGCTGCGGTTTTACTCCACAGTACAAGGGACTTCAGGAGCTCTACAACAAGTACAAGGAACAGGGCTTTGAAATTCTTGATTTTCCATGCAACCAGTTTATGAACCAGGCACCTGGAACAGATGAAGAAATTCACACCTTCTGTACAGGCCGCTTTGGCATTACCTTCCCTCAGTTTTCTAAGATTGATGTAAATGGAAAAAACACAGATCCACTTTACGCATATCTTAAAGAACAGAAAAAAGGTTCAATTGGTCCAAGAATTAAATGGAACTTTACAAAATTCTTAGTTGCAAAAGATGGTACTGTTCTTAAAAGATTTGCACCAACAGACACACCAGAAGCAATTGACGGTGATATTGCAAAAGCATTGGCATAATAACATAAGGGAATAAAAATATGACTTGTGCAGTAAGATATTATACAAAAACAGGAAACACCAAAAAACTTGCAGATGCTATTGCAAAGGTAGTGGGTGTTGAAGCTTTACCAATAAGCACTCCTGTGACAGAAAAGGTTGATTTACTTTTTCTTGGAAACTCTTATTATGCTTTTTCTATTGATCCTGAAGTAAGAGCTTTCGTTGCCTCTTTAGATAAAGAAAAGGTTGGAAAAATTGTTAATTTTGGCACCGCTGCCCTTCTTAATTCAACCTATAAAAAAGTAAAAGCTGTTGCAGACAAGTCTGGCATTCCAATGCATGAAAAAGAATTTCATTGCAAGGGTGAGTTTAATGGAATTCACAAAGGAAAACCAGACGAAGAAGATTTAAAAGCTGCTGCAGAATTTGCAAGAAATATTATTGCTTAATTTGATTGTGCCAATTCCAAAAGCCCCTGGACTTCGCGGGGAGTAAGATCCCTGTGTTCTCCGGGGCGCAATTCATCCAGATTTATATTACCTATACGAACCCTTACTAAAGAACGGGTTCCAATATTCTGACTTTCAAGCATTTTGCGGATTTCGCGGTTTTTACCTTCTATAAGGACGATTTTAATTTTGCGGGCTTTAAGCACCTGACAGCGCACGCATTTATAAAAAACATTGTCTACACGAACCCCTTTTTCAAAAAGCCGTGCAGTTTCTTCACTAACATCCTGACTTGTTTCTACTATATATTCTTTTTCTATCTGGCTTGATGGATGGCTGAGTTTTGCGGCAAAGTCCCCGTCGTTGGTAAATAAAATCATTCCTTTGGAATACATATCCAGGCGACCAACATTGTAAAGTCTTTCCTTATAACTGTCTCGGAGGAGATCTGCTGCAACCTGGCGGCCTTTTTCATCGCTGGAAGAACAGACAAAGCCTGCGGGTTTATTCAATAAAACATAGCATTTTCGGGCTTCCAGATGAATCGGCTTTCCGTCTACGCAAACCTTATCTTCCGGCCCTACTTTTGTTCCAAGTTCTGTAACAACACTTCCATTTACAGTAACACGTCCATCTAAGATGATTTGTTCTGATGCGCGGCGACTTGCTACACCGCAATGAGCGAGAAAAGCCTGGAGACGTGTCTGATTCTGAGAAGCAGTACTATCTTGCAAGTTCGAATCTCTCCTGGTCGTCTTCGTCGAGTTTTGGAAGTTCTGAAATTGAATTGAGCTGGAACAAACGCAGGAATTCCTTTGTTGTTCCAAAAAGTGTTGGTCGGCCTGGTGCTTCTTTTTTACCAACTTCTTTTATGAGGTTGCGCTCAAGCAAAAGACGGATCATATTATCTACACTTACACCACGAATTGATTCAATTTCGGCACGGGTGATTGGCTGTGAATAAGCAATAATTGAAAGAGTTTCCATTGCAGATTTTGAAAGGCGTCCTTCCCTCTTTGAACCATACTGTTCTTTAAGCACAGCCCAGTATTCCTTCTTAGGAGTAAGACACCAGCCGCCTGTAATCATTACAAGCTCAATACCAGAATTTTCTGCACTATATTTTTCTTTAAGATTTTCAAGACATTTTTCCACAACATCATCTGCAAGCTGCGCCTTATTTGCCAGCACCTTTGCAGTGATTGGTTCGCTTTCCAAAAAAAGAATTGTTTCACACAATGCGGTTTCTTTATTGAATTCCATACTAATTTCCTAGTGCATTTATAATAGTAAAAAATAATAATCCCGTCAAATCAAACCATGCCTTCATATATAAAAAAATTGCTCCCAGCTGAGTGCATGAGCCAAAACCGCGGGCTCGCCCGCTACGCGCTGAAGTGCCTTGTAATTATATACTTGGCCGCCTTGCGGCCGCACTTCAGAGCGTTTTTGTCTCCTGCCCTCTGCTTCCGCAATTTTTTTTTTACAACAGAAACAGGTATAGTATGAGTTCTTTAAATTATTACAATTAGAGATTAAATAGTTAATTAGTAGTTAATTCTTCTTCATCCGGAATGTATCCGTCTCTATCTTCTCTGGCGCATATCTTTATATCACCGAATAATTTGTTTTGGTAAATAGTAATCATTCTGAATTTTACAGCTTCAAGGATAGCCATGAAAGCGCAGATAACATCCATTTCGTTGCCTTTGCGGGTGAGGAGGTCGGTAAACATGCATTCTTTTTTGTCTTCGAGGAGTTCGTTCATCAGGGTGATTTTTTCGTTTACAGAAATCTCCTCGTACATGTTCAGGATCTTTTCATTTGAATACT
>CAMKDH010000224.1 GCA_946411215.1 uncultured Treponema sp. | reverse complement strand
TCAATTGTTGTGCAGAACGCACCAAACCCAGAAATGGGGGACCTTGGTGCACCAATGTTTGCTTTTGCAAAAGCTCTTCGCATGGCTCCTCCTCAGATTGCAGCAGGTGTTGTTGCAAAAATCACAGAAAAATCTTTGGGCGAGTTTCTTGCTGTAGGCCCATACGTAAACGTAAAACTCGACAAGTCTGGTGCAGCCGCTCCAATCTTAAAGGCAATCAAAGCACAGGGCGACACATACGGCTCTTTCAACAGTGACGGCAAAAAGCCTTTGGATGGCCGCCGTGTAATGATAGAGTTCTCTTCTCCAAATACAAACAAGCCTCTTCACTTAGGCCACGTCCGCAACGACGCCCTCGGTGAATCTGTAAGCCGAATTCTTAAAGCTGCTGGTGCTGAAGTTTACAAGGTAGACCTCATCAATAACCGTGGTGTCCATATCTGTAAGTCTATGCTTGCATATAAATTATTCCACGAAGCAAACGGTGACACTCCAGAAAAGCTTGGAATGAAAGGCGACCACTTTGTAGGTCAGTGCTACGTAGAGTTTGATAAATATCTTAAAGGCGAAAAAGATAAGCCTGAAACTGCACACCCTGAAGCAGCCCAGATGGCAGAAGACATGCTCATCAAATGGGAAGCCGGCGACCCTGAAGTTCACAAGCTTTGGGAAATGATGAACGGCTGGACTTTTGATGGTATGATGGAAACTTACAAACGTACAGGCATAAGCTTTGATAAATATTACTTCGAAAGCGAAACTTATCTCAAGGGTAAAGACGAAATTCTTAAAGGCCTGGACAAAGGCGTATTTTTCAAAGCCCCAGACGGTTCAGTTCGCATTGACGTAACAGATGTTGTAGGTAAGGGCAAAGACGAAGACAACCACGAAAAAGTACTCCTGCGCAAGGACGGAACTTCTGTATATATCACACAGGATATTGGTACTGCAATCAGCCGCCACGACGACTGGGCCTTCAACCAGCTTGTATACGTTGTAGCAAGCGAACAGAACTACCACTTCAAAATACTGTTCCATATCTTAAAGAAGCTTGGATTTGATTGGGCAGATAAGCTTTATCACTTGAGCTACGGTCTTGTAAATCTTCCAAGCGGACGTATGAAGAGCCGCGAAGGAACTGTTGTAGATGCAGACGACCTTGTAGACTCACTCCACGCAGACGCATTAGCTGCAATTAAAGAACGTGGCCGCGACAGCGAAGTAGGAGATGCAGACGAAGTTGCAGAAAAGGTTGCTCTTGGCGCTTTGCATTATTACATGCTCCAGGCAACACCAATTAAAGACATGCTCTTTAATCCGGAAGAATCACTTAGCTTTAATGGAAATACAGGTCCATATCTTCAGTACATGGGTGCACGTATAAATTCAATCTTAGGAAAAGCCGCAGACGCAGGCCTGACACAGGATGATTCCGACGCTGCTGTAGCACTTTTGACATCAGAAGATGAATGGGCACTTATCCGTTTGCTCGGCGATTACCCAGCAGTTATTGCAAAAGCTGCTGAAGGCCTGAACCCAAGCGAAGTTGCTGCCTACGTTTACGAAGTTGCAAAAGCATTCAGCAAGTTCTATCAGAACTGTCCTATTGTAAACGCAGAAGATAAGACTCTGGCTGGTGCACGACTTTACCTTGCTGCCTGTACACTTCAGGTAATCAAAAACGCTATGAAGCTTGTACTCGTGCCGTATCTGGAAAAGATGTAATTAAGTCATTCTTTTTCTTCTTTCTGGGATTCTTGAGCTTTTCGTCTTTGTTCTAGTAAATAATCCTCTGTAAGTTTGTGAATCAACTGTTTATATTGAATTATTCTTTTTACACAATAAATGCTTGAGCTTGTAAATCCCAGAAAGCCTATTACAAAGAAGATTGAGCCAAGTCCTGGAACTGTTGAAAGAGTAAAAAAGATTATAATTGAAAGAATGCTGGTAATAGCAAGATTGAAAATATCATTTATATACTTTTCAGCTTTTATACGGGCGGGTTCATTGCCTTCGAATAAGTAATCATTTTTTTCAGGTTTAGGACTGTCCTTTTTCATCTCTCACTCCTCAACGCTTTTGCTTATAACAATAAATTTACCATCTTTGAAGAAATTTGTATATGTAAATTTAACTTTTTGGGTGTATAATAATATAGAAAATTTTGATAGTTTTTTAGGGGAGTTTTACCGATAATAGAAGTAGGATAATTCCGTTATGAAGTTAAGAAGTAAATTTGTCTTAATTACTATTCTCTCTGTAGTTCAGGTTGCTGCTCTTTCTATACTTTCTTTAAAGGGCTTAAAAACAATACAAGTTTCAAAGGATTATCAGTTAGTTCAATCTCAAACACAAAAACAGCTTAGCGAAATAGTAAACTATCTTAACGCCATGGAATATTGGGGTTTTAATACTCAGACTGCATACGATAACTGGCAGGAAATACTTTCTGGCCTTGATGAAAACATTCAGGGGTATTTTGAAAATCCGGTTGTTGATACATTTACAGATGAATATCGTATTAATCTTGTTCAGGCAAAACAGTATTTTACAGCTTTTTCCCGAGGTCTTGATAGTGTAGGCAGTAAGCTTGAAAAAATGCAGTCGATTGTGCTGGATTCAGAGCCTTCCAGCGCAGTTCGTTCGGTTGGAATTAAAGAAGCATACAAAGAGTTTGCAGATGACAGCTCTGTTTCTGCTTTGATGGAACTTGCCCAAAATGCCAGCAGCGATGTTCAAATCCTTCAAAGTTATTACACCCTGCTTACTCTTGAAGTAGATAAATCTTTCGAAATTATCAATGCAGATGTAGAGAAAAAAGAAAAGTCTACAGAAATTCTGGTTCTGATTATTGCAATTTTCTCCTGTATTTCAATTTCCTTTATTATTCTGTTTGTTACAACTAACGTTTCTAAGAGAATTATCCATATTCAGGATATGACAAAGACTCTCGCCGACAAGGATTTTACAGGCAGCATAAGACCTCGCGGAAGTAATGAAATGGTATCTCTTATGCAGAATATCAACATCATGGTTGAGCAGATTAATGAATTCTTTACTGTTGTAAAAGTAACTGCTGCACGTGCAATTTCTTCGGGTTATACAATTAATGATGCTGCAAACTCTACTGCCGCTGCAACTGCCGCAATTGATGAAAATATTCAGAAAATCATGACACAGTTTGATCAGATGATTGGAACTGTTGGAAAAGCTGTTTCTGTTATTTCTGACATGAATGTACAGGTAGATACTCTTGTAAATAATAATGAAACTCAGGCAATTGCAATAGAAGAAAGTTCAAAAGCTGTAAATGAAGCTGCCGGAACTCTGGAACATATTAAAAATATGGCTATAGAACGTTCCGGAATGGCTCAGGAAATGCATGATCTTATTACTGATGGTGATGAAAAGATTACAAGTACAAATGAGCTGCTTGGAATTATTTCTGGCCAGCTTGATCAGGTAAAAGAAGTTATTGATATTATTGATAATGTTGCCGAGCAGA
>CAMKDH010000223.1 GCA_946411215.1 uncultured Treponema sp. | reverse complement strand
GTTTGGGGGATAGCTATAAAATAATTTTGGGGATGGTCTCAGGTTGTAGGTATGAGAGTTGTTGAACCGGCACGGAAGTTGTTAATGCATCTTTTTTACCAAGTCATCATTGGTTTGAATCGCCGCAAAATTAGGTTAATGCAGTCCCCAAGTACTTTGGGAAACTGCTGATTTACGCGATAACGATTTAGGAATACATTCATAAGAACTGCATGTCTCATTTTCTGAAATATCAAAAAAATACATTTATGAACTTGTTTCCCAAAAGTACGGCAATCCTAGTATAGACTTTGTTAAAAACGTTTCATATGGAGATTATTTTATTGGGAAAGTTCTGTTTAATGCATCATGCGATGCATATTCTCTCAAATTATTGTAGATTTCTTCAGTAAAGAAACCAAGGATCTGTTTTTTCATTTCGTCATTTTTTAACAGAAGTGAAGAAAAATCTTTATCCTGTTCCCTAGCCTCTATCAGGGCATCGTCCACGTGATCAAAATAACTGAATTCAAAATCTTTGGCGGAATTGTTTAAAGCACTGTTACGAAGCTCTTCGTTATTTTTCATGGAATCTCGTATCTGTATTGCTATGCGTTTTGCAACAGCAACATCGAAGCTTTTCCCAGTTCTTGCGTTGATTTCTTCAATAATTTCTGATAATTTTTTTTCGTTGGACTCTGTAATATTTATTTCATCAGCGATCGGCAACCTTACAACTGGATCAGGTGTTATTTTTGATTTATGAATTTCTTTAGATATTTTTGATTTAAATCCTGAAGCTTTTATTTTGCCGGTTAAACTGAAACCCGGACCAGCTTCATCTATTTTTAGATAACTTTCAAGATAATTGATGAATGTATATTTTTTGTGGAGTTCTATATCTTCAAGACATGTTGCAACAGATAAAAATTCATAGAGTCTGATAAATTTTTTAATCAAGGCCCTAAATTCTTTCCTTTTATCCAAATCTAATTCGTCAAATTTGGATTTTGCTCGTTGGAGATAACTGTTCATCATGTTTTTGTCTTTGGATGTCTGGCTATCCTTATAGAGTAAATTGTTGAAGTGTTCCAGATCATATGGCTGCAGAATATAATATCCGTCAATTTTTACATCTAGAGAATATATGGAATCTATTGATACCGAGTTAGCTAGAATCGTTGTGGTATAGTATTTAGAAAAAGCCTTTTCTATATCCTTATAATCATTAACAAAATCAAGGATAAAAGTCTTTTTATCATATGGAGGATAGATTCTGTTGAGTCGACTTAATGTCTGGACTGCGTTTATTCCTTCTAATTCTTTCAGAATATACATGGCACACAGCTTTTTTTGATCGAATCCTGTCTGATATTTGTTAGCAACTAACAGCACCTGGTAGTCATTTTTATCAAATTCATCCGGGAGATATTTTTCAGGGAATCCGTTTATTCCAGATTCTGTGTATTCGTTACCATCAACTGTTATTTTCCCTGAAAAAGCTATCAGTGGTCTAATATCACTATATCCTTTTTGATTGACATATTTATTGAATTCATTGTAGTAGCGTACTGCTCCCTCGCGTGAGTTTAAAACAACCATAGCTTTGGCCTGACCGTTAAGTTCATGCATTACAAATTTTCGAAAATGCTCAATGATTTCTGTTATCCTCTGTGCAATATTTTCTTCATGCAAATCGATATACCTGGCTATCTGTCTTTTGGCTTTATTGGTATTTAATGTTGGATCGTCTTCTATGGTTTTGTTTAATCGGAAGAACGTATCATATGTAGTGTAATTCTGCAACGTATCAATAATAAAACCTTCTTCGATGGCCTGCTTCATTGAATAGAGATGGAAGGCTTCTTTTTGAGTTGACTTGTTACGAACTACATCACGTCCGAATAATTGCAGTGTGGTAGCTTTAGGAGTTGCGGTAAAAGCGAAAAATGAAATGTTTGGAAGTTTACCGTGCTTCAATAATTCTGCTTCAATCATTTCTTCGGTATCTAATTCTTTTGAATTGTTTTGGGTTCCACCACCGAGAGAACTGGTTATTGCAAGCATGTTTTTACCAGCTGTGGAGGAGTGTGCTTCATCAATTATTACTGCAAATTTTTTGTCTTTGAGGTTTTTGATTTCATCAACGATGTATGGGAACTTTTGAATTGTTGTACCGATGATTTTAGTATTGAGCTCAAGTTCTCTTTTAAGATCTGATGATTTGCATTTTTCATCCATAACCGTAATTAGTCCGGATTTATGCTCAAGACTCATTACAGCGCGTTGAAGCTGCCTATCAACAACAACTCTGTCAGTGCATACAATCACTGTGTCGTAAATTGCTTTGTTGTTTTCATCGTGAACAGATGTCAGACGGTGTGAAAGCCAGGCTATAGAATTTGTTTTCCCGCTGCCAGCGCTGTGTTGGATCAAATAATTTTGGGATGTTCCATTGATCCTTACATCGGTGAGCAGTTTTCTTATCACGTCAAGCTGATGATATCTCGGAAATATTACAGTTTCGGTCCGTTTCTTCTTTCCTGTTTCTTTATCTTCCTCTTCTTTGACCTGTATGAACATAAACTTGTAGATAATTTCAATCAGAAAATCTTTGTTAAGAATATCGTCCCACATATAGTGGACAGCCAAATCACCGTTATCTGGTACTGGATTTCCTGCACCTGTATTTATTCCTTCTCCTTTACCAAGGTTAAACGGCAGAAACGTGGTATTGTAGCCATCAAGTTTGGTTGTCATATAGACTTCCTGATCATCCATGGCAAAGAAAACCAAAGCACCGGATTTCCATCTGAAAAGTTTCAATTTAGGATTGCGATCTTCGCGGAACTGCTTTATTGCATTTCTATAACTCTGTCCTGAAGAATTGCTCTTCAATTCAATTGCAATTATGGCGAGACCGTTAAGGAATATAACCAGATCGATACGTTCACCGGTTTGATTGTCGTTCTTGTCTTTGTTATCAGTGGCGTAAACTTCCTCTGAAACAGAAAAGATATTATGCTCATAAAGCCTCGTGGCTTCGGGGTTAAATGTAGTTTCAAGTTTTGTATAAAGTAGATCTAAATGGTAATTAGCAAGTTCAATACCATTTTTGAGAACCTGCAGTCTGCTACTTTTGGACTTGGATTCTTCTGTATTTATTGTACTTACAATGGTGTCTTCCAATGCACTGTGGTAGATCTTATCAAGCTTATCCAGTGTTTCCTGTTGAGTTGCCTTAAGAAAGCGCATTAATGCCTTTCTTTCAATAGCTTCATACGGAAACTTCTCTTTAAAGACTTCATCCTGTTTGTAAATTTCATAGCCGTTGGAAGCTAAGTGATCTAAAAACTGCTTCTGAAAGTCATATCTCTCATTAAGAATTTTGTTAACCATTCTAAGCAACCTCCTTCTTACCTGTCACGTATTCATAAATCAGGGATTTCTTATATTCAGCCAATGTCTCAAGCTGCAACTGCTTTTCAGAAATTGTCTGATCGATTTCAGAGCATTTCTGGTCGAGAAAATCGGCGATTTGACGTTGTTCTTCGA
>CAMKDH010000222.1 GCA_946411215.1 uncultured Treponema sp. | reverse complement strand
ATCTTGTACTTCATCCGGATGATCTTGGAAATGTAAAGATTCATCTTTCAATGGATGGCAAGACAATCAGTGCACATATTACCGTTAATACCAAGGAAGCTCTGGAAGTATTTAAAGACAATGCCCAGACCTTAAGGGAGGCCTTTGCAAAGAATGGTTATGAGACTGCTAACTTTGATGTTTCTTACAATGGAAACTCTCAGGGTGGTCAGAATCAGAATTTCGAAGGAAGGTATGACGGAAATGAATATTGGGCAAGGAAAGCTTACGGCGAGTACTTGGGTGGGAATGACGACGGATATATTCAGAATGTTGCAGATTCTACGATGAATTCTGAATATTCAATTAACATTGTTGCTTAAGGTGTCGATAAAAGGATTGTCGGGTCTAGCCCGACAATGACACTGCAACAATACAGTGTAAAAGGAGAAGTGATGGAAACTCTAAACACGGTAATGTCTGCTGGAGAAAAAGCAAAGGTCGATCAGGCTGTTGATTTTTATAACAAGCAGAACAAAACAAATGAAAGGGTTGCGTCAAACGAACTTGGAAAAGATGATTTTCTTAAGTTGTTGATTACGCAGCTACAGAACCAGGATCCAACAGAGCCAATGGAGAATCAGGAATTTATTGCCCAGATGGCTCAGTTCAGTTCGTTGGAGCAGATGACAAACATGAGTACTTCATTTGCTAAAATGGCTTCATTTATTTCTAGCCAGGAAGCAGCAAATACTCTTGGTAAAACAGTTGAATTGAATGTGGGAGATACAACCACTAGAGGAATTGTGGAAGGGGCAACCAGAGGGGATAATCCACAGATTCTTGTAAACGGTATGTACTACACTTTAGATAAAATAGCAGCGGTTTACGCTAACTAACAAAAAGGATTTAAACAAAAAAAGGAAGGTAAAGCCTTATGATGAGATCACTTTATTCTGGTGTTTCAGGGTTGCAGAATCATCAGACAAGAATGGACGTAATTGGTAACAACATCTCGAACGTTAACACAATTGGTTTTAAGAGGGGACGTGTTAACTTTCAGGATATGATCAGCCAGCAGATGCAGGGTGCTGCAAAACCAACAGATGAGCTTGGTGGTGTAAACCCTAAGGAAGTTGGTCTTGGTATGACAGTTGCTGCCATTGACAATATCTTTAATCAGGGTAACCTGCAGTCAACAGGTGTATCTACTGATATTGCCATTCAGGGTAACGGATTCTTTATAATGAAGAGTGGGGAGGAATCTTTTTATACAAGAGCCGGTGCATTTAGTTTGGATACAAATGGTACACTCGTAAATCCTGCAAACGGTATGCGTGTTCAGGGTTGGATGGCAGAAGAAGTAAACGGTCAGATGCTTGTAAGCACAGCCGCTACTCCTACAGATTTGACTATTCCTGTTGGTGCAAAGGATCCTGCAAAAGAAACACAGAATGTTAAATTTGCATGTAACTTGAATAAAACTACTCCTGAAATTTTAGAGGGTGCCAGTGACGATGATATTAAAAATGGAACCTGGAGAACAGAGCAGGAAATCTACGACAGCTTTGGTAACAAGCACTTGCTTTCAGTTTCATTCCAGAGAGTACCTGGAGTTCCAAACCGTTGGCGTGCAACTGTAAATGTTGATGAAGACAACGCTGATTTTACAGGAACACGCATTGGTCTTAATTCTACAGATGGTCAGGAAAATTGGTTTGAAGTTCAATTTGATAACATGGGAGCTTTGCAGTCTGTAACAGATAGCTCTGGTGCTGAATCAAATGACTTTGGTGAAATCACACTTCAGACTTCTTTCACAGTTCCTGAATCAAATGATGATGATGTAAATGTACCTCATCGTCAGCAATTCAGTATCAATCTTGGTACAATCGGAAGTTTTGAAAACACAATCACACAGTCTGCTTCTAAGTCTACAACAAAAGCTTTCTACCAGGATGGATATACACTTGGATATCTTGATACATTCAAGATTGATTCAAGTGGTGTAATCACAGGTGTTTATTCAAACGGTACAAACAGAACAATTGGTCAGCTTGCATTGGCAACATTCGCAAATGACCGTGGTCTTGAAAAAGCCGGAGACAGTACTTTTGTTGAATCTAACAACTCTGGTATGGCCAGAATAGGGGAATCTGGTGTAGCAGGAAAAGGTACTTTGATGGCTGGTGCTTTGGAAATGTCAAACGTTGATTTGTCAGAACAGCTGACAGATATGATTGTAACTCAGAGAGGTTTCCAGTCTAACGCCAAGACAATCACAACAGCAGATACATTGCTTGAAACAGTGTTGAGCTTGAAGCGCTAATCCTGACCAGGTAATTAAGTAGAAATAATTCGGCCCCTGTCGGTAATCCATCAACCGGCAGGGGCTTTTTTTATTCATGATGAAATGGTTTCAAAATCTCTACAATCTCTGTCTTCTTAAACAGTGTTGCATACCCATACGCACTCATACCCATCTGGTCTTTAATATCAGGGTCTGCACCATTTTTGGCAAGGATTTCACAGATTTTTACGCGATCTGCACCTACTGCAAGGACAAGATTTGACTGACCTTCCTTGCTGATTGTATTCAAATCTGCGCCTTTTTCTATAAGTAGCTTTGTAATTTCATAATTTCCGCGCCATACAGCATCCATAACGGCAGTATATCCACGGTCTTCAGAAACAGCATTTATTTCAGCACCTGCATTAAGCAGTTTTTTTACAAAATCTTCATTGTCATTTCGAACAGCAAGATTTAAGATTGGAGTTCCAAAATCATCACGTGCATTTGGATCAATTTCTGCTTCAATAAAAAGATTACAAATTTCAGTTTTATTTTTTGCCAGATATTGTCCAAAGCAGTCAGCAGTAAAAGGAATACCTCGAATCATAAGTTCCTTTTTTGCCATTCGCTTATTGTTTGTATCAAGAATCTTTCGATATTGCTTTTTTAGGTAAGAAACAATTTTAGCTTCACCATTTAAGAACTGAACACCATCATTTGTAAACAAAGTGTGGTAGGCTAGAGTCCTGTCGTTTGTAATTACAGGAGTATTGCTTGCATAAAGATAACCAACAATACTAGAAAGCATAGTTGCTTCTTCCGGGCTTTTGAAAGTTTTTGGATCAGAAAAAATCACACAAAGAGAAAGATTATCTAAACAGGTTTTTATATTTATGACGCTTTCTTCCTGAAAATCACAGGTAAGAATTAAAGCACCTTCTTCTTCTTTTTTAATTTCCTCAATCATCTTAGAAAGGAAAACAACGTCGTTACTCATTAATAGAAAGTTCATACATTACATTATAAAGGCGAAATGTCAAAATAACAAGTGGAAGAATTTATATAAATATAATAATCGTTTATTAATTCGCAAACGGATCTTTACTTTGATCTACAGTCAGTAGTTCGTTGACGTGGACGCCGTAGAGTTGTTTCTGGAGGTTTTTGACTACTTCTTCGTAGTTATAGGAGAGTTTTTCAACCATCTGGTCATCAAGAGCTGCTTTTACCAGGGGAGATGGTTTGTATTTTTCGGCACGGGCAAAAAGATTGTTTCGGTCAACGGCTTTTTTTGTGA
>CAMKDH010000221.1 GCA_946411215.1 uncultured Treponema sp. | reverse complement strand
CACTGAACACCGTGTATATTCCAGAATTACAAAAATGGATTCGTCTGGATGCCCGCGGAAACAAGGCGACTGTCCACGCCGAGTTCAGTCTTGAAGAAGAAAAACTTGCATTCCCGGCCCGTGCACAATTTGCAGAAATTGATTACCGCGACAACAACTCCGATCTGGATGAACGTCTTATAAAAATCCTGAATGAAGTTGATGTTGTGATGAACATCCGCACGGATTTTGAATTGAAGTAGGAGAAGGCTTATGAAAGCATTTATAGTTTACAGTTATACGTTATTCAATTCATTATCTAGAATTCAATAATGAATCATAAACAACAACTCCCGTCCCCAAAATCATGACAAAAAGTGCAAAAAGAAATCGGGCAGACAGATTTTCGTTTAATAATACAAAAGCAAGAAAAGCTCCGATAAATGGTGCCACGGCATAAAAGGCACTCGTTTTTGCTGCTCCCAGATTTCTTTGAGCACGGACATATGTAAACACACTTAAGCCGTAAGCAACAAAACCAAGCAACATAGCAAACGGAATGTATTTTGCTGTAAAGTTGATTTCGCCAGTGATAACAGAAACAATAACAGAACCAAGACCAGAGCATAGCCCTTTTATCGTTACAATCTGATATGTACTTTTATCTGATATTTTACGGGTACAATTGTTTTCCAGTCCCCAGCAGATTGTGGCCCCAATTACAAAAAGTGAGCCCATGGAAAAATCAAAGCCCTCGCAGTTTTCAAAGGAAAGAATTATACTGGCAGCTGTTATAAACAGGATTGCAAGCCATAATCGCCAGCTTATCTTTTCTTTAAAGATGAATAATGCGATTAAGCTTGTCGCTACAATTTCAAAATTTCCGAGAAGTGATGCATTACTTGAACTTCCGTATTTTATTCCGAGCATAAGCAGGATTGGCGCAAACACATCAAGTAAAACCATACCGATTGTATAGGGCAAATCCTTTTTGCAAAGCCGCACATCTTTGCTTTCATTATTTTTGCGAAACAGGTAAACTGTTCCTATGCCAATTCCTGCCCCAAGATAAAGCAAGCCTGCCATAAAAACTGGCGAGATGTATAAAAGCAGTATTTTAGAAAAAGGAACATTTATTGCATAAAATACCGCTGCCATTAAAGCATAGCAGATTGGAATTAAATTTTTTCTAAACATATAATCTGGGCATAACAATCTGATTTGGAAAACACTCGGGCAAATTCGTAATCAGAGAAAAAAGCGATAAATTCTTTTTCGGTGAAAAATCTTCCGCATATTTTTAGGAGCTTTAGTATTCCGTGTAAAAGCTTTCGTATAATGAATGGAAGCTTTGGATCTGCAATGTAAAGCTTTCCGCCTTTCTTTAAAAGTCTTGCACACTCTTTGGCGAAATCTTCTTTATTCGGAAAATGATGAAATGCCATACAGGCTACAATTGCATCGAAGGAGTCTGCTTCAAACGGTGTATTGTCGCAGGAACAATTTATAATCTGCATTTCAGGACATTTTTTCCTTGCGATTTCCAGCATTTTTTCTTCTACATCAATACCAAAGCCTTTTATAGCACATTTACCTGAAAGACGTTTTAATATAGTGCCAGTACCACAACCCATATCAAGTAACTTCATGCCTTCAGAAAGAACGATATTTTCTATAACAAGCTTATAAAATTTTTCCGAAGTTTTTCCTTCAAATCCTTCGTCGTAATATTCTGCACGCTTGTCAAATTTAAAATCTTTTTCCTCTTCCATGCCTGCCTCCTTATATTGAAACAAATAATCATTTAGCATATACTTAATAAGATAACGAACAGTTTGTTCTGTATTTATAATATTAGACAAATTGCCGGTTTTCAATAATTAGTTTTTACCGTTTGTAAGATACTGAACAAAAAAATGAATATGTCCAGATTATATGGACTATGGAAGAAAAAAAATGGACAGGAGACAACGCAAAACACGCAATGCAATCTTTGAATCTTTTTCATCTTTACTGGAACGAAAGCATTATTCATCGATTACAATACAGGATATTATAGATGAGGCGGACATTGGCAGAAGTACTTTTTACGCTCATTTTAATACAAAAGATGAGCTGTTAAAGGAAATGTGTACTGAGATTTTTGAGCACGTATTTTCGAGTGATGTCACTTCAGAAAAGAAGCACGATTTTTCTCACGATAAAACTTTCTTTGCAAGGCTTACACATATTCTTTATCACCTTCAGGAAAAACAGCAGCACATATGGGGTTTACTAAAAGGAGAATGCGGTGAAGTTTTTATGCGCAATTTGACCACACAGCTTTCTGAAATTTTTAAATCACGAATTACTTCTGATAAATCGATTCCCCAGAGCTTTAGTCTAGATTTTACAGTACGCAGTTTTGCCGAAACAATCAGATGGTGGTTGCAAGAACATGATGAATATACTCCTGAACAAATTGTAAAGTTTTTTTCAGGATGTATTAATACATTTGGAATTGGAGAATAATCATGAAATATCCAATAGATAAAGAGTTAAAAAGCATCTCAATCTACAGCGGTTCAATGGTTGGTCGTTTGTATCCGATGGTGAACTTTGCGTATGGATTTATCAAATGTAAATCGGATGATTTTGTTACTGTGAAAAAGTTTTCTACACCAGGCTATGATGGGGCGGAGATTTCAACTCTGGTAATCGAACCGCGACAGTATGAAGGAGATCTTCCCTGTATCATGTTCTTTCATGGGGGAGGGTTTTTGATGAGGGCTTCTGCGGCTCACTATGGAATTGCAAAATGGTATGCCCGTGAATTGAAATGCAAAGTTGTTTTGCCCGATTACAGATTGCTCCCCAAACACCGTTATCCTGTTGCGATTGAAGATTGTTACAGCACTTATATGTGGGTTTTGCAAAATGCGGAATCCCTGAACATCAACAAAGAAAAAATCATCGTAGCCGGAGACAGTGCCGGAGGAAATATTGCTGCTGCGGTTATTCTTATGCTTCACGATAGAAATCAGCCGCTTCCAAAAGGTGCAATGCTTATATATCCTGTTCTTGATAAAAGGATGATTACAGACTCGATGAAACGATTTACAGATACTCCAATCTGGGATTCAAATTGTGATAAGCTTTTCTGGGATATGTATTTGAAAGGTCAAGATAGCAGCCAGACAAAATATGCATCAATTTCTGAAATTGAAGATTTAGGATTTTTCCCTCCGACATATATTGAAGCTGCAGAATACGACTGCCTTCACGACGAAGGAATTGAGTTTGGAGAAAAGTTAAAATCCCAGGGCATCCCCGTTGAAGTTCATGATATGAAAGGCACATGCCACGGCTATGAAACTGCAATAAAAAGTTCGATTGTAGAAAAGTGTATGTCGTGGCGGGTTGAATGGATAAGGAATGAAATAGCTATGAAAAATTAGATGAAACTAACTGACTGTTACCTTGAAGAAGATTTGTTCCTCAAGATTTTGCTGATTATGAAGAACAGCAAACATTATCAAGAATCAAAATCACCTCCGCTATATAATCATCTTATAAAGTTTTGGAGGAGATGACTTTATGGATGATTTTAAACCG
>CAMKDH010000220.1 GCA_946411215.1 uncultured Treponema sp. | reverse complement strand
TAAAATCGTCCGTTAATGTCAAAAACATGCTTTGAACCAGTAACTTCCTCAGCCGCACCAAGTGAAAATGCCTTTATGCTCATAAATACCTCTTGTGTACATTTTAACTCTGAAATTGTGATTTTACAAATAAAAATGTATCCATGTGATAAAAAACTGGCTTCCAGTCGAGTGCAGATTTCAAAACCGTGGGCTCGCCCACTACATGCTGAAGTGCTTTGGAATTATATACTTGGCCGCCTTGCGGCCGCACTTCAGAATGTTTTTGAATCTGCCCTCTCCTTCGCGCCAGTTTTTTATAACTAATTTAAGTTATTTGCATCCCAACTTCAAAAAAACACAAGAGTTATAATGAGACCGTCCCCTGGTAAAATTCTATTAAAATTAATTATTTTATAAATTGCACCCAAAAAAATGGCGAAGTTTACAAATTTAATCGAAAACAGATATACGTGAGCGTAGGGGCGGCTTCAAACTACATCTGAGCTTGCCGAGCGCAGCGAGGGAAATCTTCCTTACAAGCTCAGCAGTAGTTTGCAGACGCACCATAGCGGAAGTATATCTGTTTTCCCAATGAATGCATTTACGGAGCCATTTTTTTAACTTGAATGCACATAATAATTGATTTATAATAGAACAAATGTATTCAAGAAGTTTTGATGCCCCTCCAGTTCGCATTGTGGAATATGGCAAGGCGCATTTTGGAACATATGCAGGCGTTTCTCCAAGGTTTGACATAAAAGGCATGCGCGCGCCTTATGCAGGGGTTCCACTTCCTTCTATAATATCAGACATCAGAATCAAAAGCCGGCTGAACTATTACTTTTCTATAGAAAAATATATTGGTCTTGTAGAGTTTTTTGATTTTAAAATAATCGGTCTGGCAGAAATCTGTTTTTGGGATAAGACAAACGGCAAAAAATATGTATATCATTCAATAATGCCAACCCGCCGACGCTTTATTCCAAAAAGCACAGACAAAGGCATTTGCGCAAGCTATAAAAAATCACGCTATATAAAAATCTCCTGGGAAAAGGAACATGCAAGCAAATCAATGCGCTTTCATGTAAAGCACAATTCCGGCTGGCCAGATTCAGAAGGCTGGTTTCATTCAATCCGCGAAGATTCAATGCGCGACGACATGAGCTTCGTATGTCCTTCCCCTACTACATCCCGCTGCTGGGCAATGTGGCTTTCTACAATGAAAATTAACGGTCACCTTGCAATCAAAGGCGCAGAACCAGATAATTCATCAGGCCTGGCATTAATGACAATGAACCGCTTTTATTCAAAAACTTTGAGCAAGAGCCTTCGTGTATGCGGAATGGGAAATATAGACGGCAAAGATATAATCTTCTATATGACAACTACTACAAGCGATGCAGCAGATCCCGATAAATATAATTCAAACGTCCTCGAAATTGACGGACAAAAAACAGCACTTCCTTCGGTTGTTGCAACACATCCGTTTGGACTAAACAAAAAATGGATTATACAGGATACTGAAAGTATGATTGATCTGACCTTTACACCAGATTCGGTTTACTGGAGGTCGCTCAATCTTATAGCACTGCGCACAGCAAACTGGCATATTTACGGCACCTTTGAAGGCGTGCTGCTAGATAAAGATGGAAATAAAATTCAGCTCAAGAGCTTTCCGGGAATGTTGACCCGAGCCTCTATGAGAGTATAATTACTTAATAATGGAGAAATAGAAAATGGCTGATGAAATTAACAGAACTGCGGATTGGGAACCAGGAACTTTAGACAAAACCCGTAAAAACATCGGACTCATTGACGAAAAAGAAGCTGCAACTATGGCAAAAAAGCTTGGCGGTCAGGTAATGTATGAACGCACAACCTCAAGCAGCGGTTCACAAGGTCAGGGTGGAAAAGGAACTGGTCGAATCATCAGAAGTTCAGATGGAGGCGGTTCAAAAGGTGGCAGCGGAGGATCCGGAGGAGGCTCAAAACCAAATACAACTTATCAGGCTCCACGTCGTCATATTCGTGAAGATCTTCCACAGGTAAACAAAAAGTTTAATGCGGCTGTAGACAAGCTCATGATGTCTCCGGAATATAAAATCAAACCTAACTACGGAATCTTTAATTTTATTCGAACACTCCAGAAAAACGGAACAGAAAAAATCCTTCCGGAATTCTATCAATATAAATTGAAAAAAGATATTGAACACATGGAGTCTTTCATTACAGTTATCAAGACTCTCATTCAAATTGCGCCTGCAACCTATAAATCAAAAATCGTAAATGCCCCGGACGTAAAATTCAAGTTTTTGCGTATGATTGCTTCCTGGGGAATGGCTGGAATTAAAGCCGAATATGCAACCCTTGAAAATGCACCGGGCCCAATTCTTGCTTGCGATTTGATTCAGTATACAAAGGCAATCTACAAGCCAATCATCACTGTATATTATTACGGCAACAACAAAATCCCAAAACTCATTAAAGAGATTTACAACGACCAGGTTGCCTACCCAGATTCGCCAAAAGACAAGCTTTCTTCAATGGCAAAACAAGCAATTACAGAATGGCTTTACATTGACACAGAAATCATTAAGAAAATGTATCCGCTTTTGATGCGTATGTGTTCCGACAGCTTTGAACCATATCCAGATTTCTTCTCGGTAAAGGTTGCTGATGTTTTGAAGTTCACAGGCCTTCACAAGTTTGACCTTTTGCTTCCAGAAAAACCAAAGGAAGAACAGAAGGAAGCTCCAAAGCCAAAGTCGGCACCACCACAGAAAGGTGTAAAGGATCAGACAGTTATCACAGGATTGAAGTTGCTTAATCAGATGTTCCCACAGGCAGGTTTTGACAAGCTTGATGAACATCCAGATTTGTATCCATATTTCCAGCCGCTTTATAAGTTCGATGACGGATTCAATCTTTTGTCGCCGGAAAATCCTGTTCAGGTAATTATGGTTCTTCAGCGAATTATTGAAGACTGTTTCCAGGGCTGCCGAAACATCAAGTTTACAAATACAGAAAATGTAAAGGAAGGTGCAGACACAATTACTTCTGTAATGGATGACTGGTCTGCTTACCGCGAAGACAACTTTGAACGCCTTTACTGCGAGCCTTTGCTTGACCTTGTAAACTCAGTTTACTCTCAGCCCGATTTTGATAAGTCGCATATTGGTAAGAGAACTATCACTTCGCTTTTGTGGCAGGTAACTTACCACTTTATGCCTAACTTCAAATTTGACCAGCTTATTCTTGAACATCCAAGTGATGAAAGTAAATATCGTCCGCTCTTCCATAGAACAGACTATGCCCGCAAATATCTTACACTCGTAATCAACGAATGCGACAAGCAGGCAAGCGGTCGCGGTCCAGTTGGAATGATTGAAAATCCTTGGGAGCATTACAAGTTTGGTATTCAGAATGAAGTCAGCAAACGCCTTGATGTTTTGTTAGGCGCACAAAACAAAACTGCAAATACAAATGCAAACAATGCAAACCTTTTAAAATACACACTCTGCTTTATTGCAGTTCTTGACTGGTGGATTAATAATCCAGGTAGTCCTGCATATACAACAGACCCAATGCACATTTACCGCATTTCGCCAAGTGACGGAAAGCCGCTGTTCACAACTCCATTGAGGAATGATCAGAATAAATTGTTTATAGAAGCAATTAAGGCCAACTA
>CAMKDH010000219.1 GCA_946411215.1 uncultured Treponema sp. | reverse complement strand
ACTCTTCAGAAGGCACTTGACAGTGCTCGCAGTAAGGGCGTTTTGACAAGAAATGCCGTTTCTCGCAAAAAGTCAAGAATGATGAACCTTTTTAATGCTACATTTAATGCAGCTAAATAACTTTTCTCCATCACTCTTTGGAAATCCAGCTGGTCAAGTCCGGCTGGTTTTTTTATTTAACAGACTTTAACTAGCAAACTTCAGCATATCAGCCGATAATATAATATGGCAAAAAAAATGACTAAGGCAGATTTGGTAGAAGAAGTTTTTCGTAATACAAATCTCCCTAAAAATGAGATTATTCAAATAACAGACAGTCTTTTGGAAGAAATCAAATCGGCTCTTTGTAACGGAAGTTCAATTGAATTAAGAACCTTTGGAACCTTTGAACTTCGTTTAAGAAAGGGTAGAAAAAATGCCAGAAATCCACGTACAGGTGATATAACTCCTACCGAACCTCATTATGTAGCCGCTTTTCGCTCTGGTAGTGAATTAAAGCAAAAATTATGGAATCTAAAGATTTAAGTAAAAAGCCAGATACTCACAGAATCATAAAAGATATCTTCATAAACCTGTTTCTTGTAATTACAGGTGCTTTTCTTTTTGCTTTTTCAAATCCTAATCCAATTGTAAAACACGGTTTTTCAGTTACAGCGTGGATAATGTATGTCCCGTTATTTTTTATAATTAAAAGAAGTTCGTTTAAAAACTGCTGGTTATACACAGGTCTTTATGGAATGCTTTGTGTAGCAGCGTATGCTTGGTGGCTCTATAATTATGATCCTGTTTGTCTTTATATTGCACTTCCACTTGCGTTTTTAGGAACGGCAATTCTTGGACTTTTATTAAAATCAGTTGAAAAACTTTTTATAAAAAATGCATGGCTTGTTCAGTTTTTGATTTTATGCACTTTTGATTATCTTAGGACACTTGGATTTTTAGGAATGCATTACGGACTTGCAGCTTACACACAGTGGAATCTACCTGTAATTATTCAAAGTGCAAAAATTGTGGGCGTATATGGTCTCAATGCTTTTGTGATTTTTCCTTCAGTATTGATTTTTGCATTCCTTTCGAAAATGCAGGATAAGAAAAAATATCTTCACACAATCGTCAGCGACAATAAGTTTTATGATGGAGCAAGTTATGTAAATTATGTTTCCGAAAATGAAAAACTCATGTCGAATGCTTCTTTAAGAAATCCTGTAATAGGACTTTGTATCTGGGGATTTCTTTTTGTTGTAATACTTATCTTTGGAGCAATTTCTCTAAAAATCAATGAACAGTTTGATACTGTAACTGTAGCAGCAATTCAGCATAATGATAAACCCGAAGAAAATGGAATTGAAAATTACAGTGAAAGCCTGCAGCAATTGATTACACTTACAGATGAAGCTTTGGAAATAAATCCTGATATTAAAATTGTTGTCTGGCCTGAAACTGCTTTTGTTCCATCTGTTGTTTATCATGCAAAATCAGAAGGGCAGTCAGACAGGAAAAAGCTTGTTAACTTTTTGATGAATTATGTTAATAGTCGAAGTCCGTCCTTTATAATTGGAAATCAGCATATAAAAACAAATCCGGATGGAAGCGGTAAAGAATATTTTAATGCTTCAATTTTATTTGAAACTGGAAAAAATAGTTTGCCTTCTGATAATCAAATTTATTCAAAAATAAAACTTGTTCCGTTTTCAGAATATTTTCCGTATCAAAAATATTTTCCGCATATTTATAAATCACTTCTAGAAAAAGAAAAATTTTTCTGGACCCCCGGAACTGAATATAAAATCTTTGAAACAAACGGACTATATATATATACACCAATCTGCTTTGAAAATACATTTCCATATTTAAGCCGCAACGCCTATAAAAATGGAGCAAGATGTCTTTGCTGTCTTGCAAACGATTCCTGGGCAAAAAGTGAATCGTGTCAGTATCAGCATCTTGCAATGGCCAGATTCCGTGCTGTAGAAAATCATGTTCCTATGATTATAAGTTCTGTATCTGGTCAAACTGCCTTTATAAATCAAAAAGGGCAGCTCAAGGCAATGGCAAATTCTTTTACCAAAACTTATGTAATAAGTGAACTTCCTGTAATTCCTCTGGAACAAAAACCAACTGTTTATAATATAATTGGTGATATTTTTGGGTATGGAGCTGCAATTTTATTGCTTGTTGTGTTGATAATTCGTGGTTTAATTGCTATAATAAAATAAGTTATATGGCAGAACGCACAGAAGCAGGTAAAAAAAATATAACAATTTTTGGCTCGGAAACTGAATTTGACGGAACATTAGAGTTCAAAGATAGACTTGTAATAACAGGAAAGTTTTCGGGCAAAATAGTAGCTCCAACTGGCGAACTTGAAATTGCAAAAAATGCCACTTGTGATGTTGAAAGTATCGAAGCTTCTTCAATTGTCGTATGTGGTTCTGTTAAAGGAAATATGCATGCATCTGAACGTGTTGAGATTTGTTCAGGGAGCATGGTCGAAAGTGATATTACAACTGCAAGAATAAGAATAGCAAATAATGTTGAATTCAATGGACAGGTAACAATGTTAGAAGAAGAACCTGATGTTGACATTTTTTCTGTCGCATCTTCAGAGTTCAAACAGGCCATGCTCATTCATTCAGAAGTAGTAAAATAATTTGTTTTTTAGTTTTTTTTTATAAATCATATACAATCATGGAGAATTTTTAATGGCAACATTAAGAAGAAAGCGCACGGAAGAAGCTCCGGAAGCGCAGGAAGAAAACGTACAGACGTCTTTGGGTCTGGAAGAAGAAACTCAATCTAAAGAAGAAGTTTCACAAGACAATCCTGAAAAAGTGTTGGTAAGAAAAAAGAGGGTTGTAAAAGTGAAAACTGAGGAGCCTGCAGAACAGACAGAAGCTCCTGCTGCTGAAGCAACTGAAGAGCAGCAAACTGAACCTTCCGAAAATGCAGCTGGTTCAGAAAACAATCCTTCCGAAGAACATAACTTCAAAAGAAATCAATCCTATTACAATAATAAAAGAAACGGCATGAACAAAAGAGGCGGTTTTCAGCGTTCATATCCAACTCCAAGCGGAGAAGTGGCTGAAGCGTCTGCACAGGAATCATCTACTCTTGCAGAAGACAATGCAAATAAGCCAAGACTTTTGATTAATGATCTTACAATTAAATCAATGCCAGAATTACGTGAAATGGCAATTCAGTATGGTTTTACTGCAGATGATCTTGCACCAATGAAAAAACAGGATTTGATTTTTGTAATCCTTAAGAAGCACACTGAACATGGTGGTATTATTTTTGCTTCTGGTGCTTTGGAAATCTTGCCAGATGGTTATGGCTTCTTGCGTTCTCCACAGAACAGCTATTTGCCAGGCCCTGATGATATTTATATCAGCCCAAGTCAGATTCGTCTTTTCAACCTTAAAACTGGTGATACTGTATATGGTCAGACTCGTTCTCCAAAAGAAGGTGAAAGATTTTTTGCACTTTTGAGAATAGAAACTGTAAACATGGATGAGCCACGTGTTGCACAGACTCGCGTTCCATTTGAAAACTTAACACCGCTTTATCCTGATGAAAAACTCAGACTCGAAACTGTTTCAACAGAAGTTTCTACACGTATCGTAGACTTGTTTGCACCAATTGGTAAGGGACAGCGTCTTTTGATTGTTGCTCCTCCAAAGGCTGGTAAAACAATC
>CAMKDH010000218.1 GCA_946411215.1 uncultured Treponema sp. | reverse complement strand
ATGGATTTTAATCAGAAACCGCTTAAGATTTTTTTCTCTTATTACAAGCCACATTGGAAGCTTTTTGCAGCCGATATGGCTTGTGCTGTTTTTATGGCGGGAATTGATGTTGCTTTTCCTATGTTTTCCCGCTATGCACTTAACACGCTCATTCCAAATTATCAGCTGCGGACATTTCTGATTCTTGTTGCTGTTCTTCTTGTGGGATTTTGTCTTCATAAAATCTGTAACTGGTTTGTTGCTTACTGGGGCCATGTTTTTGGAACCCGTGTTGAGCAGGATATGAGGCGCGATGTTTTTGATCATCTGGAAAAGCTGCCGTTTAGTTTTTATGATACAAACCGCACGGGAAAAATCATGTCGCGTGCTACGACAGACCTTTTTGAAATTACAGAACTTGCTCATCACGGACCGGAAGATTTTACAATTGCAATGCTTAATCTGATTGGAGCTTTTATAATGATGCTTCATATCCGCTGGGAGCTTGCAATTATTGTTGTGGTTGCGCTTCCTGTTATGATTGCAATTGGAATTGTTTCACGCCGCAATCTTTCGAGAACTTCTACAAAAGTAAAAGAAATTACTGCCGAAGTAAACGCGGGTCTGGAATCAAGCATTTCGGGAATCAGAGTAACAAAAGGTTTTAACAACGAAGATTTTGAACGCGAACGGTTTGGCAATTTTAATAAACAGTACAGCGATGCTAAGCAGTGGCGTTATAAATACATGGCAACATTTTTCTCTAACATAGAATTCTGCAATAATCTTTTGTCACTTGTTGTGCTTGCTGCGGGCGGATATTTTATTATAAAAGGAAAAATGACTTTGCCTGACTTAGTTGCGGCTAACTTGTTTGTTGCAGCTTTCCGTGCACCAATTGGCAAACTTAATTTTCTCGTTGAACAGTACACAAACGGAATGGCAGGCTTTTACCGATTCCTTGAAATTATGCGAACCGATCCTGAACCAGCCGACGCTCCAGACGCTGTAGAAATTCTTTCGGCTCGCGGAAATATTAGTTTTAAAGACGTAAACTTTTCTTACACAAAAGATTTCCCTGTTCTGGAACACGTAAACTTAGATATTCACGCTGGAGAAAAGTTTGCACTTGTAGGTGCAAGCGGTGGCGGAAAATCTACAATCTGTAATCTTATTCCACGCTTTTATGAAATCACTGGTGGCGAACTTTCACTTGATGGTATAGATATTAAGCGTATAAAAAAATCTTCTCTGCGTTCTCAGATAGGAATTGTTCAGCAGGACGTATTCCTTTTTGCGGGAACAATCCGCGAGAACATTGCATACGGTAAGCCAACAGCAACCGACAAAGAAATTGAACAGGCTGCCCGCCGTGCAGAAATTCACGATGACATTATGAAAATGCCAAACGGATATGATACAATTGTTGGAGAACGTGGAATTAAACTTAGTGGAGGTCAGAAGCAACGCGTTTCAATTGCAAGATGTTTCTTAAAAAATCCTCCAATCCTTATTTTGGACGAAGCAACTTCTGCACTTGATACTGCAACAGAAATAAAAATCCAGCATTCATTTGATGAACTTGCAAAAGGTCGTACAACTTTGGTAATTGCCCACCGTCTTTCTACAATCAAGAATGCAGACAAAATTGCAGTTGTAAATGATCATGGAATTGTAGAGCAGGGCACACACGAAGAACTTATGAAAAAACAGGGCGAATATTACAAGCTCAGAACAGCTCAAGAAGAGGAAAAAATATGAAAACAACAGAAGAAATTTTAGCGACACTTTCGGTTGATGAAAAAATCAGACTTTTAAATGGCGTTGGAAACTGGAATACTTTTAGTGCAAACGGAAAGGTTCCGGTAATTTCGGTTAGCGATGGCCCACACGGTTTAAGGCATCAGGTTGTAGCCGCCATTAATGATATTAATAACAGTAATATAGCAACTTGTTTTCCTACAGCATGTGCTGTTTCTTCCAGCTGGAATGTTGATGCTGCAAAAAAAATGGCACAGGCAATTGCAACGGAAGCAAAAGCCGAAAACGTTCAGATTGTTCTTGGCTGCGGAATGAATATAAAACGTTCACCTTTGTGCGGACGCAATTTTGAATATTTTTCGGAAGACCCGCTGCTTTCTGGAGAGATGGCTGCTGGCTTTGTAGACGGCATGCAGAGTAAAAATGTAGGAGCGTGTCTTAAGCATTTTGCTTTGAACAATCAGGAAAAATATCGTCAAAGTTCTTCAAGCAATGTTGATGAAAGAGCGCTGCGTGAAATATATCTTGCGGGTTTTGAACGTACCGTAAGAAAATCTCAGCCACATTCAATCATGTGTTCTTACAACAAAATAAACGGTGTTTTCTCAAGTGCAAATAAAAAGCTTCTTACAGATATCCTGCGTGATGACTGGGGCTTCAAAGGCATTGTAATGTCTGACTGGGGTGCAAACATTGATGCTGTAAACAGTCTTAAAGCTGGCCTTGATTTAGGAATGCCAGATTCAAACAGATATTTTGATAAACAGCTTAAGGCTGCTTATGACAAGGGCGAACTTACAGAAGCAGATCTTGATAAAGCCTGCAAAAGAATCATTGACCTTGCGTTGAAGTATGACGAGCACAAGGATGAATATGTTGGCGGTTCAAAAGCAGAACCTGTTGATTTCAAAGTTCAGCATAATATTGCGTTTGAGCTTGCCTGTGAAAGTGCAGTGCTCTTGAAAAACGATGGTATTTTCCCGCTTGCACAAAAACAGAAAGTTCTTGTTGTTGGTGAACTTGCTCAGAACATGCGTTTTCAGGGTGGCGGTTCAAGTCATATTTCTACAGCACCATATCCGGATGCTCTTGAGTCTCTTAAAAAATATTACGATGTTGAGTATGTTCCAGGATATCTTTCAACTTTCTGTAAAGCTGCTAAAAAACAAAAAATAAATGAGAAGCGAAAAGTAGATGCTGTTAAAAAAATGAGTGACTTTATAGAAAAAAATCCACGTGCTCCAGTTTTGTATTTCTGTGGTCTTGAAGAATCATATGAAGGCGAAGGTTTTGACCGCGATGATTTGAAGCTTCCGCAAAGTCACATTGACCTGTATAAAGAAATTATCAAAATCACAAAAAATATCGCGCTTGTTACTTTCAGCGGTTCTGCAATAGATTTAACTTTTGCTCCAGAAGCTAAGGCAATTCTTCATATGTATTTGTGTGGCGAAGCTTGTGGTGAAGCGTGTGCTGCTTTAATTGCGGGTGAAAAAAATCCGAGTGGAAAACTAGCCGAAACCTGGCCTTTCAAAATTGAAGTTGGCGCTCCGGTAGATGATCTTGATGTTGATTATAAGGAAGGCGTGCTTGTTGGTTACAGATGGTACGAAACCAGAAACATTCCTGTGCAGTACGAGTTTGGCTACGGTTTAAGTTACACAAAGTTTGAATATTCGGATTTGAAAGTCAGCCCTTCGACAGGCTCAGGGACCACAGAAGTCACCTTCACCCTACAGAACATCGGCAATGTTGATGGCTACGAGGTTGCACAGGTTTATGTAAAAAATCCAATTGATGATCTTGAAATTTCGCGTTCTGCAATAGAACTTAAAGGTTTTGAAAAAGTCTTCCTCAAAGCGGGAGAGAAAAAAACTGTAACAATCACGTTGGATGATCGAGCATTTAGTGTTTATTCAACAAAGAAAAAATGCTTTGCAACAGTTCAGGGTGAATACACAATTTGTGT
>CAMKDH010000217.1 GCA_946411215.1 uncultured Treponema sp. | reverse complement strand
AAATCGCAAAAATGATTCCGAGCGTGACTGCCGAAATCAATAAATCTCAATCGCTGGTTTGTTATAACAATATGGTAGAAGATGTGGACAAAGCGGGATTGTGCGAAATCTTAAAAAGTCTTGGCGAAGTGATTGAGCTTCCGGAAAATGAAATCGGGATGGGTTCGGAACTGGTCAGCTGTATGCCTGGCTTTATTGCTTCGATTTTTGATGTAATCTGCCAGTCGGCAAAAAAACACACAGAGATTTCTTCGGAGCAGATTGTTCAAATGGTTTTGAAAACTGTTTCTGCAACAAGCGAACTGATGCTAAAAAAAGAAATGACTTTTGAGGATGTTGTTTCTCGTGTTGCAACAAAAGGCGGTATTACAGAAGAAGGTGCCAAAGTTATTTACGATGGTCTGCCAGAAGTTGCCGATCTGATGTTTGAGAAAACTCTGGAAAAGAGAAAGCAGACTACTAAGAAAGCTGAAGAGTTGTTTTAACAGGAGGATTTCAAAAATGTTAAATAAAGAATATTTGTGTCCTTGTGGAACTCAACCGCTTGAAACTGAGCGTCTGTTGCTGCGGGCTTTTTCTTTTGATGATGCTGATTCTATGATGCGTAACTGGGCTGGTGATGACCAGGTTCAGGATATGTATGGCGAGCCTTCTTATAAAACTCTTGAAGAAGTAAAAGGACTGCTTGAGAAATATATTTCCTCTTATGAAGATGGAATGCATTTCCGCTGGGGGATTTTTGAGAAAGCGTCCGGCGAATGCATAGGTCAGGTTGCATATTTTCTTGTTGATCAGAAAAATCATTTTGGCGAAATTGAATACTGTGTTGGGAAAGCTTTTCAGGGACGTGGTTATGCAACTGAAGCAACAAAGGCTGTAATCAGATATGGCTTTGAGAAAATCAATTTTAATAAGGTCCAGATTTGCGTAAGACCTTCTAATCTGCCGTCTAAAAAAGTAATCGACAAATGCGGATTTACTTACGAAGGAACGTTGCGCGAATATTTTTTCCGCAACGGAAAATACGAAGACAGGATGTATCATTCTATCTTAAGAAAGGAATTCTAAAATGAATCACAAAGGAACAATCCAAATAGAAACTGAACGACTTATTTTACGACGATTCACAATTGATGATGCACCGGCTATGTTCAAAAACTGGGCGTCGGATCCGGAAGTAACTAAGTTTATGACCTGGCCCACTCACAAGGATGTCGGCGTGAGCAAGTGGGTTTTGGACAGCTGGATTCCTTCTTACGAAAAAGATGATTATTATGTCTGGGCTATAATCCTCAAGGAAAACGGTGACGAACCTATTGGAAATATTCACGGGTTGCCAAAGGACGAAATTGAGGCTGTTGAGTTTGGTTACGCACTTGGAAGAAAATGGTGGCATCAGGGAATTATGACAGAAGTTCTTCATGCAGTGATTGATTTTTTCTTTGAGCAGGTTGGGGTAAACAGTATCCGTGCTTATCACGACCCGAATAATCCGCATTCAGGAATGGTTATGAAAAAGTGCGGCATGAAATATGAAGGAACTCTCCGCAGTGCCGACAGAAATAATCAGGGCATTGTTGACCAGTGCTGGTATTCAATTTTGCGCAGTGAGTGGGAAGAGTTGTAAATTTTTATTACGGGATTTTTAACATGACACTAGAAGAAAGAAATCAAAAAGTACGCGCATTCTTTAATGGTAAAATTGACACCTACGATGATGTGCACAGCGAATATATGAAAACAAAAGTTTTGCTGGCGGAAAGTCTGGGCAAGGATGCAAAAAAGATACTGGATTTGGGCGGAGGAACAGGACTTGAATTAATTCATTTGTTTGAGTTGTTCCCACAAGCAGAGGTCACTGTAATTGATATCACAGAAAATATGCTCGAAAAGTTGAAGACGCGTGATTTTGCAGGTCAGGTAACTGCAATTTGCGGCGACTTTTTTGAAGTTCCGTTTGGAGCGGATTTTGATGCAGTGATTACAACATCAGCGTTTCATCATTTTAAGAAGGACGAAAAGATTCGATTGCTCAAAAAGATTTTGGACTGTCTCAAAAACGGCGGGCAGTTTATTAATTGCGATTTGATTGCGCTCACACCGGAAGAAGAAGCCGAACAACTTGTGGAATTGGAAAACAATACCGATGACACAAAACATATTGATATTCCGCTTACAAGTGAAAATGAAATAGATGCACTTGAAAAAGCCGGCTTCACACAGATTACAACCAGCAATGGCGGCAAAGAAAACTATGGACTTTTTATTGCGAGAAAAGGTTGAGAGGAAAGCAAAAAATGGAAATTAAAAAAGCAGAAATCGACAAAGGGCAGGCTTTTGATTTTGGGCGTACTTCAGAAATCTATGCACAGTATCGCGACATTTATCCGGAGTGTATGTTTCAGAAGCTTGCAGACCTTGGGCTTGGTGTTCAGGGGCAGAAGATTCTTGATTTGGGTACGGGCACTGGTGTAATTCCCCGCGGCATGTACAAATATGGCGGGCAATGGCTTGGAACCGACATTGCAGAAAATCAGATTAAATATGCAAAAGAACTTTCGGCCGGCATGAACATTGAATATCTTGTGTGCCCGTCAGAAGAGCTTGATTTTGAAGAAGGCTGTTTTGATGTTATTACAGCCGCACAATGCTTCTGGTATTTTGAGCCTTCAATCATCGTTCCAAAGATTAAAAAGTTTTTGCGTAATGGCGGCACCTTCTTAAAAATCTACATGAGCTATATGAAAGAGGAACAGATTACTCACGATTCAAACGGACTTGTAAAAAAGATAAACGGCAACTGGAGTGGCGGAAATCCCGGAATAAAAGATTTGACAACTCATTATTTTGAAAATCCCCAGATGGACAGTATGGTTGTTGATCTTCCTTTTACAAGAGAAACCTGGCACGGCAGAATGCTTTCGAGTCGTGGAGTAATGGCTGCAATGAACGAAGAACAGATAAAACAATTTGATTACGAACACAAAAAAATGCTTGAAGAAAACTACCCCGAAAATTTTCTTGTAAAGCACAAGATTTTTTTGACCTGGTATAAAATAGAAAAATAGGACGAAGGAGCATCGTATGACTGATCAAACCATAAACAGAATCAGACAATTTGTTAAAGACCGCGATTGGGGGCAGTACCATAGCCCTGCAAATCTTGCAAAATCAATTTCGATTGAAGCAAACGAACTCCTAGAATGCTTTCAGTGGAGCGATACCGACTACGACCTTCAGCATGTAAAAGAGGAACTTGCCGACGTCCTTGTTTATTGCCACGACCTTTTAGATGCGCTCGATCTTGACGAAGACGAAATTGTAAACATGAAAATGGACATGAACGAGAAAAAATACCCATTGGAAAAAGCACGCGGGAACAATAAAAAGTATACGGAGTTTTAATTTGGATATTCAGATTAAAAAAGCCATGGCCGAAGATGCACAGGTTCTCGTTGATATTTACAACAAAGCCTTCTACGAGGATTTTGTAAAATATGGGGAATGTCCTGGGTACGGCAAATCAGTCAGCGACATGGAAAAATCAATTAATGAGACCTTAAAATATATAGCATATGACGGTGAAAATCCGGTTGGCGCTATATCTGTTTCAAAGAAGGATGACGGTCTTTATTATCTGGGGGCTCTTTGTGTGATCCCCGAATATCAGCGGCAAGGAATCGGCCATAAATTACTTGAGTTTTTTAAGGAACA
>CAMKDH010000216.1 GCA_946411215.1 uncultured Treponema sp. | reverse complement strand
AACCGAAAGAGCCCAAAAAGCTAGTTTTTTCATAATAATCCTCACATTTTAAAGAATTAAGTTATTTTAACCCATAAAATCCATTAATACAACTTTATTATCGGCAGAATTCGCAAAAAAAACTTCATATATAGAAAAATTGTGATAAAATATTTTATGGAGGACGTCTATGGCTGATGATTTTTCTTTTGAAATCACTCAAAGTATTGGCACCGTGGCCGAAGGAAAAGGTGGCTGGAGCATGGAACTGAACCTTGTTTCGTGGGGCGGAAGACCTGCAAAATATGATTTGCGCAGCTGGTCACCAGATCATGAAAAAATGGGCAAGGGCATTACCCTTACAAAAGAGGAACTGATTGCCTTAAAGGATTTGTTGAATAAAGTGGAGTTGTAAGACCCTTCGACAAGCTCAGGGCCCCCTAGTACTCTGCAGTTGCAAGAGTTGCGCCTTTTTTTACAATAATCTCAAAAAGCATTTTTTGAAGAAGGACATCTTCCATCATTGTTCCACCGGAACGAATCTGCATATCTGTTGAAGCAAGAATTGCAAGTATTGCAGTAGCCTGTCCTATTGTCCAGATTTTTGCAGCCTTTCTATATTGGTTCTGTAAAAGATTACTTCCAAAGCCGTTTGATTTTAAAGTTGCTTCATCGGCACCATATCCACCGTAACTTTCATTCTGAAGCTTATGCCATAAAACAAGCTTTCTGAAGCATGATGCAAGCCCCGCAATTATAACTACAGAAGAGTTTTCTTTTGAAAGTCTTATTCCCTGTAAAACCTCAAGCGCGTCGGAAAAACGTTTTTCAGAAGAATCAGAAGTCTGGACCATCTGCTTAAAAAGTGTAAAGGCGTTTTCTTCGCGGTTATGTGTAAGGAATGAATCTACATCCTCTGGTGTTACAATCTTTCCTTTTTCAAGGCAAAGGAAGAATCGTGAACATTCATTTTTTAAAGCCAGAGTATTGTTGTCGACCATATCAAGAATCATCTGGGCTGCATCTGGTTCAAGACCGTATCCGTTTTTGCGGAAGTAATCTGTGAGCCATGGGATTTTCTGATTATCAAACATCTCCCAGAACTTCTTTTTGTTCGAAGCAGGAATAAGCTTGTCGAGTTTTGAGTCTACAGAGATTTCATCAGAAACAAAAATGAGTGCAGAAGATTCTTCGCCGGATTCTTGAACAGATTTAATCCATTCTTCAACAAGTGCAACGTCTTCCTTTTTTTTGAGCAGCTCTGCGTTTTTACAGATTACACAGGTTGCGCTTGAAAAAAGATTTCCATTGTCCAGAACAGAAAGAACCTGCCCGATAGACGTTTCGTTGAGATAGTAGATATGCTGTTCAGTTTCGCCGAACTTTTTTTCCAGTGCTTTGATTACAGCTTCTACTGCTTCATCGCGCTGACCAAATTCGGGTCCGTTGTATAAATATACTGGTAATATCATTTCCGTTTTTTTATTTTATTTAATTAATAAGTTCTAACAATATTTGAAAGAATTCCAACAATGCGAACATCATCGCAATAAATAGGCTGGAAATCAGGATTTTCCGGCTGAAGACGAATCCTTGTTGCTTCTTTGTAATAGCGCTTGAGTGTTATAGCATCATCAATTACTGCTACAATAATCTGACCGTCTACTGCTACGTTTGCCTGTTCAACTACAGCAAGGTCTCCTTCAAGGATGCCTGCGTTTATCATGCTTTGTCCGCGAACTCTAAGTGCAAAATAACTTTTTCCCGGGCGAACAAAAGGTTCTGTAAGATTTACATATCCGTCAAGATTTTCTTCACATAAAAGAGGTTTGCCGGCTGCAACTGTACCAAGAAGGGGCACTTTTCCGACAAACGGCTGATTTTGACTGTCTGAAAGAACTTTAATAGAGCGTGAACGTTTCTGGGCTTGTGAAAGGAATCCCTTTTTCTGAAGGGCAATAAGATGATCCTGAACTGCACGAATAGAAATGCCAAAATGATCACTGATTTCTCTGACTGTTGGAGGATATCCATTTTCTGAAGTGAATTCAGAAATAAAAGTGAGAACTTCTTTTTGTCTGTCAGTTATACCTTTCATGATCCTCCCCCTTTTTTTGAATTATTCTTCTTCGAACTTTGAATCGAACAAAGCCTGAATTGTAGCAGCGGCTTCTGATTCATCTGGTCCTTCTACGTTCATTGTCATTTGAGTGTTATAACCTGCTCCCATAGCAATTACACCCATGATAGATTTAGCATTTACTGTTGTATCGTCGCGTGTAAGAGTGATTTCGGCTTCAAACTTGTTTGCTGTCTGTGCAATAATTGCAGCAGGTCTGGCGTGAATGCCTGCACGATTCTGAACAGTAAGAATTTTCTCAATCATAATAATTTCCCCGGCTTTTATGCCTTAATATATTTTAGTATGAATTATCGTGACCATAGTATGCTGTTTTTGCATCTCCGGTTTCAATCCATTTAAGTACATTTTCATTAAAGTCTTTAGCAGCATTGTAACCCATATCCTTAAGACGCTCGTTCATGGCAGCGGCTTCAATAATGATAGGAAGGTTTCGTCCAGGTCGTACAGGAATTTCAATTACAGGAATCTTAACTCCTAAAAGCTCCTGATATGTCTGGTCTGTTCCAAGACGGTCGTAGGCTTTGCTGGAATCCCAGTCTTCAAGCTGAACAATGAGCTGAACTTCCTTCTGGTTACGAATGGCACCTACGCCATAAAGCTGCGAAATATTTATAATACCAAGTCCGCGGATTTCCATATGGTGACTGATTGTTGTATTAGCACCACGGCCAAGGATTGTGTTTCCGTTTACACAGCGGATTTCAATAATATCATCTGCAACAAGACGATGTCCGCGTTCTACAAGTTCAAGCGCTGTTTCACTTTTACCAACACCAGAGTGACCCGAAAGAAGAATACCAATACCGTAAACTTCTACAAGTACTCCATGGAAGGTTTTGTGAGGCGCAAAGATATTTGAAAAAACACGAGTAAGACGTGTGGTAAATTCTGTTGATGTTAAATCTGTTTGTAAAAGAGGGCAGCAGTTTTCTTCTGCGAGCTGACGGAATTCTTCTGTAGGTTCGCTGTTATATGAAAATACACAACAAGGAATTCCTGGTGCAAAAAAGCTTTTTAATGTTTCGATATTTTTTTCTTTATGAAGTTTATAAAGGTAGGCTGTTTCTCCGCGTCCAAAAAGCTGAACTCTGTCTCCGGCAAAGTTTTCAAAAAAACCCGAAAGCGCAAGTCCCGGACGGTTGATTTCTGGAATTGTAATTGCACGGGGCAAACCTCGACGTCCCGCAATACACTTTAACTGCAAGGCATCGTGTCCCGAAAGCTCCAGGTCGAGCAAATCCAAAACAGTGAATTTTTTATCTGCCATACAAAAACACTATACAAAAAAAAAGACAAAGATGCAAGGTAAATAAAATGAATGTGCCCATATAAAAAAAACAGGCTTCCAGTCGAGTACGGATTTCAAAACCGCGGGCTCGCCCGCTACGCGCTACAGTGCCTTGGAATTATATACTTGGCCGCTATGTGGCCGCACTGTAGAGCGTTTTTGCAATCCGTCCTCTCCTTCGCGCCTGTTTTTTTAGATGTATCCAGATGCAATTTATTTCTCTTGTTTCTTTTCTTTTTCCTTATTGATTTTTTGATCCAACATGTCCATGTTTTTGTTGAGGGCTGCGCCGAAATCGAAGTCTTCGTTGGATACG
>CAMKDH010000215.1 GCA_946411215.1 uncultured Treponema sp. | reverse complement strand
AATACAATGCAGGGACAGGGAAATGCAATCTTTGGTATTGGTATTGGCGAAGGCGAAAATCGTGCAGTAGATGCTGCTACAAAAGCAATTTCAAATCCAATGCTTGAAGATTCTCATATTGATGGTGCTAAGAATATCCTTATCAACATTTGTGCTTCTGGTGAAGTTTCAATGAATGAAGTAAATGATATTTGTCGTATCGTTAGTGCAAGTGCTGCTCAGGATTTCAATATGTACTGGGGACAGGTTACTTCACCTCAGATGGGAGACAAAATCAGCGTAACAGTAATTGCTACAGGTTTTGATAATGCTCCTAAAGCACAGTCTGTTGTTGAAGAACAGGTTGCAAAACCAGCTGCTGAACCAGAGCCTGTTATTAAAGATCCAAACGTTGTAGGTGCAAGCGAGCTTAATTCAATTCTTTATGGAAACAAAACAGAAGAGGCAACTCCATTCTCTTTTGAATCAAATCCGGATACAACAGAAACTGTTGCAGAAGCTGAATCAGAAAAAGAAACCGAAAAGAATTCTCCTTGGGGTGAAAATCTTTTAAATGATGAAGTTGTGCCACAGAGAAGAACATTCAATCGTCCTGATGGTTTTGTAGATCCAAATGATTTGAGTCAGCCTGCTATCTGGACAGAAAAATACGGCCGCGGAATTAAATTATCCGACTAACGGAAATGTCTTATGACAGTGCAGGATCTTCTTGATCAGTTTTATACAGATATAATTCTTGTAAACAGGATGTCGGAAATGACTGCGCAGACTTATAGAATTTCTGCACAGGAATTTCTGGAATGGCTTGTTGAACAAAGAATTAAACTGCGTGATGTTACTGCTCAGAATCTTGTATACTTTTTAATGAAACGTAAAACAGACGGAAATGCCGAACTTACACTTGCAAAAGATATTTCGGCACTCCGTGCTTTTGGCGAATATCTTGTACGAAAAAATTACTGGACAGAAAATCATGCACTTCTTTTAGACAGACCTAAAGCGGGAAGACATTTGCCAAAGGTTCTTTCTGTAGAGCAGACTGATGAACTTCTTTCTAGTATAGATACATCTAAGCCGCTTGGAATTCGTGATGATGCTCTTTTTGAATTAATCTATTCGTGCGGTCTTAGAATAAGCGAAGCGTGCAGTCTTAAAGTTTCAAATGTTCATTTTGAAGAACGTTTGATTCTTGTACATGGTAAAGGTGATAAAGAACGCCTTGTTCCTTTTGGAGAGATGGCTGCACAAAAATTACAAAAATATATGGAAGAAGTGCGACCTGAGCTTGTAAAGGGTAGAAATATTTCCGAAGTTTTTGTAAATTACAAGGGAGAACCAATTTCCAGAAAGGGTGTATGGAAAAGGTTCCAGGAAATGGAAGCGTTGTCTGGAGTAAAGGCAAAGGTTCATACTCTAAGGCATTCGTTTGCAACACATCTTCTGGCGGGTGGGGCAGATTTACGTTCTGTACAGGAATTGCTCGGACACAGCGATTTAAGTACAACTACAATCTACACACATGTTACAGACACTCAACTTGAAGATGCTCACAAAAAGTATTTTGAGGGGAAATAAAATGAATAAGATTAAAGTTGTTATTCTGTCTCTTGCCGTATTATTCCTGCTTGTTTCATGTGGTGGTGTTTCAAACAAAACAATAATCCGTCATCAGAAAATGGAAGAAGGCGTAGATAGCCCCACATCAATTGAAGAACTTAAAGATGCAATAAAAAAATATCAGGAACGGGTTGCAGATGTTCAGCTGGCTCAAAGTCAGATTGGAATCTGGTATAAAATTCTTGGAACCCGATATCTTGATAATAAAATGTATGGAGAAGCACTCAAAGCTTTTCAGGAAGCTCTTACATATTATCCGGATAATCAGAACCTTTATTATTATGTAGGTGTTTGTGCAGGTTATATGTCTCATGCAGCACTTGATTATAATGCCAGTGGAAATAACGAAGTAAAATATAATTATTTAAAGCTTGCCGAAGAAGCATACCTTCGTGCAATTGCAATTGAAGACCGCTATGTTCGTGCTTTGTATGGACTTGGTGTTCTTTATGTATTTGAACTTGATGAGCCGGAAAAGGCAATTCCTTATCTTGAAAAAGCAATCAGCATAGATACAAAAAATCTTGATACAATGTTTGTGCTTGCACGCGCATATTATTCAAGTTACGAATTTGATAAATCTATAGCAATGTACGACAAAATTATTGAAACTACAAAGTCTGATGACACTAAGAAAACTGCAGAGGAGAATAAAAAAATAGTTCTCGATGCTTCTTACTGATCAAAATTACCAGGATGAAAGTGTAATTCTCAAGCTTTTTCTTGCAAGAATAACGTTTTTAACGCTGCAAGAGAAGAAAAAATTTGCAAATAATATTGACAGTCTCTCTAAACTTGCACTATGTTCTATAGAAGATATTTGTAATGAAATAGGCCGTACTATAAAAAACAGGATTCCCTGGGACGGAAAAGAAAATCTGCGTTGTGCAAAGATTGCGGCATATAAATGCATGCAGTTAAAATGTGAGCTTCTTTATATTGATGACCCGGATTATCCTGAGCTGTTACGACAGATTCCAGACGCGCCGTTTCTTTTATTTTGTCGTGGAAACTATAAGCTTCTTAAGGAGCGTTCTGTTTCAATAGTGGGAACACGACAGATAACACCTGATGGAAAAACTGCTACTAAGAAGTTTGCTTATGATGCGGCAATGGACGGTTGTAATGTAATTTCCGGACTTGCAGTTGGAGTAGACGGAAATGCACATCAAGGTGCGGTAGATGCCTTTTTTGATACAGATGAAAAGGGCGCAGATACAAGCGTTGTTGGAAAAACAATTGCAGTAATGCCAAGTGCAATTGATGAAATAATTCCAAACGGACAGAAACGTCTTGCAGCACAAATATTGCAGACAGGCGGATGTCTTGTAAGCGAATACGAACCTGGGGATGAAATGGCCAGCTGGCATTATGTAGGCCGCAACAGAATTATTGCAGGACTTTCTCCCGCAACTGTTGTTATGGAAGCACCTGCCGGAAGTGGTGCACTGATTACTGCAGATTTTGCTGTTGATTATAATCGTGATTTGTTTTTTCACGAGGTGGTATTTGGTCAAATGGCAGAAGAAGTTGCAAAGCATGTTTCTGATGATTTAGAAAGACGATTTGCGGCTGGCAGAATAAGTAAACATAAACTTGAAAACAGACCGGAAAAGTTCATTAAGGACGGTGCTCCGGTTATAAAAGATTATAAAGATTACTGCAGGGCTCTGGCAGAAATGCCTGGCACACGCAGTGCAAATATTGTTCAGCAAAAGCTGTTCGAGGAATAATTATGGCAACTAAAAAGACAAAAGAAAAAACACCGCAGACTCTTGTAATTGTAGAGTCTCCTGCCAAGGCACACACAATTGAAAAATATCTTGGTGCGGGTTATACGGTAAAAGCATCTATGGGACACCTTATTGATCTTCCAAAGTCTCGTATGGCAATAGATATAGATAATGGTTTTCAGCCTGAATATATTACAGTTCGTGGGCGTGCTAAGCTTTTGAAAGAACTTCAGAAGGATGCAAAAAAATCTGATTTTGTATTGCTTGCATCGGATAACGACCGCGAAGGAGAAGCAATTGCCTGGCATTTGAACAATGCCCTTAAAGATAAAACAAATGCAAAAATCAGCAGAATTGTTTTTAACGAAATTACACCGACTGCAATTACAGAAGCTGTAAAGCACCC
>CAMKDH010000214.1 GCA_946411215.1 uncultured Treponema sp. | reverse complement strand
AGCAAATCTCCGGATGATCCTGCTGTAAAAATAGGAATTACAGGAATTGAAGAAAATCCTCTTGAAAGCTTAATCAGTATTTCTGGCGGACGAGTTACCGAAAAGCTTGCAAGAAAAATTGTAAAAAAGGCTAATAAATAAAAATGGGAAAAAGTGATAAAAATAGAAAAATTTTTGGATATGCAATTGCTGCAGTATCAATATTTTTCTGGGGAATAACTTTCATTTGCACAAAAGCTCTGCTCAAAGATTTTTCTGCACTTGAAATTTTATTCTTCAGATTTCTGGCAGCATATTTGGGACTCTGGATAATCAGGCCGAAGTTTGAAAAAATAGAACGACGCGACAATATCCTTTTTGCACTTGCGGGACTTTCGGGAGTTGTTTTGTATCAGTTTACAGAAAACATGGCAATCAACTTTACGAATGCTTCGAATGTAAGCGTTATTGTAAGCATTTGTCCGCTTTTTACAGCAATCATTGCACAGTATTTTTTAAAAGAAAATCATCTGAACTTGTGGTTTCTTCTTGGCTTTCTTATTTCAATTACCGGAGTTTCTCTGGTCTGCTTTAATGGAAAGATTGAACTTGAATTTAATCCTATAGGCGACCTTTTAGCATTGTTTTCTGCAATTTGCTGGGGATTTTATTCGCTTTTCGTATCTCTTATAAACAGAAAAAACTACGATCCTGTGTGTACAACAAGACGGGTTTTCTTTTATGCAGTCATTTTTATGATTCCTTTGATGGTAGCAGGCTATTCAATTACACAAAGCGGTTTTGAAGGTAGTTTTGCAGCCTCAATGTTTGTAAGAATAGACAAAGCCCTCAATTTACAGCGATTTTCAAAGCCTATGAACTGGGTAAATCTGCTTTTTCTGGGCATTGTTGCAAGCGGTTTTTGTTTTAGCGCCTGGAATAAAGCATGCGAAATTGTTGGAACAGTAAAAGTTAGCTGCGGATTGTACCTTATTCCAGTTGTTACGATTGTATTTGCATTTTTCACACTTGGCGAACAGATTACCTGGCTTGGAGCACTTGGAGCCGTTCTTACAATCACCGGATTATTTATTAGCGAAAAGAAATAAATAGAAAAATTTCCATAGTCATGTTATAATGAATTTTGTATTTATTTATACAAAACGGAGTGTAGAACATGAATTTATTTAGTACATATTTACTATTTTTTGGATTATCAACTGTAGTTGGTGTTCCTTTACTATCTTCTTTTCAAGTAACACAAATTAAGGGCTCCACCTGGTTCGACTGGGTAAGTAATCTTGGTACAACTCTTGGTCCTGCAGCTGGAGTTTTTGTACTTATATCTATTATCGTTTATAAAATGCTCAAACCTCTTTCAAAACTGGTTAAAGAAGCAGAAACTCGTCCTTTATCTGAAGACGAAAAAAAATATGCCCAGAAAATCCTTACAAGAATAAACACTCTTTCTATTGTTTCTATTTTAATGGGATATCCTGTAGGAAACGGGTCAACCATTATTATTAAAACTCTTACAGCAAAAGTAAATTATAACAAAGTTGACTTAGCTATAATTCTTATTCTTGTTATACTTTATGCTCTTCTTGCAATTTCTTATTCAACCACAGGCTTTAATATTATGGCCAGAGCTCAGCTTGCTAAACTTAAGATTCAAAGCACAGACGGCATGAAAACCTCAAAGTATACATATTCTCTTGCAACTATCATTATAAATGCTATGCTTCTTATGGGCTGGCATGTGTTCTGTTCTGGTTATAGTGCAATCCGCCATGACTGGACAGTTCAGTATTTTGCAAGAAAAGGTCTTTATGCTTTATTTATGAGTGGTTTTATTACCCTTCCTTTAATCATAATGGTTCTTTATCAGCTTAGAAAACGCTTTACAATTACAATTCAGCAGATTGATGACTTACGCCAGAAAGGTGATCTTGCAACCCGTTTGAATATTGGTACCTTTGATGATTTTGGAAAAATCATGACATCGATGAACAAGCTCATGGACTTTTTGCAGATATCGCTTAATACTCTTAAAAACGAATCTGGTTCGGTAGGTGCTGCAGCAGACGAGCTTCTTTTAATTACTGACAATTCTTCAACAAGTATGGACATGATTGTAAACAGCTTCGAAGAAATGCATAAGCAGAATGCCGAAAAAGATGCGCTCCTTGAATCTGCAAAGAATAACATTTACAAGCTCAACGAAGATGCTTCTAAAGTTAGTGCTACTATGCAGGAACAGGCAATTGCCGAAGAGCAGAATGCCGACGCCATTTCTCAGATGGCTGAAAATACAAATCAGATCAACGAACTTATTAAACAGGCCAAGCAGCTTTCAAAAAATCTTTCAGATTCTTCAGAAGCAGGTTCTGCCGAAGTACAGAAAACAGAGCTTGTTATTAATTCGGTTAGTGAAAAATCAAAGCAGATGTCTGAAGTTATTCAGGTAATTCAGCAGGTTGCTTCGCAGACTAACTTGCTTGCTATGAACGCTGCTATTGAGGCTGCACATGCGGGTGAAGCAGGACAAGGATTCTCGGTTGTAGCAGATGAAATCCGTAAGCTTGCAGAAAGTACTCAGAGTCAGGCAAAGAGCATCAAGGATTTGATTATAGAAATTACAAAGGCTATACAGAATGGTTCTTCAAGCATGAAGGATACAAAAGCAATGTTCTATAAGATTCAGGAAGAAATTGGTACTCAGACAGAAGTTGTTGAAAACATTGCCCAGACAATGGAAATTCAGTCTACTGGAACCGAAGAAATCCTTTCTACTACAAACAAGATTTCACAGAATATTCTGAGTGTAAACGAGCTTATTAAAAATCAGGCAAACTATACAGGCCAGATTACAGAGGGCATAAAGGATGTTGTTGAGCTTTCTGGAAAGATTGATGGTTCAATGAATGTTTCTTTGGGAATCCTTAAAGACTTCTCTCAATCAATTAGCATTGTAAATGAAAAAGCCCAGGCAAATCAGAAATCTGTACAAACGATTAATGATGAGCTGGGCAAGTTCGAATTATAGCAGGAAGTGTAAAAATATTTCCTGACTCTTATATCATTCCTTTTGTTGACACTTATGTCATTCCCGGGCTTGACCCGGGAATCTTTTTTATACCTTAAACTGTTTAATCTGTGAACTAATCTTAGAAACACTGTTGCGTACATTGCGGGAATTGTCAGAAAGGATAATTCCTGATTCTGCAATTTTCTTAGAATCTTCTGCAACACCGTTCATGTTATTAGCCATTGTTTCGGTAACAGCTTCAAGAATATGAATCTTATCCATAACGAGTCTGTTGCTTTCGGTCATGATATTACTTGAATTACGAACATTTCTTGTATTATCGTTCAAAGTCTGCAGAGATTCATTAATATGCTTAGAACCTTCTGTCTGTTCATTCATGGAATCTTTAATCTGACGTACAAGAGAATCTGTTTCTGTAATCATGTTTGAAAGCTTATTAAAGGATTCAAGAGATTCTCCAGAAGCAACTGTTACACTGGAAATAGACTCTCTGATTTTTGTAAGCTGTTCACCAATTTTCTGTGACTGTTCAGAAGAATCTTCTGAAAGTTTTCGGATTTCGTCGGCAACTACAGAGAATCCTTTTCCGGCTTCACCAGCGTGTGCAGCTTCGATTGCAGCGTTCATAGCAAGAAGGTTTGTCTGTTCTGCAATACCCTGAATAACAGTATTGGCTTCTTCAAGCATTTCAGATTCATCCTGAATCTTGATAATCTTATCATTAACCATAACCTGTTTTTCAGAACCGTTACGAACATTTGTTTCGAG
>CAMKDH010000213.1 GCA_946411215.1 uncultured Treponema sp. | reverse complement strand
ATTGGAAAACACTTGTTCAGTTTGTAAAGAGTGGTATTGGCGGCGATGATGTTCAAATTTATCTTTATGAGCCTACCCCTGTTTCTGAAGAAGATGAAGAAAAAGCAAAGATTCTTGGTGTAACAGGATGTTTTTCTGAGTTTGATGAGTTTGGAAAGATGGTCCTTCAACAAGCTCAGGAATCACATGAAGAAGTTCTGGAACCACAAGAAGAACCCGCTCCTATTGTTGAAGCCCCAGTTGTTGAAGAAACTTCAGCCCCATCAGAAGAACCCGCCGTTACAAATACCGGTCACTTTATGTTCACTCACCCTAGTTCACAAAAATTCATCAGCGGTAAATATTTTGATTACAACGGTAAAACACTTTCGTGCTCGTTCTTTGATGATACAGATCTTTCAACTGTAAAAGAAGAAATGACCGTTGAATGCTTTTCATTTTTTGACAGCGTAAAAGTTCGTACTGCAAGTGTTCTTATTAAAAATATAATGAGCCTTGCTCCTTCTAACACTTTTGTAATTGTGGAAATAAAAGATATTTATGAAGAGAATTAGTCGTTCTAAAAGAGCAAAGTTTTTCTGCGAATTCTGCGGTAAAGAAGTTCACCAGAATGATAAAGTATGCCAGTACTGCGGCAAATTCTTTGCTTCTGTACGCTGCCCAAAATGCGGAAAAGTTGGCCGCACTGAAGAATTCACCCACGGCTGCCCCGCCTGCGGCTATGCAGTTGCCCCTTCTAACAGAAAAAAAGGCAATTACGGTACCAAAAATCTCTTAGGCCTCTCATCCCGCTCAAATTCCCGATCTTATGATGGCAGCCTCCCAATATGGATGTACATTATAGTTGTTGCAGTCCTTGTAGCCTGTGTGATCGGGCTTTATAGTTGTTTGTAATATATAATCCAAATAATAATAAACATATCTAATTGCATAATCGAGTCCGTAGTCCCAAAATATCTCGAACGGGTTTCTCAGCCGGGCGAGATATTTTGGGACGTGAGGACTCGATAACCTGATTGATAACTTGAAGCCATATTATTTGACTAATAAGTATATTTTTGATATATTACAAAAACATATAAAGCCCGGGTGGCGGAATTGGTAGACGCGCTTGGTTCAGGTCCAAGTGTTCTTACGGACATAGGAGTTCAAGTCTCCTTCCGGGTATTCAAATTGAATTTTAGTGGCACAGAAATGCATTTGTTCTGTGCTTTTTTTATTTTTAGCCTGCGGATTATAAACAAGATCATTAATAATAGGAAGCCCATACCACGCAAGATGACAGCGGATTTGATGTCTGTAGCCGTTTGTAATTGTACACTCAACTAAAACAATATTGTTAGCTTTATCAATCTTTTTAATTTGAACTTGAGTAGTATATAAAACCTGTTTTTCAACTTTTTGAAGTGCAGCCTTGTTCGAATCTTTTGTAACGGGTCGAACTTCTTTTCTGCCAGGGCCAAATGCACGGAAATAGGATTGGATTGTGAATGAAGCCCCTTCTACAAGCTCAGGAACCACGGGAGGCCATTCATCATTGCGTGCATCGTGACACAATTCACACTCTGCAGTATACGTCTTAATTATTCTCCCCTGCTTCTGTTCTTCCTGTAAAAAATCATAGCATTCCTGTGTTGTGGCAATTATCATAAGGCCGCTGGTTGCAGTATCAAGGCGATGTAATAATCCGTGTTCAATTTCTTTTTTGCCCTGAACATTCAAAAGCTCTGGATAAAGTTCAGCAGCCTCAGAAAATGCATTTTCCTTATCGTTGTCAGTCAAGGGCGCAGAAGGAAGGCCTGCAGGTTTATCAATAATCAGATATGGTTTTTGAGAAGTTGTTTCATGTATAACTGTAATCTGCTCTGCCATATTTACAATTCTTTTTTATTATACATCTGTTTAAGCTTTTTCTGTAATTCAATAAAGCGCTTTGGAGTTCTGGCAATAAATGTCCGGGGTTTAGTTTCTCCAGGAAGCATAATTTCCAAAAGCTTTGAATGAAGCATAAGTGTAGCATCAGGAAAAATTGGATCTACCTTATTATAAACAGGATCTCCAACAATCGGGCATCCAAGATATTTCATATGAACACGAATCTGATGTGTGCGTCCCGTCTTAAGCCGAACTCGCACCAAAGTATAATTTCCATAACTTGCAATACAATGATACAGAGTTCTGGCATATTTTCCCTGTGTAGTATCGTCTACTGCTTTAAATCGTTTTCTGTCTTTAGGATCTCTGATAATAAAAGTGCGTATGTCTCCAGCAACTTCTGGAGGACGGCCTTTTACAATTAAAATATATTCTTTACGAAGAGTTTTTTTCCTGAATTGTTCAGAAAGAAATTCTTCAGTTTCCCGATTTTTAGCAGTAATGATTATACCTGAAGTTTCCTTATCAAGCCGGTGAACAATGCCAGGTCTTCGAAGCTCAAGAATCTTTTGTTCACTTCCCTCTTTAATTTGTTTTACAGCTTCACGTCCCCAGTGATAAAGCAAGGCATTTACAAGCGTACCGTTCCAGTTTCCGCATGCAGGATGCGTTACCATTCCCTGATGTTTATTTACAACAGTAACATTTTCATCTTCGTAAATAATTTCAAGCGGTATATTTTCGGGTTCAATGTTATCGGGAATATTATCTTCCCATTCAATATCTATAACATCATTTGCATTTACTTTTGAAGACAGCTTTGATTTTTTGCCATTGATAAGGATTTCTGTAACACCGCTTTTTAGTTTGGAACGGTTCATTCCATTTGGCAAAGATGCAATAAATTTATCGAGACGTTCTGATTTATTGTAATCGGCTGGGACTTTTGTAGAGAAATAAGGCATTATTCCGCCTCACTTTCAATTTCTTCAATATCCGTAATATCCGTAGTTTCTGGTGAAGGCAAAGGAATCCGTACAGCGTCAGGATTTTCTTCAATACTGATATTTGAATCCTGCTGTCTGAGTCTTCTTTTTATTCTGCTTCTTTTTATAAGATTTACAATATAATCTGTAAGGCCAATTCCCGCACTAATGCAAAGTGAAGTTATGATGATGTTTTCCATTTCATCCTGAGAATAATCTGCAGTTGCTAAAGGATTGAATGTATCTGTTTTTCCTGTTGCAAACTTATAGCCGTTATAAACAATCGAAGAATTAAGTGTAATAAAAGGCATTGAACCAAGAGTTATAATTTCAAAACGTCTGAGGTCAAGCATGAATTGAGGAAATTCATCATCGCTATATGGCTCTGGATTTGTATTTGTCTGACAAAAACAATTTGGTACTGCAAAAAAGAGAAAAATTAGAATTGCTGCAAAAATAGTTTTGTTTTTCATTTTTAGTAAACGCGTTCTCCAAATATTGCAGTTCCTACACGAACAAGTGTTGAACCTTCCTGAATTGCTATTTCAAAATCTCCAGACATGCCCATTGAAAGCTCCGGCAACTCAAACATAGGATATTCTGTTTTGATTTTTTCTGCAAGAAGCCTCAAGGTAACAAAGGATTTTCTTATAAGTTCCTTGTCATCTGTAAAAGGAGCCATTGTCATAAAGCCATGTGGGATTATATGAGGAAACTCGTTGTTCTTAAACATATCGAGCGCCTTATATAATTCATCATCATTTGTAAATCCAGACTTTGATTCTTCTCCTGTATGATACTCAAAAAGGATTTTTATTGATTTATTTAGCTTTGCGCATTGTTTTTCTATCTCTTTTAAGAGGTCAATTCTGTCTACAGATTCAATACAAGACGCAATTTCTACAGCATGCTTTACTTTATTTGTCTGAAGCTGCCCGATCATGTGTAGTTCTGTTTGGGAATAC
>CAMKDH010000212.1 GCA_946411215.1 uncultured Treponema sp. | reverse complement strand
GGAAGACGGACAGCTGGGAGGCCTGTTTCTTTAAGAAGGTCTATTACGTCCTTGCGGAAGCCCTGTTCATCTGCAGTAGGATGCTTTGGATTATACATAAACCCGTTTACCATTGTTCCGATTGGCTCAAGGAATGCAGAATATAAACGCGGAGAGATTTCTCCTATAGCAAACTTTGGGTGAATTGTGATTCTTGGTTTTGACATGAAGGTCTCCTTATTTTCCCGTAGAAATTTTCTTAATCCACTTCTCGCTCTTGAGGCGGAAGACACACCAGATTGTTTTTACAATATCATCTGATTTAAGTGCAACGTAAATCCAGAAGGCAGACCTGTGGAAAACAAAGCCTGCAAGAATTCCAAGTGGAATTGAAAGTATCCAAAGGAAAACATTATCTGTAATCATCAGCATTTTTGTATCGCCGCCACCGCGCAAAACACCTTTTGTCATAATACTGTTTGTAGCACGGAAAACTATAATCAGGCTTATTGCATTCATAAGCTGATGTGCAATATGTTTTGTTTCATCCGAAATATTATATGCATTTATAATAGGACTGCTTGCAATCATAATAAACAAGGCAGAAATTGCTCCTAGCCCAAATCCAAGACCAAGGAACATCCAGCCCTGAGACATAGTTTTTTCTTTGCCTTCACTGCCAAGTGTCTGGCCTGTTACAATTGCACCAGCCTGACTTACACCCTGAATTACTACAGTACTAAGCTGTTGGGTGACATTTGTAATTGCATTAGCAGCTACAAAAGTTGCTCCAAGGTGTCCTATTACCATTGCTACAGAATTATTACCTATAGCAAGAATACCGTCGCTTATTAAAACAGGAATGCTTATGCGGATATATTCTCCAAGAAGCGAGCCTGTTTTCATAAAAAGATCGCGTATACGGAAAAGGATTTTTTTATCACGTATAAAAAGGTACCCCAGTATCATGCCTGCTTCAAACAGACGTGCAATAAGAGTTCCAAGTGCAGCACCCGCAACTTCCATTCGCGGCATGCCAAGCTTTCCAAAAATAAACGCATAATTTGCTAGCAGATTTACAAAAAATGCACCTATAGAAACAAAAAGCGGTAGTCGTACCTGACCAACACTACGAAGAACAATAGTAGTAACAAGTGATGTTCCTAAAAAGAAATACGTTACGATTGACCACTTAAAGTAAACAGCACCAAGATCAATAATTTCCGGATCATCTGTATACATTCGCATCAGAGTTTTTGGCATTATTAAAGTTATAAGTGCAAATAATGAAGCAAGTCCTACTGCAAGTCTTAGCATGAGGCACACTGTTTGTTTTAGTGCGACAGAAGCCTTTTCTTCATCAAAATGTGCAGTCTTCATTCCCCAATAGCGGGAAACAAGAACAGATGCACCCATTCCAAGTCCCATACAGAAAATGTGATAAATGCTTATAAAAGAATTGGCAAGCGAAGTTGATGAAAGTGCTTTTTCGCCAAGCTCACCTACCATAATTGTATCAAGCATATTTACACCAATGGCAATGAGACTTTGTAGAGCGATTGGTAAAGCAAGGCTAAAAACTGTCTTGTAGAATTCCGGTTCTTTTTTAAACAGTTTCATTTTGATTTACAACTTCCTTTGGTTTATCTTTGAAAAATAATTTTATAACGTATTTGTTTACAAGCTTATACAATAAACCAAGAACAATTGAAGCAGCAAATACACAGACAAAGTATATTGCAAGATTATAATGCCATGGTTTTGAAACAGGCTGACCATACTTTCCGTATAAAAGGAATCTGAAGCTTTCAATAGCAATCAGATTCATCATATATGTTTCAAGTGAAATATTTCCAAAGAATCGACTTACTGGATTTATTGCATAATACTTGAGCATGATTATAAAGAATAAAATTGTAATCATAACTGCTTCCGGAACCTGACAGCAATAAGTAATAAATTTCTTAAGGATATCAGGGCCGTTTCCACTCCATTCAGTCCAGTAACCAAACTTCATCTGGCCAAAGGCTGAAATTGCTGATAATGCGAGCATAAGAACAAATGCACCAAAAAGTTTGAGCCAGTACAAGTGCTTAAACCATTCACGGATTTTTTCTTCTTTGCGGGCAAAAATCATACCGGCAATCAATGCAGGAGCAGAGTTAACCCACCATTCACCAAAGAACCAGATAATACCCTGTTGTTTCCACCATGCAGCATTTTGCATTCCTGTAAGCCACCAGTTTTTAGGTCCAGCCCACCATGCAAAATGTCCGGTAACACAGAAGAATATTCCCATTAAGAAAATCACAACTGCCATTAATAAATAGCAGACTTTTTGATTTTTGATATTCTTAAAGAAAACATAGAAAGCAATGTATAAAAGAACTGCTACAATTGGATACCAGGCATATTCATTCATAAGACTAAGACCAAGGAAATTTGTAATCCAATGTGCAAGTGGCATTTTAGTTCCTTTTATAAGATGATAAACAGCATATAAAAGAACATTTACGTAAAAAGGAATTACAAGAGTTTTTACAACGCGCTTTTTCATAAAGCCATCAAGGTAATCGGGCTTTGAATCATAGCTTTTGATAAGTCCGTATCCGGAACAGAAAAAGAATATTGCAACAAAAAGATATCCGGCGTTTACAAAAATACTTAATTCACCAGGAACCCAATTTCGTCCAACCATATTGGCACGCTGGAACTCACCCTCTTGTGATATATGATGTAGAATTACACCAATAGCAGCAAAACCACGCAACGATTTCATCACTTCGAGCGAAGATGAATTTTCATGAAATTGTGTATTTTTAAATCCGGCAAACTTCCCACCCCAGATCAAAAGAAAAAGTATAAGTGCATAAACAATAAAACTTAAATAATACATTTTTTATTAACTCCTGGAGTTATTATAAACTATTAAATCAGTGAATTCTAGCATTTAATTGAATTGTAACCGAAGTATGAAAAAATGCGGAGCGCAGGTTCATGTTTTGCGGAACGTCCTCTTCGTTTAGTGGAGCAAAACATGGTTCTGCGCGTGAGCATTTTTTCATACTTTAAAAATACTTCATTTTTTTATTGACACTTAATTATTCAAGGAATATACTATTATTATTAGGTGTTTGTTATGGAGACTTCCCAAGCGCTGGAAAAAATTCTGCCCGCCTTTGAGCAGTATTATACAGTTAATAAAGAATCAAACCCTCCGTTTTCTGCTCAGGCAGATTTTCGTTCTCACAACGAACAGTATTTTCTTGTCCGTTCAGCTCATATTGCAGACATCGATTCAAATGAATTTGTTTATTTTGCAACAACACAATCCTTTACAAAAAATCAGTTAGAAGATTTTTCAAAACAAGCCTGGGAACGGGGTCTTTCAAAAGTCAAACCTTATAACGGACATAGAAACTCAGATATTACACTTATTATCTTTGCAGACAAACTGGCAGAAGACAAAAATCAGCTTATTAAACAAATCAAAAAAACAAAGCTTTATAAATCATATAAATTTAGTTTTCACGGCTGGAGCAATTTTAAGCTTGCAGTTGTGGATCTTGAAACACAGGATATTTATTTCAACAGATTTGGTAAAGATTACCGAAAGCTGATTGAAAAAAATATATTTCAAAAATAATTTTTTGGAGGAAAAAAATGACAGCATTATTAATCATTCTTGCTGCGGTCGCTTTGCTTGTAATCGGCTATGTAGTTTATGGTTCATGGCTTGCAAAGCAGTGGGGAATTGACCCTACAAAGAAAACACCTGCCTTTGAAAAACAAGACGGCGTTGATTATGTACCAGCTAAACCAGCTGTACTGATGGGACACCACTTCTCATCAATTGCGGGAGCAGGTCCTATTAACGGTCCTATTCAGGCTGC
>CAMKDH010000211.1 GCA_946411215.1 uncultured Treponema sp. | reverse complement strand
GATTTTGCTAATAAAAATTTTTTCAGGAGAAAGGTCGTAAGAATCTTCGCCGTAGTATTTTCCTATAAGTGCATGGGTTTCGCTGGCAGTGATAGCGGCATCTTTTGCAGAATACCCTTGAGAAAGCAGGGAAGCAATCATTCCGGCAAGAACATCGCCACTTCCGCCTTTTGCAAGACTTGGAGCGCCGTCTGTAATTATGAACGTTTGACCTCCGCTTGCAATAAAGGTATTTGCGCTTTTGATTACAATTGTTGTATTTGGAAACAGTTTATTCAGCTTTTTGCCGATTTTGATTTTTGTTTCGGGATTATCTGCAAGTTCATTTACTGTTACATCTTTAAAAATTTTCAGATTTTTGCAAAGGCGTGTGAGCTCCAGAAGGTGAGGGGTAAGAACGATTCGTGCCTCTACGCGGTTATTTAATTCAGCGAGCAGGGTAGGGAAGTCTTGTTCGCCAAAGATTCCTGCATCAAAAACAACAGCCGGATTTTTTGTACTCTTTGCGGTAAACCATTTTTTAATACAGTCAAAATCCTGAGGGGCAGCGGTGTCCATTCCGGGGCCAAAAACAACGCATGAAGCTTTAGCAGGGATTTTTGAATTGTCATTATCCGGTTCGCTTATCATCAGTTGAGGAGAAATTTTAAACTGCGCAAGGTTTGATTTTTTACCTCGAATAAGAGTTGTGAGTCCGCTTCCAAAGTTCATTGCAGCAGTTGCACAGATTATTGCGGCTCCAGATTTTTGTCCTGCAAAGACTGCGGTGTGCCCGTAAGTTCCTTTATGTGCAGCCTTATTTGTTCGCATAGGAAGCTTGATATCATCCTGTGTAACAAGGAACGCTGGGATTTTTGATGACGGAATAATGTTTTCAAAAATCGCACGGTCAATTCCAAGAGGGGCAACAATGATTTTTCCACAAACCTGTTTTGCTTTATCAGAAAAAAGTGCAAGCTTTTGTTCGCCCATTGTTACGGTGTAATCTGCATTAAAGGTAAGTGCCGTTGGAATGTCGCAGGCAATACGAACTGATTTTGCGTTGTTCGCAGCCTGAATGATTTTTGATACTTGTGGTGAAAGTTCACCTTTAAAACCTGTTCCGTACAGACAGTCAACTATAAATGCGGGGGAAGCGTTGATTTCTTCAAACAACTGATTTTTTGAAACAAACTTAATCCCCATTTTTTTGCACATCTCATATTGTTTTTTTGCTTCTGTTGCAGATGGAGGTTCAAGACAAAAAAGAAGGGTTTCTACCTGGCCAAAAAGCATACGTGCAAGTGCGAACCCGTCGCCACCGTTATTGCCTTTCCCGCAAAGAATAAGGCATTTTCCTTTGCCGGGCAAATCTGTAATTAAATTCTTCATTGCAAGTGCGGCATTTTCCATCATTATAAAATCAGGAAAGCCGTACTTTTGTTTTACAAGTGATTCTAAAGCGGAAGGGTTATCAAAAACTTTTTGCACGAGGCGCACCTCACAAAGGCATATTAGTTTTGTTTAAGAGTTTTTCCGAAGTGAATGAGGTAATCTGTAAATGAAGCATAACTCAAAACGAGTGAAATAACAAAAAGACAGGTACAGATGATTTTGAGTACGCCAAAGCATTCTGGTATGCATTCAAAGCGAACAAGTGTTTCAAGGAACAAAGCATAGAAGCCAGAAACAACATAACATACTGTCTTTACTTTACCACCCTTGCGTGCAGCAATTGCAATGCCCTGTTTAGCAGCAACCATGCGCAGGAAAGTCTGACTCATTTCGCGGTACATAATCAGAATAAAAATGAAGCGAGGTGTATAACCTGTCATTTCAGGATTTGCCGAAAACATAAGACATGCAAATGTTGTCATATGAAGGATAACATCTGCAAACGGATCAAATATTTTTCCAAAATCGCTTACTTCGTTGTGTTTGCGGGCATAGTGACCGTCTAAATAGTCTGTGAATTCTGCAAAGCATAAAAGAGGAATTGCAATAATTATAGATAATTTAGGGAAAAGCCCTGTCCAGATTGTTACAAAATAAAGAAGAAAAAACACCGGTGCAAAAATGATTCTAGTAATTGTGAACTTATTTGAAGTTTTCATTCTTAAATTATCACAAATAGAGTGAGAAAAGTCAACTGTAGGCCCTTCGACGGGGATTACTGAAACTGCTTAAAATCGTGCACGATGCTTACTGCAGAGCGGGTTTCGTACTGTGGAAGCTCTTTTCGTACAATTTCAAGTGCCTGCTCAACAAGTCCTGGTGCATCTGTTACGCCGTACAGAACAAAAACTCCTTCTTCGATTGCGGCGTGTAAAAAGTCAATTTTGATTTTGTATTCAAAAATGAGCTTGTTTACTACAGTCTGTGCCTTGAGCATTTCTTCTACAAGCTTTGAACCTTCTGCTTCTTTTGTAGGAGTAATGTGAGCGCGTGTAAATTCTGCAATGATATTTGCACAGTCGTTAATTGCTACAGTTCCCGTGTTTATGAGCATATGGAAATTAGCAGGATCTTCAATATCGATGTTGTAAAAGTTTTTATGGAAGCCGTTGCGGTTTGCATCGCTTTCCTGGATATGCTGGCGTGCCTGCTTTTCGTTCCAGTCAAATTCTTCCATGAGGCGGGCGATTCTGACTTTTTCACTTGCAATGAGGCGTACAGAAACATGATTTGGAACAGTGCTAAAGAATGCAAAAGCACCGCGTCCAATTATAATAATGTTTCCCTTTGCAGCGGCTTCGAGCATGGCATATTGTGAAAGGTTCTGGTAAGCATCGCGGTCTTTTGCCATAGAAGCAAAAAAGCCCGGCTTGCGCTCGTCATATTTTGGAAGCTTAGACTCTGGGAATCCAAGTTCAATTATTCTTTCTTCTATCTGCTTTCGTGTAATGAATTTATAGTCAAGTTTTGCAGCAAGCTCCTGTGCTACTTCGTCCCCTTTAGCGGCAACCTGACGTGCCAATGTGATAATTGCCATATATGCCTCCTTTCTTTTATAATTATGATAAAACCAGAGGAAACATATGTCAAATTATTTTACCAATGATGATGAAAAACTAAAATGGAATTGCGGGCAGAAAAAATCTCTGCTCAAAACTGCCGTGTTTGATGTTACGAGCAGCACAAATACTCATGTAGAAGGCGACCGCACCGTCCAGGGCGATTATATTGTTCTTGATGCTCCCGACTGGGTTATCGTAATTCCAGAATTGCAGGAAAATGCACAGGCGCAAAAAGAGTTCTTTATGGTAAAACAATGGCGCCACGGTTCAAAATGTCTTAGTGTAGAGTTTCCTGGTGGTGTAATAGACAAGGGAGAAGCTCCAGAACAGGCTGCACGTCGTGAACTTCTTGAAGAAACTGGCTGTCGGGCAGGTAAACTCACAAAGCTTGGAGAAGTTAATCCAAATCCTGCACTTTTCTCAAATCATGTACATTTTTTCCTTGCCCAGGAACTTGAATGCACAAACACCCAGGATTTAGACAACGATGAATTCGTAAACGTGATTAAAGTCCCGGTAGAACAAATAAAAAAAGACATGGGGACTGAACAATTCCCGCATGCGTTGATGTCGACGGCGATGTGTTTTTATTTAAAAAAATAATCCCCGAACTAAGTCCGGGGATTACACGTCATTGCGAGCCCGTAGGGCGAAGCAATCCATTATTTTCCGTAAGTATCGTATTCCTTCTTAGGATCATATGTACCTGTACGATATTCACCTGTAAGGCTTGGAATGCTCATCTTCATACCAGGATGAATGAGGTTTGGATCTTCAGGCTTTGGCATTTTTGATTTGTTAGCCTGATAGAGGTTTTCCCAAAGCAGAGGGTTATTGTAAACATAAGGGCGACCAGAAATATTCCAGTAGCAGTCCTTTGTTTCTGCCC
>CAMKDH010000210.1 GCA_946411215.1 uncultured Treponema sp. | reverse complement strand
GGGTAAAGGTCTTGGTGTCCGAAGCTTCAAACAGTTCAATAAGGAATTTTATAAAACGATGCAGATAATAAAGAGTTACCATGGAAAGTCCATAGCCTGCCAGGGCATTGTTTGCATCGTTCCATTCCGGGCGCTGAGTGTTAAGCCATATTCCGCCGCCTGGTACAAAGTTTGCCATTTTTGCAATTACCAGCTGTAAAAGTTTTGTTGTAAGGGTAACAAGGGCAACTTCCTGACTCCCTGGTATTCCATTTGCTGTTACAAGTTTGGCATCTGAACCGGAAGTTTTTGCAAAAGTCTGAAGCTTTGTGCTAAGGTCTCGGTCAAAGACAATTGTATTTCTTGGGTCTTCAACAATAGCTTTGTAGGCTTTGATTCTGTATGGAACATTTGAACTGGCGTAGATTTTTTCATCCAGCGCTTTTACAAGTTCTTTTTTATTTACTTTTTCATAAATTTCCAGGAGTTTTTGAAGGTATATTACCTGATGATCTCCCCAATATCCTATCTGGGCCCAGGGATTATCTGGTTCCGGTATTTCCCAGTCAATTCCTTCTCGTGAAATTCTGTAAGGATTAAAGCCTTCAATTGTCATGGCATTGAGGAATTTTGCAGTCATGTTTTTAATATATTGTGGATATGACCAGGCAAGGGCTTCCCAGTTCTGGAAAATATCGCGCCAGTTACCTTCATAATTCAAAATAGGATTTCCGTCCTTGTCGCGCAGGTGAATATTAAAACGGTTCCATGGACGGCTTGGGTCTCCGTGACGTCGGCTAAAGGTTAAAGGCATGTATTCGTAAAAGAGTCTGCTAAGCTGGGGATTTATAAGCTTTTGGATTGCAGCTTCAAGTTTGTCGTAACTAACAAAACCTTCCTTGTCTGCGGAAGCTGTAAGTTTTGAACTTGTTTTTTCTGCAAGTTTTACAAGGGCCTTGTTTCGTTGACTGATAAACTTGTTAAAGTCTGCAAGGTTAATTTTTCCATTGTTTGCAAAAAATCCTCCCCGCATTATATTGAACATAACATTCTCGGAGTGATGTACGCAGGTCATTGTTTGAGCTGTCTGCTCAAATCCGTCTGCTTCGGCAATATAACTTTCCATTAGTTTTTTACCGTCTTCAATATCTTTTTCGAGAGAAGCGGTAAGGGCTTTTCTGTCTGACAATTCTTTTTTTAACAGGGCAATTTTTGCAGCATCAAGACGGGTATCGAAAACCTGATACCAGGAAGAAGACTCTGGACTCATTGTCATTTTCGGGCTTGACCTGGGTATCTTTACTTCACGACAAATATAAGCTGCAGGTCTTTTTCCTTTTACAACATCTGTTTCTGTAACGCTGCCTGTTTGTGTAAACTCTTCAGGGGAATCGGGAGATAAAAGTAATTTATCATTTGTGTTAAACCAGCTGACGTTTGCAAAAAGTCCTTCGCTTGGTTCTGCTTTATCTGTTACGATAGAAGAAACGGCAAAAAGTGCAAGATTTGATTGAGAGTCTAAATCTGTTTTTTTATAGGCATCAAGAAGTACGCTGTTGTTATTTTGAAAATCGGCATCGACACAGGCGGGAAGAATATTCCGGCAGCCATCAAGTACCCGCACTTTTACAGGACTTTCTGAAAGATTTGTAAGCACGCTCTTTTTTACAAGTCCGTATTTTGCCGAAGAAGTCCAGCCATATCTAAAAGAAAGTTTTAATTCATTATTTATTTCTTCAAACCAAACCTGGGTTCCGGCTGTATTTTTATAAATGTTGCGAGTTATGTTTTTTTCGACCAGTTTGCGCATAGCAGGACTTGCACTTAAGCTTGCAAAGGGTTCCCAGATTGTATCGCCAGATATGATTGCGGTATAAGAACCTGTATAAGCTTTTGCATCACTAACTTTATCTGCTGTGTAATAAGGAAAAACTGCATGATCACAATCAATGCGTCCTGCTGTAATGCCACCCTGCGACCAGCAGAAGTTCCATATATCAGAAGCACTTGTGATTGTCATAAAAAAATCATCCATGCAGTCATAATTTTCAATTTTGTAAAACTCTTCTTTTTCTCCGGCTAAGCTTGTAAAGTATCCTTTTACCTTTTTCATTTAATTTCCTCCTGTGTGTCAGATAAAAAAACGGCAGGACCAAACTTTATATACCAGCTCTAAAGTTTGGCCTGCTGTTTATTAAAAAACTAACTACGGTTTATAACGTAATGCAAGAAATATTCTAGAGCAACAGAAATTTTTCAAAAAAGCCCCTAAAACCGAAAAGTTTACACTTTTCTGAAAATTCTCAAACTTTCCATAATGAAAAAGTGCGTCTATACTCCAAACTGTAAGCGAGGTACTGTCATGAAACACAAAAAAAATGATTTGCAGCTTCCAAAGAAATCTTTCTGGGCCAGACTGCGTGAAGAAAAATATCTGCAGTTTATGGCTCTTCTTGGAATAGCATGGATGCTCGTATTTAATTATGTTCCCATGTATGGAATTTTGATTGCATTCAAGAAAAACTTTTTTATCACAACTCCTTTGTTCAGTAAAAAGTTTTTTTCTACCCCTTGGGCTGCTCACGGTGGTTTCCAGCATTTTATAAACTTTTTGAAGGACGAAGAGTTTTTTAATGTAATGATTAATACTCTTGGTATTAGTATTCTTAAGTTGATTTTCAACTTTACACTGCCTATTATTTTTGCCTTGCTTTTGAATGAAGTAAAGAACCTGAAGTTTAAGAAGTTTGTTCAGACAATTACATATATGCCACACTTCCTTTCATGGGTTGTGCTTGGTGGTATTCTTACAACCTGGCTCGGAGACGGGGGACTTATAAACGATTTGCTTATTAAAACAGGAATCTTAAAAGAACCGGTTGCCTTCTTAGCTTATCCAAAATATTTCTGGGGCATTACAGTTGTTTCGGATTTATGGAAAGAACTGGGCTGGTCGGCAATCATTTATCTTGCAGCAATTTCCGGAATTGATCAGGAAATGTATGAAGCTGCAAAAGTTGATGGTGCAAGCCGCTGGAAGCAGATCTGGACAATCACTCTTCCATCTATTGCTCCAACAATAACAATCATGTTCATTCTTGCGGTTGGTGGACTTTTGAATACTAACTTTGATCAGATTCTGGTGTTGAACAATCCTTTAAATGCACCACGCAGTAATGTACTTGATATCTATGTTTACCAGACTGCTATGCGTGGAATGAGATATTCTTATGCTTCGGCAATTGGTTTGTTTAAGTCGGTTATAGCATTTATCCTGCTTTTTATCACAAATCAGATTACCAAGAAATTGAACGATACAGCTCTCTTCTAATGGAGGAAATGGAAAATGGCACATTCTAAACTAAAAGGAAATACAGCAGGCGATTACATTGTTGGAATTATAATGGTTCTGCTTTGTTTTATTGCAGTTTATCCTGTATGGTACACAGTTGTTATTTCTTTCAATGATTCAAACGACGCTCTTCGCGGTGGAATATATTTCTGGCCAAGAAAGTTTACCCTCGAAAGCTACAAAACAGTTTTCCAGGATAACACAATTATCAGGGCCTTTTTGGTAACAATTTTAAGAACCGTTATTGGAACTGTGACAAGCGTTTTCTTCACAGCTATGGTTGGTTATGCTTTTTCTAAAAAGCATATTATGGGAAATAAGGTTTATACAGTTATTGGAACAATCACAATGTTCTTTGGTGGCGGCCTCATACCTTATTTCATCACGCTGAAAAACCTTGGACTTTACGACAACTTCCTTGTTTATATCATTCCAAGTTTGTTCAGCTTTTATAACATGATAATCTTTATGTCTTTTTTCCGCGGACTTCCAGCAGGTCTTGAAGAATCTGCCAAGCTCGATGGTGCAAACGACATGTTGATTTTCATAAAAATTATACTCCCTTTATCTATGCCGGTAATTGCAACAATTGCTTTGTTCA
>CAMKDH010000209.1 GCA_946411215.1 uncultured Treponema sp. | reverse complement strand
TTCATTGCATAATAAATGCGTGCATAAGGAAAAGAATCCTTAAGTCTGATGTAATTAGATTTGATTGTGTTAAGATTAATTACAATATTTGGAGTTTCCAAATCTTTAGAAAAGTCAAGAAAACGCTGCCAGTCCTTGTCGCTGACATAATCGCTACGGTTAAACATATTTTTCCAGTTACCCCCAGAATTTTTAAAAGTTGCTGAATAATAACAAAAATGTTTAATGTTGTAAATTAGAATTTTTATTTTTTTTCTAAACTAAAAATTTCAACTGCCGATAAACAACTGATATCCTATAACTGTATTTACGAGGTGATATTGATGGACAACAAAAAAGAGTTTGAAGAAGTTCTTGAAAGAGAAGAAAAAATCCTTGATGAACTTGTAAAAAATCAGAATTCTCTTCGCAAGGCTGTTACAGACAAAAACTGGGAAAACCTTACAAAAATCATCAATAATATTAATTCTGTATCAACTGAATTCCTTGAAGCAGACACAGAACGCGAAGTTCTTCAGGATATGATGAAAATGAACGAAGTAAAGCCTTATTTTGAACGTCTTGGCAACATGCGTGCAAAGCTTCTTAAATGCAAGATCGAAAATCAGGCTTTGAGCAAATATGTAAATATTACAAAGAACTTTATTCAGGGCGTTGTAGAAGATGCACTTCCACAGTCTGGAAATAAAGTTTATTCAAAATCAGGAAAAATTGTTCAGCCACAGCCACAGAGCGTTGTGTTGAACTTGGACTTTTAGAGAGGCGATATATGGGATCAACATTTTCGGGAATTGAATTAGGAAAACGCAGTATCATGGCACAGACAGATGCCATTACAACTGCAGGTCATAATATTGCTAATGCAAATACAGAAGGCTATTCTCGCCAGAGAGTACAGATTAAAGAGTTTGATCCACTCTACAGACCAGACATGACTCGTGCAGAACGCCCAGGTCAGATTGGACAGGGGGTAGATGTTCAGAGCATCACTCGTGTTCGCGATGAGCTTTTGGATAAAAGAATTGTTGCTCAGGCAAATCAGGAAACATATTGGCAGACACGCTCAGACTATTACACAATGCTTGAACAGATTTATAACGAACCTGATGATATTAGTGTTCGCTTTAATATGGATAAGTTCTGGGAAAGCTGGCAGGAGCTCTCGGTAAATCCAGAAAGCAAAGCTGCACGCCAGGCAGTTGTTACACGCGGACAGACTCTTACAGAATCTATTAATCAGCGCTGGGAAAGCCTTAAAGGTGTAAGTGATTTAGTTGACGGTGATATAGAAGCAACTGTTAAACAGGTAAATGATCTTGCCCGCCAGATTGCTGCTTTGAACGCAAGTATTGTCGAATCAAAAGGAGTAGGCGACAGTCCAAATGATCTTCTTGACCGCCGTGACCTTCTTGTAGATAAACTCAGTCAGCTTGTAAATGTAACTGTTGACCATCGTGACCCTGATGAATTTGAAGTTCATGTTGATGGACTTATTCTTGTACAGGGTGGTATTTCACGCGAAATTGGATTCCAGCTTCGTGATGATGATTCAGGCTACAATAAATTAATCTGGAAAGATACTGGAAAAGATGCTTTCTTTAGCGGCGGTAAGCTTGGTGCTCTTGTAGAACTTCGCGATGTTGATATCCGCAATGAGATTCAGCAGCTTAATACAATGACAATGAACTTTGCAGACTTAGTAAATGATGTTCACCGCAATGCTGTTGGTGCAAATAAAGTTACTGGTCTTGATTTCTTTGTTCAGCATCCTTTCGTAGAAAATGTAAATGGAAACTTTGACCGCAACGGAGACGGTACTCTTGATACTTCTTATGTTTTCCGTTTTACAGGTACAAACGAACTTGATAAGGAACAGCAGGTTGGTATTGAAGGAGTTATGACTCTTGCAAGCACAGACGGTACTGTTGAGATTCCTTACTATCATACAGATACAGTTGAAACAGTAATCAACCGTATTAATGATTCAAACAGCGAAGTTAAGGCATATCTTGATCGCAATAATCATCTTGTTCTTAAAGCAACAACTTCTGTAAGCACAGAAAATCCTGATTTTGTAATCCGTCATGTTGAAGATTCAGGATATTTCCTTGCTAATTATTCAGGAGTTCTTGCAGGAACTGGTGTAGCTGGTGCTTATGATTTTAATCAGGCTGATGCTGTTGAAGCTTTAGCAGCAGGTACTCAGTTTGGAGTTTCTCCTGTTTATAATCCAAGTGCTTATATAACAATCAACTCTGCAATTCAAAATGATGTTCAGAATGTTGCAGCAGGCTTCCTTAGCCCAAGCGGGGATGTTTTTGCAGGCGACGGACGTGCGGCAGTAGAGATTGCAGCAATTAGAAATACATCTGTTATGGTTGGTTCAATGCGCACCTTTGATGACTTCTTTGCAGACAGCGTTACAAATGTTGGTCTTAAGGGTGAACAGGCAGAAACAAATCATCTTAGCCAGGCCGCAATTATGGATGACCTTCGCAATATGCGTGAATCTATAAGCGGTGTAAATATTGATGAAGAGCTTGCAGAAATAATGAAGTTCCAGCACGGCTACAATGCTGCTGCCAAGTTCATTACTGTATGGGATTCTTTGATTGATACAATTATAAATAGATTAGGTGTGTAATTAATAAGAGGTAAAATATGCATAGAATTTCAAGTAACATGAATAACATGAATACTCAGAGCGCACTTCGCTTGCAGGAGTCTAGACTTAATCGTGCAAACAATCAGATTAGCAGTCAGCAGAAATTGTTGAATCTGCGTGATGACCCAATTGCAGCCGGGCACCTTGTTCGTTACCAGTCATATCTTGGCCGCGTAAAGAACTTTGAAAAAAATGCACTTACACTTTCTGATGAATTTGCTGTTCGCGAAGGATATATGCAGAACTCTCTTGAAATTATGCAGAGAGTACGTGAGCTTGCTGTAACTGGCGCAAATGGTATTTACAATAAAGAAGACATGAAGAACATGGCAACAGAAGTTGATGAACTTTTGAAGTCTCTTGTTCAGAATGCAAATGCAATTGATGCTGACGGAAAATCAATTTTTGCCGGAACAAATACAAAGGCTACTGCTTTTGATATTGAAATGGGCAATGTAGAAGGTTCCGGAGTTCCTCTTATTCAGAACGTTCGCTATAACGGAAACATTGATGTTAATCAGGTAGAAGTTGATGAAAATAAATATCTTATAAATGATAATGCCGGAAACAAAACCTTCTGGGCAGAAAATCAGCAGGTATTTGGAGCACGTGATGCTTCGCAGTGGCAGGCAAACCGCGATTCAATCATCAGTGTTGATGGTGTAGAAATTAAAATCAACGAAGGCGATAACATTTATACTGTAATCAATAAAATCAACAAAAGCGATGCTGCTGTAAAAGCAAGCCTTGACCCAATCCGAAACGGACTTAATTTTGAAACTACAGATGCTCGTCAGCTCTGGCTTCAGGATGTTGAAGGAACTGCTTTGAATGAACTTGGTATTGTAAAAGATGCAAGTCAGCGCCCTCCATATAATCTTGGTGATGGTGTTCGTGTAGCAGGCGGTTCAATGTTTGATGCAGTAATTGCTTTCCGTAATGCACTTTTGAGCGGAGACCAGGAATCAATTGGAGGAAGAGTTCTTGGAACTTTGGACCTTGGAATTAACAGTCTTGTAAGTCGTCTTGCAAAATCTGGAAGTGAATATGAACGTGCTCAGCTTAATGCAACAAGAAGCTCAAAGCTTGCACTTGATGTTACACAGCAGGTTTCTAGAGAAGGGGATCTTGATTACACAGAAGCAATCACAAATCTTAAGATGTTAGATTACACTAACCAGGCAACCCTTAGTCAGGCCGGCAAAATGTACAGTTCAACATTATTAAATTACATGAGATAATAAAATAAGGAAGTAAACAAAATGGAAGTAATGA
>CAMKDH010000208.1 GCA_946411215.1 uncultured Treponema sp. | reverse complement strand
CTTCACGACTGTAATTTGATCTCATAATTTCTTCCACCTTGCGTAGAAGTTTAGTCCAAAGATTTATTTTGGGAAAATACATGAGAATTGACGGTTACTAAATAGAAAGTAAAAGTAGATAAAATTTATGCTTTTAAATGGAATTTATCGTCAGAAAAATGTCAAAAAGCATAAAAATTGATGGTGTAAGTACAAAATTTATGCTTTCTGGACAGAAATAACCTGAAAAATTAAGTCTTAAAGCATAAAAATAGTTGATTTGATTCAAAATTTATGCTTTTCAACCGGTCAGAACCTCAAAAATCCGTTCTAAAAGCATAAAAATGGCAGATTTTGTTCAAAATTTATGCTTTTGTAACAAAAAGTTGTCATAATAACATGCCAAGGCCTGTAAGCAGGCGTTGCGGGCGGCGTTTGAGCCCGCTGGAAGGGGTAGCGGAAGACCTCGAAGAGGGCTGCAGCGAGGGGAAGGCTTTCCCCTCCTACTTATTTATCCAAAAATTCTTTCAACTGGGGAAGCAGCTTTGTGGCGATACGACGGCCTTCATCATAGACACGCTGGAGTTCATTGGGGTTGTTTTCGGTGCGGCTTATACCTAGGGGCTGGTCGGGGCAAATTACAAAAACTTCACCGCGGGCGGCTTTTTCAAAAACATCGGCAGTTTCTTCGTTGTAGACGTTTGGGCGATCTCGCATGGCTTCAACCAAAAGAGGATATTTGTGAAGCATAATTTTCATGAGCCACATTAGACTTGCAGGCTTTTTGCGGAAATCTTTGGGCTGGGTAAGAATTACTACGTTTCGGTTGTAGCCTATGCTTTCAAAATATTTTAGAGGGATTGAATCGGTCATGCCGCCATCGAGGAGCTTGTAACCGTCAATTTTTACTACGCGGCTTGCTAAAGGCATGGAGGCACTGGCACGCATCCAGGTGAGGTCATGCTGATCGCAGGTTGTGAGCTTTTTATAAACGGGCTTTCCTGTTTTGCAGTCGGACGCAACACAATAAAAATCCATTGGGTTTGCAATGTATGTGTCGCGGTCAAAAATATCAAGTTTGTTTGGAAGGGTGTCGTAGCAGAAGCGGGCACCATACATATCGCCTGTAAAAATGAGAGAACGGATTGAACAGTAGCGCCAGTCGTGGGCAAAGCGTTTATTGTAGCGGATAGCACGTCCTATCTGGCGGGACTTAAGATTACAGCCAAAGGTTGCACCTGCGCTTACTCCAATGGCTCCGTCGAACTCTATTCCATTTTCCAAAAATACATCAAGGACGCCCGAGGTAAACATACCTCTCATTGCGCCACCTTCTAAAACTAATCCTTTTTTTACATTACTATCTTTCATATTATTCCTTTATTATATCATATAAATTTTGGCCAGCGAGCTTTTCAAAATATTGTTTGAGTTCAAAGTTTTTATCCCATTTGCCCTGAGGGTAGTAGCCGTAGCGGGCCTTTACATCGCTCATGCGTTTTTCCAGGTTTTGGGTTCCATCGGCACCACAGGTAGAGTCGAGCAGCTGGATGAGGCGGTCGTAGTCATCATATTCTGTAGCGGCTAGAAGGTCTTTTAGCTCCTGCATTTTTTCATAGCTGATGTCGATTTTTCCAATGTAGTCGTCTGTTGTGTGAAGGTTGAATGAATGGGTGAGGCATAGGCGCGCAGCCTTTTCATAACCTAGCGACATTAAAAAATGATAGCCGTCGTAAACGTGGGCAATATAGGTGTAGCCTTCCTGGCGGCCTATGTCGTGGAGGAGACCGTAGATGTAGGCATGCTCTGGATCGAGGCGGATAGTGCCGCAATTTTTGTTAACTGCTAAAGCGATTTTTTCTGCGGCTCGAGCTACGGCGTAACTGTGCTCACGCCATGGTCCTGGATTTTTGGCAACGCCTTCGTTTAAAAGATATTCTGCCATGCAGCGCGAAGGTTCTACGGGAACGCCAAGCAGCATTGCAAAAACTCTGGTGTCGCGGGAAATCATTACGATATTAAAATCATCAGTGTCGCGGTATTTTAAGTTTGTTTCGAGGGCTTCTTTAATAGAAACAATTCGCAGTTCAAATCCGGCTTTGTCTTCGTAGTCATCAAGATTTTGTTTTATGATTTTTGGAGCGTCGCCGGATTTTTCAACTTCGCATTCATAATAAAAATTATCCTGTTCAAAAATCGTGTTTGCGAGTTTGCTTGATTTTTGAAAACGATGGCACACTCCAAAATCCTTTACGCTGTGGGGGATTACAACAAGGCCTACTTCTTCCTGAACTTCTCTTATGAGCGCTGTAACTATATCTTCATCTGGTTTTATGCCACCACCCGGAAACTTGTAATATCCTTTTTTTGTGGCGTAAACAAGGGCAAGCTTATTATCGCCCACACGGATTATTGCACGGGCAGAATCTCTGCGTGAACGTGGCCAGTCTTTCTTGTAGTTTTTTAAATCCATTGTAAACAGTGTTTTCATTATGCTTTAGTATATCAAAATGCGGGCGGCTGTGATATAATCCGAGGCAGCGTGAGGAGAAATTTTTATGGCATTAAATATCGTCTTAATAGTAGTTGCAAGTCTTCTTCTTTTGATTGGTTTTATTGGCACATTTGTTCCGGTAATTCCAGGGGCACCTCTTGCGTGGCTGGGCCTGCTTGCTGCATATTTTTGCGAATACTCAGACGTTTCAGTTTTAATGCTCATCATCACTGCGGTTTTGGCGGTCGTTGTTTCTATAATGGACAATATCTTTCCTATTATAATGACAAAAAACTTTGGCGGAAGCAAAGCCGCAACAACCGGTTCTACAATAGGGTTGATTATAGGACTTTTTGTGGGACCCGTGGGAATAATTGTAGGACCGTTTGTAGGCGCATTCCTTGGTGAGCTAATCCATAACCGCGGAAACTCAGACGGCGTATTAAAGGCAGCCTTTGGCGCTTTTGTAGGATTTTTGACAGGCACCGGAATCAAAATGGTGTGCGTAGGCTTTTTTATCTGGTATTTTATTCACAGTTTCTTTTAATCGGGCGGGGCGGCCCCACACAGGCCTTCTCCAATCTCTTTTTTTCCTATTCTCATAGATAAAATTTCTACATTTTTAAGGTTTCTGGAGTATAATTAAAATCCAGGAGGCAGAAAAGTGTTTGATTTTAAGTATTTTACACCAACTAAGGTTTTGTTCGGAAAAAATACCGAAGATAAAGTTGCTGATCTCATCAAGGAGTTTGGCGGCAAGAAAGTTTTGATTCATTATGGCGGGGGCAGTGTTATTCGTTCCGGCCTTATGCAGCGTGTAACCGATAAACTTGATGCTGCAGGTATTCCTTATGTAAAGCTTGGTGGTGCTGTTCCAAATCCTCATCTTAGCCTTGTTTATGAAGGCATTGAACTTTGCAAAAAAGAAGGAATTGATTTTCTGCTTGCAGTAGGCGGCGGTAGTGCAATTGACTCTGCAAAAGCAATCGGCTATGGAGTTATGAATGACGGCGATGTCTGGGATTTTTATGATTACAAACGCCAGGTAAATGCCTGCATGCCTCTTGGAGTAATCCTCACACTTGCTGCAACGGGTAGCGAAATGAGCGATTCTTCTGTTATCACAAAAGAGGAAGGTCTTGTTAAGCGCGGATACTCAAGCGACTTTGGACGTCCTAAATTTGCAATCCTTAACCCTGAACTTACAATGACTCTGCCGGACTATCAGACAGCCTGCGGATGTACAGATATTATGATGCACACAATGGAGCGATATTTTACAAACGGCGGAAACATGGAGCTTACAGATTCTATGGCAGAAGCACTTCTTCGCACAGTAAAACAAAACGCCCTTGTGCTTGTAAAAGATCCAAAAAATTACGATGCCCGTGCCGAAGTTATGTGGGCTGGAAGTCTTTCTCACAATGGACTTACAGGCTGCGGAAACGACGGCGGCGACTGGATGACTCACAAGCTTGAACATGAACTTGGCGGACTTTATGATG
>CAMKDH010000207.1 GCA_946411215.1 uncultured Treponema sp. | reverse complement strand
ACCTTGTTTCCGCTAACGATATCTGTGTAAGAATCGTTATCCATGATTACCTTGAAGGAACCCATGTTGAGCGATTCGTCCTTAATCTGAGAGTCGAGCTCTGCCTTTGTAAGCAAATCAACGAACTTCTCATAAACCTTAGCGCCGGCAACAAATTCGCCAGGGCCGCCAACACCGTTTTTCTTAGCCTGCTGAGCCATCTTTGTAAGAACGGCAATAGCCTGGCCACGTGTAAGGCTTACAAGATTTTCTGTAAGGTCAATTTCGGTTACATCACCGTAATCAACCTTGTAGCGGATTGTTTCTCCGCCGCTCTTCATCATGTAGTCAATCTTACCGCGATGAGCCTGGCAGCAGAGGGCGTTGGTTGTTTCGCGAACCATGTCCGAATGCTGGTCAAGGTATTCATCAACAATCTGATTAACACCCATGTCAGTAGCTCTTTCGAGCTCGTCCATATCAACGGCAGAAATCTTGTCGTCAATTTCAATTGGCATAGGCACGATGTCTGTTGCATCAACGCCATGCTTTGGAACAATTCCGTTGTCACCGCGAACGATTACAGGAACGTTGCCGTATTCTTTTTTGAGCTCTGCCGCAGAAATATGGGTAGAGTTCTTGAGCTTTGTCTGCTTAAAATAAGCACGAGCGTTGGAAGTGTTTTCCGGCTTTGCAGCCAGTACGCGCTCAATGTCTTCACTTTTGATAGTGATGGAACCGTTTTTGTACAATGCCATTTTTCAATCTCCTATCTGAAATTTGATTCTGACCATCCACCCTGTACCAGGTAGATGCCAGCAGCCGGAAGCTTAGCAGAAAGAGTTGCACTTGCTGCAGCTTCTGTTGATGACGAGTAGTCCAGAAGACGGCTCTTTACAACAAGCCCATGCACAACTACAGGAACGCCTGTTGTAGCTTCGCTTGAGTGTGCTGGAACATCTGCGAGAAGGACTGCACAAGGTGTGTCCGAATCTCCGGCAGGTGCGAGACCGCCGCTTGCAGATTTCAAAACTGTACCGGCTTTGAGATTCTTGCTTGATGTTGCAAGAGTCGCATAGTCCACGATTGGCGGGTGTCCTGCATGGAGCACGCCGCGGTCAAAGAATTCTTCAACCTTTTCCATGTTTCATCTCCTTAGAGTTTGGCGGCAACTTTACCCCAGTCGGTTTCTTTGTCGCCATCTTTTTTGTCGTTAAACTCGTCAGTGTTAACCTGGCGAGAAGTTACTTCCTCTTTCTTAGGGGCAGCGATGAGCCCTGAAAGAACGTCGCTGAACAGATCCAGAGCTGTCTTGTTGCTCTTGTTTCCGTCCTTATCGCTGAACTCAAAAGATTCAGTTGTTGAAGCAAGAACGCCGGCAACCTTCTGAACGCTGTCTTTAAGTCCTGCAGGAATATCAGCAAACTTGTCACAAACACCTTTTACAACAGCTTCTTTTCTTGAAGCTTCAAGGTCTTCGATTTTCTTCTGCATGTCTGCATACTCTTTGGAATCAGAGAACTTTTCTTTTTTGTCCTCACCATCCTTTTTGGCGGCTGCCTTTTCGGCATCTTCCTTCAGCTTTTTGTTTTCAAGCTCAAGAGCCTCCATCTTTTTCTTTTCCTCATCAGTCATGGGAATCTCCTCCTGATAATCTATTGCGTCGCTGAAGTCAAACACCTCAACCGTATCGCCGTCTGAATAGCAGCTTTTAACCATGAGCTGCTCAAGGCCCGGAATCTTTGGCGGAGTTGCTCCGCAGATTGCCAGGCTGTGAAGATAACGCTTTCCGTCGCTTGCACGTTTTGGAATAGTAACGCTCCAGCCTTTGTAGCAGCCGTCGCCGTCATCCTTGTCTGAAAACTGTTTTTCAAGTTCCGGGTGAAGCATGACCATACCGACAAGAACCTTTTCGCCCTTGTGTTTGGCATCATCATAAATACCGTCAATTGCAAGCACGTCACCAAACTTTGGAAAGTTGTCCCCCTTTGCCGAATCATGCCCGATTGAAATAGGACGTGTCGGAGTAAAGGTCTCAACAATGTCCTTCAAGTCTTTTTCTGTAATCTTTGCTCCGTCCTGCCCGAATGTACCCGTGCGGCAGAGCTGCCATGTACGAATCTTTTTCATAGCTTTTATCCTACCTTATCGCTGGAAGCTTTCTCCTTTTCCAGTAGACGCTTTAAGTATTCCAAAGACATACCGCTACCTTCAAAGAAAACCTTCTGGTCAAGAGATGTTGTTCTTTCCATTTCTCGCTGAGATCCAAGGCTTTTAGTCCAGTCGAGCAGAAAATACACGCCATTGCAGACTTCCTGCATTGCACCGCTGACTTTCATATAGTCTTCATAAGAAAACTCGCGAGATGGTACAATCCAGGCAGGGTTCATAACAGAACATCCAAGCGAACGTAAAAGCTTTTCTGCACGCTTGAATTTTCGTTTGTAATGCTTGTCGCCGGTAATCTTTCCTGCAATGTAGATTTTCATTTCCCACCTCGCGGATATATAAGCACAGATGGGAAAAATTGCGGCAATTGTGGGAATAGTTAATCTGTTAAAATCTTGAAAATTTAGGGGGTATTTTTAAATAAATGACAAATTACCCAATTTTTACTAGGTAGGTCGGTGAAAAGTGGTGAATTTTGCGAAAGAGCGGGTGTTATGTGTATTTGTGAGAAGCGGAAAATGATATTTTTTAATACTCAACCAAAATTAAAGTTTTATCTTCTGGATTTTTTGTAAAAATTATTTCTTGAACAGCTTCATCTTTTAGCTTGTAAGCCTTAGAAATTTCTGAAATGGTGTTTCCTTCTGCATAGTCTTTTTTGAGGAGAGATATTTCATCAGGTCTGGCTTTTTCTCTGTAACAAAAATCTTTAGTGTAATTATTTTTCTCTTCTGGAAATAATTTACATATTTCACATTCTATCGAAAATGTTTCCCAATGATTAATTTTCCAGATTTTTAAGAAACGATTTCCGCGAACATTTGAATAAATCTTACAAGGCTTTTTACTTCTGGAGATTGCACATACATCACCAAAGTTTGAGATTTCTACATCAGCATATAAACTCATTTTTTCAAAAGTTTTGTAGATTTCTTCTTTCATTTTTTTGTAACCTCAAAAAGAAAAAAGCCCCGGAAGTTCGGGGCTGTATTTTACTTCATTTCAGCAAGCTGTTTAATCTGTTCTTCTGTTCCGTGATGTAAAATATCAAGACGCTTTCGTTGTTCAGGTGTTATGTCTTCGTTTATGAGAAGATGTATAAATTCTTTTCGCAAACCATATTTTATCTGCCATTCCTGGTTTTTTAGAGGAGTTTCATCATACCAACCTGAAAAAAAATGACCCATAATTACACAATCCTTTTTACAGTATATTTCCAGTTGTATTTTTTTACAAGTTCTTTAAGTACCTCTGGTTCTGTAATTTCTTCAAAAAGTTCTATGAAATCTTTATCGGCTATACGTTTCCCTGCCTTTAGAGAATACAAAGTTCCGTCATGTCCAATAGCAACCATTTCTTTTAATGAATTATAATAATTCAAAGTTCTCATATCTTTAAAGCTGAAGCTTTCACTAAACGGATGATTATGATAAAAGATATATCTGTTTTCTTCACTGTTCTTCAATAATGTTTGTATCCGAGCCCCCAGAAGAACATTTGTTTTATTACCTTTCTTAAAAGCAACTAAGCTTCCATCTGGTCTTGCAATTACAAAACGCTCCTTTCCACTAATCATTCCTTTTCTGATGAGCCAATTACAAATTGCTTTGCGTTTTTCTTTAGGTCTTAATTCATTATAACCGTAAATAGGTTCTGGTATCATTTCTTCTCTTTTTTGCTTAATTGCTTGGGTAGCTTTCAGAATCAAGTCTTCTTTTGATGGTTGACTTACACCCAGCGCAACTCCTGCCGCCTCAATCTCTCCCTGCACGCCATATTCCTTCGCACGTGCAACCTGGCTTGAAAGCTCATTCCACCAGCTGTCGTTTTCA
>CAMKDH010000206.1 GCA_946411215.1 uncultured Treponema sp. | reverse complement strand
TCTTTACCTACACCAATTTCACCCCAGCAAGTTCAGTCAAAAATAATGGCAGCAGTTCAAAGAATCACAGTTGATGATTTAAAGAACGAAGAAGCACGCGCAAAATTTGTTTCATCCCTTCCATCATGGATATTTGGTACAACAGGCGGAAACACTACCTGTGTAGAAGTAAAATCGCTTGGCAACGAACTTATTTTTGATGCAGGAACAGGTATTCGTGTTCTTGGTAAATCAGGAAATCTTCCAAAAGACAATATATATAATCTTTTCTTCACACATTTCCATTGGGATCATATTCAGGGCCTTCCGTTCTTTGATGCGGCTTATAATCCAAACAGCGAATTTAATGTTTATTCAACAGATGAAAATGCTAAGGATTATCTTGTAAATCAGATGAATCAGCCATATTATCCTGTTCCTTGGGGCGCCCTTACAAAAAAAATGAACTTTATGACCTTGATTCCAGGCAGCCCTATAAATATTGGAAATACACAAATTGTTTGCTGTCCAATGTCACATCCGGGAACTTCTTACAGTTATGCAGTTATTGAAGGCAATAAAAAGTTTGTATTTGCAACAGACGTAGAGCTTAATTCAAATGATTTTGATATTTCGCCAATGCACGAAGCAGTTTTCCGCAATGCAGATTGTCTTGTAATAGATTCTCAGTACACAACAGAAGAAGCTTACCGCAAGCAGAACTGGGGTCATTCCGCTTTCTGTTATGCAGTTGATTTTGCAGTTCACTGGAATATTAAAAACTTATATCTGTTCCATCATGAGCCTACTTATGATGACAAAAAGCTTGATTCAATTCTTCAGGCTGCAAGATGGTATGCTCAATATATAGCTCATCAGGATATATATATTGACCTTGCAAAAGAAGATATGGAAATTGAGTTATGATTCCAATGCGCGAACCAGATGAAAAAAAATTCACTTTATCATATAATTTTACTTCCAAAGAAGTGGCAGGTCTTGCTAAATTCTTAAGAGATAATCAGGAGTCTTTACCAGAAGGTCTTGAATATTTTTATCAGGCTTTGGAAAGTGCTGTTTATCAATCGTTATCTTTAGATGAGGTAAAAAAATTCTATTCATGAAAACAAAAGGCAAAGTTTTTCTAATCCTTCTGTGTTTTCTTATTCTCATAATTGCAGCGGGTTTCTTATATTGTTATTCTCAAATCTCTCCGGTAAAACCTCTGGACATCTCGTCAGAAGAAACTGTGCGTTTTGAAGTTCCAATGGGAACCTCTACATTTAAAATTGCACAGGACTTACAGGAAAAAGGCCTTATAAAAAACTCAAAATTCTTTTACTACTTTGTAAGATACCCTAAATTAATAAATGTGATATTTCCAGATGAACAAATCCCTGAGTCAATTGTATTAAAAAGCGGAATCTATCATTTGAACTACGGAATGAATTATGGTGAGCTTGTAAATGCATTGAGTTCAGGTCAGCAGGAATATATAAAGCTTGCAATTCCGGAAGGCAAGACAATTTCGCAGATTGGAAAAATCCTTGAAGATAATAATATCTGTAAACAGGATGATTTTAAGGCTGTATGCTATTCTCCTAAAATCTTGAACAAATACAATATTGCGGGAGAAAGTGCAGAGGGATTTTTGTTTCCTGAAACTTATTTTTTCACTTTGGGAATGACCGCACAGGATGCTGCCGAAATAATGATTGAAACCTTCTTTGAAAAAATCAAATCAATCGAAGGGTTATCTGAAAAAACTCCGCAGGAGCTTTACAATATAGTAATTCTTGCTTCAATTGTAGAACGTGAATACAGAGTTGCTGATGAAGCCCCATTAATTGCAAGTGTATTTACAAACCGCCTCAAACAGAACATTGGTTTATACTCATGTGCTACAATTGTATACATCATAACAGAAATTCAAGGTAGACCTCATCCAGACAGAGTTCTTCTTGAAGACACAAAAATTGACAGTCCCTACAATACATATAAATGGGCAGGGCTTACTCCAGGTCCAATTTCTAATCCAGGACTTGTTGCTTTAAGTGCTGCAGCAAATCCTCCAAAAACAAATTATTACTTTTTCCAGGTTGTAGATTCTCAGGAAGGAAGGCACGTATTTACTTCGACCTTTGATGAACATAAAGCAAGTCATAACTTAAGCACAAAAAAGTAAATCGGGCGGTAATTCGAGATGGCAGGATTTATATCACAGGAGACAATTGATGCAGTTCGCAATACAACCGATATAGTTTCGGTAGTTGGCGATTATACTGTGCTTAAATCTCGTGGTCCAAATGATTTTTGGGGCTGCTGTCCTTTCCACGGAGAAAAAACTCCTTCTTTTCACGTAGATTCCGACAAAAAGTTTTATCATTGCTTTGGCTGCCATGCTTCCGGCGATGTAATCAAGTTTGTAATGGAAATGGAAAAGCTTTCGTATGTTGAAGCTATAGAAAGCCTTGCAAAAAAAGCGGGCATTCCAATCCGTTATAAAGATGGTGGTGCACCTGCAGACTACAAACGTGATGATACTGTAGAAAAAAATATTGAGCTTTATGAACGAACTGCAAGCATGTTCCATTATTTTTTGATGGAAACTCAACAGGGAAAAAAGGCACTTGAATATATTACAAAACGTGGTCTTACCACAGAAACAATACAAAAATTCAAGCTTGGATATGCACCTGCAGACCGTAAATGGCTTAAAAAGTTCTTGCTCGGTAAAAACTTCAGTGCTGATTTTTTGAATAAATCAGGTCTTTTCAGCCAGAATTATCCTGATTTTTCATTTTTCTCTGACCGTCTTATGTTCCCGATTTTCAACCGAAAAGGTCAGGTTGTTGCTTTTGGTGGACGCGTAATTCCTCCCGCTGATGAATCTCAAAGAAAATACCTGAACTCAGGTGACTTACCTCAATTCAAAAAGCGCGAAACCTTGTTTGGATTTAATTTTGCAAAAAACTCTATCCGTCAGAAAAAATCAATTATCTTTTGCGAAGGAAACATGGATGTAATTGCATATCATCAGTGTGGTCTTGATTATGCCGTTGCAACACTTGGAACAGCCTTAACAGAAGAACATATAAAAATGATCTCTGGTTTTGTTGCGGGTGGTGTAGTATACCTTTCTTTTGACTCAGATGGAGCGGGACAGGAAGCAACCTGGAAAGCCATAAAACTTTGCCGCGAACATGATCTTACTGTAAAAGTAATCCAGTTAAAAGGAGGAAAAGACCCTGCCGAAATTATGCTTAAATTTGGCGCCGAGAACTTGACGGTACAAGTAAATAACGCTATATTAGATAGTGACTATCTTTTGAATAAAGTAGGGAAAAAATACCCTGTTGACACGCCTGAGGGTAAAACTAAGGCTGCACTTGAATTTTTTCTCTATATAGACTGCTTACAGTCAGATATCCAAAAGGAGTCATGCCTTGAGCAATTAGCTCAAGTCTTTAATCTGAAACCGGAGGCTGTAAAAAGGGACTTTTTAAATCGAAACCAAGCCCGAGAACGTATAACAATCCGGCAGGATAATAACCAGAATGATACGAAGCAGATAAACCTTGATGCAGAATTGCGTGGGTTAATTGCCATAACAGCCGATTTAGACCAATTCAAAACCTTACGTTCCAGTCTTAATGAAGAAGATTTTAAGAATCCCGATGCCAGAAAGTTATTCAGAATTTATGAAGATTGTCTTCAAAAGGGAGCGTTGTCTATACCTGACATTATCGAAAGTTGTAACGGAACGGGTTTAACCCAATATATCACAAATGCTTTGTCACAAAGTGTTTATCAAAAAGAAAACTGTGGTGCCTATATTCAGGACACAATAAAGTTTGTAAAAAGAAATAAAATTGATGAACAGCGCGAAGCTTTGGTAAAAAGAATCCGAGACTTTGTTATTGTTACAGACGATGACAGAATTCAAATGAACAATCTTCTTACTCAAAAAATGGAGCTTGATAAACAGGCTCAATTATTAACAAAGTAGGTGAAAAATC
>CAMKDH010000205.1 GCA_946411215.1 uncultured Treponema sp. | reverse complement strand
GCGTTAGGAACACCGGCAGTAATAAAACATCCGTCGAGTGTACCGTTCTGAATACCATCAGCACTTTCCTTGAAAGAAAGGTTGCTCTTCTTAATATCATCAAATGTAAGACCGTAGCCTTCCATAATCTGCTTAGCGTTGAATTCTACACCAGAACCAGCAGCACCAACAGAAATGCGCTTTCCTTTGAAATCTGCAACAGATTTAATTCCACTTGCTTTAGAAACAGCAATCTGAACAACTTCTGGATACATAGTTCCAATTGTCATGATGTTTGTAAGCTTTTCACCAGCAAAAAGGTCAGTTCCGTTGTATGCATAGTCCATAACGTCGTTCTGAACAATTGCAAATTCAGCTTCGCCCTTGTTGATAAGACGAAGATTTTCTGCAGAAGCACCAGTTGCCTGAGCAGTTACGTTCATATTTTCAAGCTTTGTGTTCCAGACATTGGCAATAGCACCTCCAAATGGATAGTAAGTACCGCTGGTTCCACCTGTAGCAAGAATGTAATTCTTTGTAGATGTACCAGAACAGCCTGTCATAAGAGCAAAAGCCATTACTGTGAGTAATGCGAATGATGTGATTTTTTTCATTTAGATAATCCTCCTAAAAATGTATCAAATATTTTACTATATAAAGGGTATAAAAGCAATAAAGACATTTTTGCGCAAATTTGATATATTAACCGTATGAAAAAGACATTTCTTGCTGCCACCAGTGTTTTGCTTCTGGCATTCTGTTTTATATTTTTGAACTCCTGCAAAGATAAGGTAATGGGCTACAGTGTACTGCTTTGGAATGTACCTGAGCATAAGCTTCAAAGCGGTGATATTTTACCAGTATATATCCGTTCAAATATTTCGCACGTATATGTTGTTGGAATTGAAAACGAAGAAAACGCAAACGCAAAAGAACTTCAGAAAATTGAGATTCCTTTGTGGCAGCTCACCGATCCTGTAAAAAAAGCAAAGGTTTCTGCAGTTGCAAAAAAATATGAGGATTGTGCACATTCCTATGCCCTGGCAAAAGTAGACGGACTTCCTTGCCGTGCAGAACCGGTTAATACTTCAAAGCAGGTATATCGCTTACGCAAAGGCGAAAGCATAAAGCTTTTATACAAAGGAAAAGGTCAGCCTCCAATGACAGGCGGAAAGCCACTTGAAGGAGACTGGTACAGAATCTTAACTTCAAACGGAACACAAGGCTGGTGTTTTTCTTATAACCTGAATATCTACGAAACAGATGAAAACGGCGAGCAGATTGGTGGAGAAAAACTCGAAGAAGAAGATCAGGAAGACAATTACTACAATTCAATTTTGAACAAAGCCTGGTATCCAGACAGCTTCAGTTCAATGATTTCTTCGGGCAACATTGATATTACGAAGCTTCATCCATCTTACAACTTTATAATTGATACAAAGAATAATAAGGTTTCTCTCAACATGAGCGGCATCCACGAAAGCTGGGATTACACCGGCTACACAAAGACAGATGATTTTGAATACACACTCAACGATATTCCAATCATTATTGTTTATAAAAAATCAGCCTTTATAGTTGTCCGATATACAGACGAAAGTGGAAAGCCTCAGGAGCTTAACCTTGTAACCTTGAGCGAAGATATAAACTCAATTGTTGCAGCAGAGAAAAAGAGACGAACAGCTGCTTACGAAAAGGTTGCAGTTTCTACAGGTGAGCTTTCAAGTTCAAGTTACGGAAAGTTAAGCTTTAATACAGACGGAACCTTTAAGTGGACAGGCTACAAATTGCTTGTTCCTTCAATCATCAGCGCCGGTGCAAAAAATGCAGGAACCTGCAGCGTTAAGTACGCAGTAGGAAAAGCACTTGCAGGCTCTTATGACGGCGTTCTTACCTTTAAGTTCGAAGGAACAACAGACGAAGTAAACTTCCTTTACAAGCTCGAAAGCGACGGCCTTAGACTTGAAGATGCAACAGACGCAACCTTCAACGGAATTCTTGTAACAGCAAGAAGCTCAAGTCCGCTTATACTTTACTTTAAGAACAAATAGGGCACGGCAGGTACCACATGGCTTTTGTACAGTTTTCACAGGTTTCTCTTGCATTCGGCGACAGAGATATCTTAAAAAATGTAACAATAAATCTTCAGACTGGCTCAAAGGTCGCATTAACAGGTGCAAACGGTTCAGGAAAATCTACGCTCATTAAAGTTCTTGCAGGCCTTACCGCCCCAGACTCAGGAGAACGCGCAGTACAAAAAGAATGCCGCATTGCATATCTTCCGCAGTCGGGCCTTACACACCATGGGTGTACTCTGCTGCAAGAAGCAGACAAAGCCTTTCAATACGGCTACGACATGCAGAATAAAATAGACGCGCTTGGTGCACAGCTTGAATCAAATCCTTCAAACATGCAGCAACTTGCAGAAATGCAGGCAGAGCTTATACAAAAACTCAACGACTCAGGCTGGCATAGAAGACAGTCACTTGCAGAGTCAGTTCTGCTTGGTTTAGGCTTCCTTCGCTCCGACTTTGACCGCAACACAGAAGAGTTTTCCGGCGGATGGCAGATGCGTATTGCGCTTGCAAAAGCCCTCATGCAAAACCCGGACATCCTTTTGTTAGACGAGCCTACCAACTACCTTGACCTTGAAGCCCGCTCCTGGCTCGAAGAATTTCTTCAGAACTACAAAGGCGGATTTTTACTCGTAAGTCACGACCGCTATTTTCTTGATGTTACAATAAACGAAGTATATGAGCTTTTTAATGGAGAGCTTAAGCGCTACCCGGGAAATTACACTCATTACGAAAAGGTGCGTGAGACAGAACTCAAAACACTCATGGCCGCATACGAACAGCAGCAGCAGGAAATCCAGAAGCTCGAAGATTTCATTACACGTTTTGGTTACAAAGCAACAAAAGCCGCACAAGCCCAGGAGTATCAGAAAAAGCTCGACAAAATGGTGCGCATAGAAATTCCTGAGTCCCTTAAGAAAATCCATTTTACATTCCCGCCAGCTCCTCATGCAGGAAGACTCGTGCTCAGAATGAACGGCATCACAAAGTCTTACGACGGTCATACAAATGTTTTGAACAACCTGGATCTTACCCTTGAAAATGGACAGCGTCTTGTAGTTGCGGGGCGTAACGGTGCAGGTAAGTCTACGCTTCTTAGAATCATTGCAGAGCAGGACAGTGCGTTCACAGGCGAAGTTATCCCTGGTGCCGGAGTAAAAATCGGCTACTTCAGCCAGGATAACGCAGAAACAATAAAAGGCAGTTGCACAATTCTTGAGCATCTTGAAAGTGTTGCGCCTCTTGATCTAATTCCAAAGTTGCGCGATATGCTTGGTGCCTTCCTTTTCCGTGGCGACGATGTTTTCAAAAGCCTCGACGTTCTTAGTGGTGGAGAAAAGTCCCGCATAGCATTGCTTCAACTCCTCCTTAGCCCTGTAAATCTTTTGGTGTTAGACGAGCCTACCAACCACCTGGACCTTCATTCCAAGGACGTACTCCTCCAGGCCCTCCGCGATTTTGGCGGCACCATAGTTTTTGTAAGTCACGACCGCGGTTTTATAGAGCAGCTTGCAACTCAGGTCCTTCATCTTGAACCGGGCAAGTCCATGTATTATCCGGGGGATTATAAATATTATCTGGAGCAGACAGAGAAAGGAGGGGGAAGTCTCCCCCTCGGCTCAGCCGTTCCGTCTTCGCCTACCCCTTCTAACGGGGGGCCAGCCCCCCGTAACGCCCCCCGGCCCGTGGTCCCTGAGCCAGTCGAAGGGCAGCCAAAACAACAACTCTCCTGGGAAGAACAAAAGCGCCTTGAATCCGAAAAACGCAAAAAAGAGAAGGCCCTCTCAAACCTGGAACAACAAATCTCCTCCTTGGAACAAAAAAAATCAGAATTGGAATCAAAATTGGCCGACCCCCAAGTCTACTCCAACGGCGAAAAAGCCAAATCCGTCCAACACGAAATAGAAGAACTTTCAACTCAAATAGAAGCCCTCTCCGAACAGTGGCTCGCGCTGAGTGA
>CAMKDH010000204.1 GCA_946411215.1 uncultured Treponema sp. | reverse complement strand
GTTACAGCGTCGTGCATTGTCATAACAGTTTTATCTGCAATAACCTGTGCCTTTTTAAGACCAACAGGGCCTGCAAAACCAACAGGAGCGTCTGTGATTTTTACAACATCAGCTTCTTCTGCAAGTTCTACATTGCTTGCTTTGAGCAGGGCGCACAATTTAGCTTCATTAACATCAAGGTCGCCGCGGATACAAACAGCAACAAAGTCACCGGCAAGTTCAACGCCAGGATTTTCTACCTTGTAAATAAGAGTCTTAATAAATGCCTGTGGAGTTGTCTTAAGGAACTCGCTCAGCTCTTCGATTGTGCGAACATTTGGAGTAGGGATTTCTTCTACGCTAGCAGTAGTTGCAACCTGAGGCTTTCCATCAGCACCAAGTGCAACATCGTCCTTACATGCAGCCTTTTCTACGTTAGCGGCATATTTACAGCCAGGACAAAGAATAAGTGTATCGTCACCAACTTCGCTTTCTACCATGAATTCTTCAGAACCGGAACCACCCATAGCACCTGTGTCGGCCTTTACAGAAATTGTAGCAAGTCCCATGCGCTTAAAGATGCGTCGGTAAGCAGCGGCAGCATTTTCATAAGATGCATCCAGGTCTGCCTGATCTTTATCAAAAGAGTAGGCATCCATCATAGTAAATTCGCGGCCTCTCATAACGCCATAACGTGGACGAATCTCGTCGCGGTATTTAGTATTAATCTGATACAAAGTAAAAGGAAGCTGCTTGTAAGAAGTAAGTCCGTCGCGTACAAGAGCAGTAAAAGCTTCTTCGGCAGTAGGCGAAATTACCATATCCTGTCCACCACGATTCTGTGGCTTAAGCATTTCAGGACCCATTTTTTCCCAGCGTCCCGATTCCTTCCATATTTCACCAGGCTGAACAACAGTAGGCTTCATCTCGAGCATACCAGCTCTGTCCAGTTCTTCACGAATAATTCTTTCAACTTTACGGAATGCCTTAAGTCCCATAGGCATATAAGAATAAAGTCCGTTTCCAAGTTTACGAATAAGACCAGCTCTCATCATAAGCTGATGACTAGAAATAACTGCGTCATTTGGAGCTTCGCGCAGTGTCCAGTTAATAAATTTTGATGCTTTCATAGTGAAGATATTATAGTAGAAAAAAATGGTTGTGAAAATAGGTATAAAAAAGTGATAGCAGGAGGGGAAAGCCTTCCCCTCGCTCCCAAGTCCTCACTACGTTCCGGTCTTGTCCGCTACCCCTTCTCCTAGGTGGCTTCGCCCCCTAAAACCCCCGTTAATTCATCTGTCATCCTCGGGCTTGACCCGGGGATCTTATTTATAATTTTTCCGTCCTTTATACCTATAGTCTGCATCGAGGTCAAAAATTTTGACCTCGATAACTCTTTCTTCTAGATAAGAAAAAAATAGCGCCACCCTGTCTAGCACACAGAGTGGCGCATTAAGTCCTGATTACTCAGTCAACGCTATTGTGGGGCAAGACGCTTGTCGCGAGGTGCCTTTCTTGTTTAAATATAGCATACATACAGAAAAATTCAACTGTTTTTGTGATTAGGGTTTGTCATAATTTTAAGAACCTCTTCCAGCTTTGGCGGATTCAGTGGCAACGGGAAGCGGGAAATTGCTATGCCGGAGCAGGCACTTGCAAAACGAACAAGTTCATCGTCAGGAAGATTTTTAAGGAGTCCGTAAACGCAGCCTGCTTTGAAAGTGTCGCCGGCGCCCAGGGTGCTTTTTACTTCTACTTTGAATGGGTTCATGGTTTTGATTTCGGAACCTTTTCTTGCATAAAGCATTTCGCCACCGCCCTGGGTTATTATGGTTAAGCCTTCTGATTCAGACTGCATGAGTTTCATAATTTCTAGAACCGGCATTCCCTTATAAAGCTGGCCAGTACATTCTTTTGAAACAACATTTACTGCGGCCATTTTGTGAAGAGGCGAGTCGTGCGGACTGTCTATTGTTACAAATGGGATTTTATTTTTCTGACAAATCTGGGCAGCTTTGAGAGAGTCTTCTCCAAAATAAGGATCTATAGCAGCAGCCTTGCAACCAACAATATCTTTTTCTTCCGGGATATTCCACCATCGCTTTCCAGATGAAAACAACGTCTGAAACTTTCCCATAGGCGAGCGCACAAGTCCTGAAATTACAACATAATCCATAACGCCTGGTTCATCGATAAAAGTAAGCGGCGACAAATCTACATTCTTATCTTTATAAAAATCCTTGAGCATTGGCGCAACTTGAGTTCCAATCCAGGTTCCCGCAATTCGCACAGAAACACCAAGAGAATCTAGCACAGTTGCTGCTGTACCAGTTTCTCCACCAGGAAGAAAATATTGTTCCTGAATTTCAGAATACTCATCCGGCTGCAAAAATTCACCCTTAAGTAAAAACGAATGAGTCCCAAGAATCTGTCCGAATAAATAGGCGTCAATTTTGTTGTTCATGTTGTCCATAAAAAAATTATAAGTCATATATTTGGAAAAGTTAATATTTATCAATAAAACTTTCCCCTCTTGTAATATCCCCATAAATATCTATAATTAAAGATAGCAAACAAAAATTTTTACTAACCCAAAAGGGCTGGCGGTTTTGAAAGGGCGCGGGTGCTGATGGGGAAGGAGAATTATTATGGAAACAAAGGTTGCTTTGATCGGCATTGCAGTTTCGGACTTAAATGCGGTGGAAAAGCTGAATCAGATTCTTCATGAGTACGGCGAGTACATAATTGGCCGTATGGGTATTCCTTACAAGAAAGAAAATATCTCTTTGATAAGTGTTGCTGTTGATGCGCCTATGGACAAGATTAACGCATTGAGCGGAAAGCTTGGGGCAATTGACGGCATCAGTGCTAAAACTGTTTTTCCGAATAAATAGTGCTTCGACAGGCTCAGTCTCCCCAAGAAAATCGAATGACAGTTTTAAACGAATACTCAAAATCAGACATTTTAAATATCCTTTCTCATTTTAAAGATTTACAGCCGGACTTTACTGCTCATGCACGGGAACTGCAGCAGGCACATTTTGGAAACGGGGTTTTCATCCGCGGGCTCATAGAAGTTTCATCATTCTGCCGCTGCGACTGTTTTTATTGTGGAATCCGAAAAAGCAATTCACAGGCGCAGCGTTACCGTCTTACTGATGAACAGATTCTTGCCTGCTGTAAACGTGGACATGAAACAGGCTTCAGAACTTTTGTACTTCAGGGCGGGGAGGACCTTCAGTTTTCTGCCCAGGGCCTTGCAGACTTAATTTCAAAAATCAAGAATCAGTTTCCAGATTGCGCGGTGACCTTGTCTCTTGGTGAGCGCGATTATGAAACATACAAGCTTTGGCGACACTCTGGTGCAGACAGATATCTTCTTCGCCATGAGGCTGCTGATTCCCGTTTATATGAAAAACTTCATCCCGCAGCACAAAGTCTTGAAAACAGAAAGCAGTGCCTTTTTAACTTAAAAGACCTTGGCTTTCAAGTAGGCTCAGGCTTTATGGTGGGCGCGCCTTTCCAGACAATCCAAGACCTTGTACAGGACATCCTGTTCCTTCAGGAGCTTAAACCGCACATGATCGGAATAGGCCCTTTTGTTCCGCACAGGGCAACTCCTTTTGCAGACCATCCCGCCGGCAATGTAGAACTGACTCTTTTTTTAATATCTCTCCTTCGTGTGATTTTTCCAAATGCATTAATTCCTGCAACCACTGCTCTGAATACCTTGAGCAAAACAGGACGAATAGACGGAATAAGGGCGGGCGCAAATGTTGTAATGCCAAATCTGTCGCCGGAGGAAAATCGCAAAAAATATGATTTGTACGAAGGAAAATCAAAAGGTGGTATTGAAACTGCTGATGGCCTTAAGGGCTTGATGCTTGAAATGGAAAATATAAATTACAAAATCCTCTTAAACGAACGAGGGGATTACAGGAGCAACTTATGAGTTACAATGTAATGTCAAACAAAGCAGAAGATTTTATCAACGATGAAGAAATCCTTGAAACACTTGATTATGCCGAAAAGCATAAAA
>CAMKDH010000203.1 GCA_946411215.1 uncultured Treponema sp. | reverse complement strand
TCCCCAGGATTCTTAATCAGTTCCATGTTTGTGGCGGGTTCATAATGGCCGTTGTAGTCGTTTAGCATATCGTTAACGTCGTTTTTGCAGCTGGAAAGGAGAACCAGAGCAAAGACTAGAGAAAATCCACATGACATAAACAGACTGCATCGTTTCATTTTCTACACACGTCTACCTATATATTTTCGGCATAGGGGCCAAAAAAACGCACAAAATTATCGGCAGAATTTAAACTTTTTTTAGTAAATTCTTCCAAAAACGCGAAAATTTTTAATTTTTTTTGATTTTTAAGTTTTTTGAATTGAATTTTGACTAATTCACTTGAGCAAAGGTGATTATACAGGGAGTTATACAATAATGCAAGTTTTTTTTTGGATTTTTACTCAATTGATTTTTATTCCTATCTATGATATTGTTCATTTAGTTTTTTATTGGGGGCACTTTATGGGAGCACGCGGAGAACTTTTTACTACACAAATCTATTTGGATAACCGTTCATACTTTTTTAATGTAAAAGAAAACAGAACTGGCGATGTATTTTTGCAGATTGTTGAAAGCAAAAGCAGAGACGGTGTAGAAGCCGACAGACATCAGATTGCTATTTTTGCAGAAGATATGCAGAAGTTCCTTCAGGGAATGGATAAATCGCTTGAGTTTATTGAGAAAGACCGCAAAGCACGCCAGAAGGCTGCAAAAGAAAAACGTGCCGCAAAGGATGCTGCTTATTCAAAAGGAAAATCTGCATCTGGCTCTGGTAAAAAAATCTATCGAGTAAAGAGCGAAAAACCTGCCGAAAAAGTTGATGACGGAATTAAGCGCACAGGCAGAGTGCACGTCGTATCAAAGAAACCTGAAAATACAGAAGAATAACCCTTCGACAAGCTCAGGGACCACAATTAATACTTAAAACTAAGCCGCTGGATTGGGGATGGGCCTAATTGGCGGCATATTTTTTTATGTTCCGGGGTTGGATAGCCTTTGTGTTTTGCGTATCCATACTTCGGATATTTTTTATCCATTTCAATCATCAGACGGTCACGACAAGTTTTTGCTAAAATTGAAGCAGCCATAACAGGTGGATATTTTCCATCGGCTTTTGGTTCGCAGCGGCATTCAAAAGGAACGTCAGGACAACGGGTACCATCGGTGATGCCGGAAACAAGAGGTTGCCCCTTCGACATGCTCAGGGACCACACTTCGGGAAATCTTGAAATTAAATCTTCCCAGGCAAGCTTCATGGCAAGCATGCTCGCTTCTAAAATATTAATTTCATCAATTTTTTTATGATCAACAAGACCAATTCCCCAGAAGGCTTTTTGTTTTATAATTTCTTCAGCAAGTTCACGTTTTTTTTCAGAAAGCTTTTTAGAGTCATTTAAAATTTCAACAGGAAAATCTTCAGGCAGAATTACAGCACCGGCACAAACAGGTCCTGCCAAAGGGCCCCGCCCCGCTTCATCAAATCCAACCACAAAAATTTTTGATTTGTTAGAATCCATAGCTATCTTCATTTGATTGCTTTATGTTGGATTTCTTGTCTGTATAAACAGGAGCCGCATTTGAAGAATTACTAAGGCTTGCTTTGAAGCTGTTTGAAACAAGAGAACCGTTTACTCCAAAGAACTCTGCTACTCTTCCCTTTTCGCCTGAAATCTTGAAGGAATTATTATTGAACAAAACATCCCCTTGATTAAGAGAAACAACAACACAAGTAGCAGCAGTTGCATTTATTGAAGAATTTTTAATGCTTACATTTGTCTTTACACCCGAAACAAAGGAAGCATAAATAGATGCAGAAACAGAAGCAATAGTTCCATTAACATTTACAGAAGAACGGATTGCCTCTGTGAAAAGTCCATTTGTATCATACAAAGCAGCAATCTGACATTTGTTAATATCAAGAACAGAATCTTCAAGTTTGAAATAAGGAACAATACTGTCGATTTTATAAATATTTTTTTCATTGCTTGCAGGACAAACTGTAAAATTATCAAGAGTTAGATTTGAATTTTTTACAACAAGAGAAGCGCCCTGCTCAAACTCAAGGGAAGCATCGCCTTCATTTTCAAGAACACAATTTGAAAGAATATAGTGAACGCCTGTTGGAACTTTTAGAGGGCCCTTTACTCTAAGACATGCATAACGCCCCTTATTGATTGCTTCCAGACACTGATCAAAAGTTGCATAAGGTCTTAAAGCAGTTCCGTCAGAAATTGTAGAATCGGCAAAGGAATTGTAATAATAATTATACTGGTCAATAATCACACTGTAAGTTGCAACCGCACTAATATTTTTTTCATTCTTTGAAAAAGCAGCAACCTTAAAATAAACTGCTCCATTTCCTTCGGGAGCAAGCACCATGCTCAAGGAAGAAGTGTCTGCCTTTACAAAATTATCAGCTCGAACAGAAGCAAACAAATTGGAATTTTCGGAATATGTTTCTGAGACAGATTGAATTGTATAAGGCTCACTCACTGCATAATAAAGTTCGCTCATGCTTTCACCCTTAATTGTAAGGGCAACAGGCTCACGAGAATAGAAGGACGGAGAATTTGAAGAAATAATTGGAACAGAAGGAGGGCGTTTATTTATAGAATATGGTACCTCAAGCTTTCCCTGATAAACTGAATTTGTATAAAAACCAATTTCAAGTTGACCTGAAATGCAGTCTCCATAGAAAGTATCAACACCAAGTGTTGTAAACAATTCCTGATATTGAGAAGGAGAAACTACACCAGAAGACCCGTCGCCTGCAGAAAGTACGCTCATTGAATAAGAAGCATCGCCGTCTAGAGTAAAAAGCAAACCTCCGTTTTCATCAGTTGACTGATTAAGCTGAGGCATTGGGGGAAGAACAAAAAAGTCTATAGGATTTCCCGCATCATACTCAAGGTTCTGCCAGCGAATCATATGACTTACAGAACGGTCAAGAGTAACGCTGTTTTTTGGAAGTCCCCAGTATTCAGAATCGATTTTGTAAATGTAGTTGTCGTTTGTAAAAGTGATAGTGTTCCAGTCTGTAATCACAAACGGAACATCGCGGCGGCTATAAACTCCTGCTGTCTGTGGGAATGTCTTGATTATAAAACGCCATTTTTTACCGCTGGATGCGTCGAGCAAGGTACATGGAATAAATCTTGTAAGAACAGAATCTTGAGAAATTGAAAGGTCGCGCCCCTGCAAAAATGAATCAGGCGGAAGCCCAAAACTGAACTTTAACTGCTCAGGAACAGAAAGAATTGAACCTGCGGTATAGTTTAAAATTCCAGTATCAAAAAATGAAGAAATAAAAGTTCCGTATGCTGTTGTCAGCGCGTTATCGGGTATGACGGTGTATTTTACAACAGTTTCTTCTTTATAAGTTCCGGTTTTTGCAATTCTGATTTCTACAGGACCATCAATATCAATAAGAACAGGTCCATCGTATGCAAAACCAAAAGTTTCGGGATCAGAACCGTTGAGCGAATAATAACATTCCCCAACTCCATCTGTTTCAAGCACAAGCATCTGTCTGTTTGCAAAAGTTCCTTCTATAGGACTGATAACTTTAAGATTTGCAAAAACTGCTGTGGAGAAAAATATGCTTACTAACAGAAAAATCAGTTTTTTCATTTGTCTCCAAGATAAGGTGCAAGAACATCAATAAGCTCTGGATCATCTTTGAAATAATATTCTTCGAGCTCTTTTTTAGAAAGCCCAACAAGTTCATGGCTCATATAATGAATCCAGCGGTTTTCATCTGGTGTATTGATTTCGAACTTGCGGCAGTAGTAGTCAGGCTGAATTGGAAGCTGTTCTTTGTAATATGTAAAGTATTTGTAATCATGAACAACAACCTTAATATCTTCGCGAGGAATACCACGGCTGTTCATAAGAGTTTCTACCAGGCAGTTGATTGTGCGGCCTGAGTCAAAAATATCATCTACAAGAAGGATTTTGTCTCCCGGACGAAGATTTTCTGGCGGATAAGTCCAGCCATCAATAAAAACCTTTGTATGCTGTGCAACATCAGAATAAGAACGTGCAACTACTCCTGCGTACAAAACAGGATGAAA
>CAMKDH010000202.1 GCA_946411215.1 uncultured Treponema sp. | reverse complement strand
AGTGATTGCACCAGGTTACAGGAATACGAATTGTTTTATAGCCGTTTTTAATTCCGGTTTCAATTATAGCTTTTGTTGTTTCTACTTCGCCCCAGCATGTTTCTGAATCCAAACCCTGATTAAAAGGATAAACTTTTGATGCATCAGACCCTCCGTCGCGGGCATCCAGCGTATTTCCAAGGTTCCATCCGCATTCCATGGCTTGTGCAAGCTTCATGGCGGTGAGGGTATTATCAAGATCAACAGGATTTGCACTGCCACCACAGCTGATTACAGAAAAAGATAATAAAAAAGATACTATTACAAATAAGAAAAAGTGTTTTAATTTCATAAGTCCTCCTCAGGCGGGTTAATTATATCACAGTTAGTTGCATTTACAACAAATTATCAGGATTTGTGCTTCTTTTTATATTCAATTGGCGAAAGCTTGAAAAAATCCTTGAAAACAACGCTGAACTTGCTCTGACTTTCATAACCAACCTCTTGCGCAATTTGATTTACAGGCATTTGTGTTTGAACCAGGAGCTCTGCGGCTTTTTCCATGCGGTGTTCTTTGATGTGGGCTGCAATTGAGTTTCCGTAAACATCCTTGAAAACCGTTTTCAGGGTTGTTGCATTCATTGCAAAGGTTTTAGCAAGCTCTTCGATTGTAATTCGCTTTGAAAGATTTTGAGTAAGATAATCGTGGACCTTTTTAATTGTTTCAACCTGATTTTCAAGATAATCAGAGTTTTGATTTATTTTTTCATGATTACTGTCAAAGTCGGGGCAGTTTACAGACATGAGTTTTTCGATAATTGAATGAAGCGCCTGACTTTTGGCATTTGAAGAAACTGTATAAAAAACTTCACGTTCATCGCGGTAACTTTCAATTAAATCAGCCTCGCGGAGGATTTTAAGATGATGTGAAACTGCGGGATTTGACATTTGTAAAGTCTGCGCAATGTTTATAACACATTCCTTTGAGTGACAGAGCAGCCAGAATATTTTAAGACGGCTTGAATCTGCCAGAAGTGAAAAAATATCGGCAACAGTTTGAAAATCTTCGTGGTGAGAGATCTGATTTTTCAAAAAATCATGCTTGAAGTATTCCTGATGAGTGTGAAGGTGCTTTATTTCCATTTTATGCCTCCTGAGTGCTCCGTGACGCCGGGATTTTTTCCAAAAAGAAATTTTTTTATTCCAAAAAGAAATACTTTTATAGAAAAACTTGTGAAGCGGCACTTTGTATTATATTATATTCTCTAGATTAAACAAGCGTTTAATATTGGAGGAAAAATGAAAAAAACATACTCAATAGAAGTAGACTGTGCAAACTGCGCAAACCTTATGGAAGAAGCAACTAAAAAAACAGAAGGAGTTGCTGGTGCTGTTGTAAACTTTATGACTCAGAAAATGGAAGTTGAGTTTGTAGAAGGCGCAGATGAAAAATCGGTTATGAAGGCTGTTCTTAAGGCCTGCAAAAAGGTTGAACCAGACTGCGAAATAGAATTATGACAAAAAAACAAAAAAAGGCTTTGCGTCGGATTATAATTGCGGCTGCAGGCCTGATTCTTATAAATATAATTTCACACTTTGTTGTAATTGGCGGAAAATCCTTTGGCTCGCTGCTTTATGGAATTCCGCTTGCTGCTATTTATATAGCAATTTACATTGTAATTGGCGGCGACATTCTTAAAAAAGCATTTCAGGGCATGCGAAACCGCCGGCTTTTTGATGAAAACTTTTTAATGGCTGTTGCAACTCTTGGAGCGTTTGCGCTTGCAATTTATGAACGTTCCGGAGACTACAACGAAGCAATTGCGGTAATGCTTTTATATCAGATTGGAGAATTTTTTCAAAGCTATGCAGTTAGCAAAAGCCGCAAAAATATCACCCAGCTTATGGATATCCGCCCGGATTACGCCAACATTGAAAAGGACGGAAAGCTTGAACAGGTTAGTCCTGACACTGTAGAAATTGGAACAATTATTGTAGTTCAACCTGGCGAAAAAGTTCCGCTTGATGGAATTGTTGTTGAGGGTAGCTCTTCATTAAATACAAGTGCGCTCACCGGCGAAAGCATGCCTCGCGAAGTTTCACAAAATGATGAAATTATAAGTGGCAGCATTAATCTTACCGGTCTGCTTAAAGTAAAAACAACAAAAGCCTTTGGCGAATCTACAGTTTCAAAAATCCTTGAGCTTGTAGAAAATGCAAGTTCACGAAAATCAAAATCAGAAGAGTTTATTTCAAAGTTTGCCCGTATTTATACACCGGCTGTTGTTTATAGTGCACTGGCACTTGCAGTTCTTCCACCGCTTGTACGCATGATTTTTATGCAGGCTTCCGGCGAATGGCACACCTGGATTTACAGAGCTTTGACATTCCTTGTAATCAGCTGTCCGTGTGCACTTGTAATAAGTATTCCGCTTAGTTTTTTTGCGGGGATTGGCGGTGCAAGTAAGGAAGGCGTTTTAATTAAAGGTTCAAATTATCTTGAAACACTTTCTAAAACAAAAATCATCGTATTTGATAAAACAGGAACTCTTACAAAAGGCGTTTTTGAAGTTACTGGAGTTCATCACAATAAACTGGAAAATGAAAAGCTTTTGGAATATGCGGCACTTGCAGAATGTGCGTCTTCGCATCCAATAAGTAAAAGCCTGATGACTGCGCATGGAAAAGAAATTGACCGATCGCGTGTAAGCAATATTGAAGAAATAAGCGGTCACGGAATTACAGCACTTGTTGATGGAAAAAATCTGGCAGTTGGAAATTCAAAGCTCATGGAAAAGCTTGGCATTGAATATCATAACTGTCATAAAGTTGGAACAATTATTCATATTGCAATAGACGGTGAATATGCAGGCCACATTGTGATTTCTGATGTTGAAAAGTCTAATTCAATTATTGCAATTAAAGAGCTCAAAAAAGCGGGTGTAGAAAAAACTGTAATGCTCACCGGCGATGCCCAAAAGGTTGCCCAAAGTGTTGCTGCAGATCTTGGCATAGATGAATATCATTCTGAATTGCTGCCAGGCGACAAGGTTGATGAAGTTGAAAAACTGATTGCGGGTAAAGCAAAAAACTCAGTTCTTGCATTTGTGGGCGATGGTATAAACGATGCACCTGTTCTTTCCCGTGCTGATATTGGAATTGCAATGGGAGCCATGGGTTCCGATGCCGCTATAGAAGCCGCCGATGTTGTTCTTATGGACGATGATCCGCTTAAGATTTCAAAGGCTATAAAGATTTCCAGAAAATGCCTTGGCATAGTTTATCAGAATATCTGGTTTGCACTTGTTATAAAATTTGCCTGTCTTGCACTTGGTGCGTTAGGCATTGCTAACATGTGGCTCGCAATTTTTGCAGATGTTGGAGTTATGGTGATTGCGGTACTTAATGCTATAAGGGCTTTGAAAGTTTAAAGTTCATTCAGTCTTCTTTTTAGTTCATAGCATTTTTCTTTAAGTTTTCGAACTTCGTTCAGACTGTTCATGATTTTGGCGGTCATATAAATATCTACTATTCCACTGTCAAAAAAGAAATCTGCAAAGGTCGCAAAGCCGCCAATCTGCATTCGGTAATCTCCCGGAATGCTGATGCTGCCAAGTACTTGCTGAAGCTGCTGCATAATGTAGTTTACATGCTCCATAGAGTTTTTTGCATTTTGAAGCTTGGAGTGCTTTATAAGATCAGTAATCAGGCCGCCTCCAAGTACATCCAGAAAGCCCCAGTTGCGGGCAGAAGAAAGTTGGCGTTCTGCATCATCCAGGCAGGCAATCAGCTGGTCTGTAAGGGTGAGGGCCTGGTTTATTTGCAAAGTGTTGTCTGGCATATTTGACCTCCTTGAGGGTATATATATAAATATAATACGAAAACAGGAGAGAGGGGAAATTATTCATGCACAACGCATAAAAAAATCAAAAAAAGATACTCATCACAAGTAAAAAATCTGACTGTATAATAAAAACCGAAAGAGATATTTCTTATCTTCGTAAAAAAGCATTATAATAATATTGTTATTATTGATATTTTAATTATAGCAGTTATGACAGGAGGCCGAATATGAAGAAAATTATTGTGTTGCATGG
>CAMKDH010000201.1 GCA_946411215.1 uncultured Treponema sp. | reverse complement strand
ATGTTTATAAACAAACTCAACCAATTATATAAGCCAAATCGTGTTCTCTATTATATGGATACCACGCCGGAGCAAATCCAGGCATTTTACCGCGGAAACGTTCCAGATGAAATTGCAAAATATTCAAACGCGTTTGGCACTTATGATTATCCGGGGGTGTTTTTTGTAGAAGGACTTGGCAAAGAAGTAATTGGAATTGAGTACAGACCAGACGACGCAAGAGTAGAGTATCCAAAAGAACTTAAAACAATCCCGCTTGATGCTGCATTTTTTTATTCAGTTGAAATTGATGATGACGTACAGATTGACTACGATTTTATTAAACAGCTTTTTGAAACAATTGCAAAAGATGATAACGCCCACAGACCTTACAGCGATCTGCGCATAAAAGAAGATGCAAAAGTAATCAGCGTTTTTCATGGCTACAAAAAAATCAGACTTTTATATGAATGGAAGCTTTATGAAGACAGGGCTGTTCATGTTATGTGCGATGACTTTACTAAGTTCGAAAAGCAGGACCTTTACAAATCGGCATTTATAGATGTAATTTCAGGCAACTACAACTGGAATCATCTTGAAGCATATCTTGAAGTTCCCTCCGACAAAGACATTTCCGATTATGCCTTTGCCCATTTTGATATAAAAGAATTCCGGGTAATCAACGAAGCCTACGGACATATTGCTGCAAACAAAGTCCTTACAAATATTGTAAAAGCAATGAACGAGTCTGATTTTGTATATGCAAGTGCCCGCTGCCATAACGACAATTTTGCAATGCTCATAAAAGATATGCCGCAGAACGAACTTGTTCAAAAGCTCTATGACTTTTTTGAAAAGCTTTCTGTGCTCGAAGAAGATCCGTATTACAAGATTTATTACAAATGCGGTGTAGTTCCAATGCAGCGTGCCATGCTTTCCGGTAACCGCGTTGCTGATGCTGCAAAAATGGCCCAGTCCATGTGCACAAACCAAAAGAAGACAGAAGTTATTGTTTACACAGATAAAATGCACGATGACCTTTCCTGGGGCAACTACATAAAAGCCTACGTAGAAACTGCAATCGAACAGGATGAGTTTGTTGTATATCTTCAGCCAAAGTTTGATATTAAAAAAGAAACAATAAAAGGTGCCGAAGCTTTAATCCGCTGGAACTATAAAAACAAGGAGTTTCTGCCACCATACCGCTTTATTCCGTTCTTTGAAAAAGACGGTTCAATTGGAAAAATTGACGATATAGTTCTTAAAAAAGTTTGTGCTTCCCTTGCACAATGGAAAAAAGAAGGCAAACCACTTTTCCCGATTTCTGTAAACCTTTCGCGCAGTCGGCTTTATAATGAAAATCTTATTGATAATCTTGTAAGCATTGTTGATTCTTTTGGTGTAGACCACAGCCTTATTGATTTTGAACTTACCGAAAGTGCAACCTACGACAATATGGAGCATATGCTCAGCGTTCTTGAAGACTTGCGCAGTCGTGGCTTTAAAATTTCCATGGATGATTTTGGAACAGGTTACTCATCACTTTCGCTGCTTACGCAAATGCCTATAGATACTTTAAAAATCGACAAAAGCTTTGTAGATACCGTTGCAACTGAACATGAGCGCCAGGAAGATATTATTGTTCTGCGTCATATTATTACCCTTGCAAAAGAGCTTGGTTTTGTATGCCTTGCCGAAGGTGCCGAAATTAAATCTCAGGTTGAACGCTTGCGAGAACTTGGCTGCGAAATCATTCAGGGATACTACTACAGCAAGCCTGTTCCAATTGCGGAATATGACGAGAAGTATCTTAAATAGAAGATTTTTTGTTTTGAGTACTGGCAGTTTGCCTAAACTATCGTTTTCGTCTTTCGTGTGTATTATCTGAATAAAAGAGTTCCTTGTCGGCATACATCTTTTTATCTGCAATCTTAATGAGCTCTTCTACAGATGAAACATCATGTTCTGTACCTTTTGCAACTCCCACAGAAATCGAAAGTTCTTTTATCTGCGCATGATGAAATGTCTTAAGCATATCCTTAAAATCAGAAACAATCTGCTCTTTATCGCAAACAGGCTTTGTTGTAATAGCAATAAATTCATCACCACCAGTGCGGAAAACCTTCCAGCCGCCATCTGAATAGAATTTTTTCATAATTGCAGCGGCGCCCTTTAACAAATCATCACCGGCAGTATGGCCAAAAGTATCGTTAGTCATTTTAAGGCCGTTTATATCCATTGTTGTAACCGAAATATCAGTGAGGGAAGGGAACTTATTAAGCTTTTCAATTTCCAGAGCATAGGCCCGTCTGTTTCGTAATCCTGTAAGCTGGTCAAACAAGGCTTCTTCAACAAATTTTTCTGTATGTTTTGCAAGTTTAGAAAGCACAAAATTGATGATTACAATAACAAAGAGCATTACAAACAGACAGACCATCAGATTCTGGAAAAGCATTGTAGAGAAAATTGATGTTTTTCCGCCGTTATAATCAATTACTGCAAACCACTGACATTCTGGAATATATTTTACTATTGTATATCCGTCAGTACCTTTTGATTTATAAAGATATTGCTTTGAAGTATCGTATTCTTTTAGAAGCTCTTTGATTTCTGCTTCTGTGCGTTCAAGTACAAGCTGACCGCTTCTTGCAACCCTTACAACACCATCTGTAGAAACAAGCTTTATAGAAATATCACTTTGTTTTTCCAGAGATTGCAAAAGTGTCATTACCTGCTTCATAGGCACACCAACACCGCAGGCCCCTATATATTTCCCGTCTTTATCTCTCATGCGGGTATTAATGTAAATTGTCATGCGGTTGTCGTTTGCCTGATCATTATCTACATTCAGTTCATACAGCTTTGATGAAGTTTTAAAAGGTACATACCAGTCGTCATCAGGATTTTGAGGATCTATGGTTTTTAAGTATCCCCATTCGGAATAATAATCAAGCGTTGAGTCATCTGCAATAAAAGCGGTGGAATAGCCGAATTTTACTACAATATCCGAAAGAAAGTTTCTTATTATTTTTGATTTTTCTTCTCGTGAAAGATTTTGAGGATTTTTGAGAATTCCGCGTATAAAAGGATTGTTTATTGTCTGCGAAACGGCAATTGCTTCAGAAAAAACGTCAATTACAGCATTTCCAACTTCATTCGCATAAATCAGGGAGTTTTCCTTGTTGTTTTCTTTTATAAGTTTATCAAGTGACTTAAGTGAAACTACTGTAGAAAATCCAAAACTGATTATGAGAATTGTTGAAGTTACAAGAAGCAGGAAATTTTTCCGCATATTTAAAATTATAACATGGAAATTGGAAATTTGCACTTGTTAGAATAGAAATTTGTGTTTATAATAGAAGAGTGTCGGTACTATATGTTATAGGAACGCCCATAGGGAATTTGGGTGATATTACTTTGAGGGCAATAGAAACGTTTAAAAGTGTAGATTTTGTTGCCGCAGAGGATACTCGCCATACTCTTCAGTTGTTGAATCATCTGGAGATAAAAAAGCCCCTTATTTCGTGCAGAGCGCAGAATGAACGTGCGGGAGCCGCTAAAATAGTTGAGCTTTTACAGCAGGGACACTCTGTAGCATACGCAAGTGATGCCGGAACTCCTGGAATTAGTGATCCTGGTGCTGTTCTGGTTGATGTTGTACGAGAAGCAGGCTTTCAGGTTGTCCCAATTCCTGGTGCTTCTGCATTTGCAACCTTAATAAGTGTTGCCGGCAGCGGTGGAAAGACATTGATTTTTGAAGGTTTTCTCTCTCCAAAACCTGGAAGAAGACGAAGCCGCCTCAAAGAATTAATGCAAACAGGAGATGCTGTAATTATTTACGAATCTCCTTACAGAATTACTAAACTTCTTTCCGACATTGCCGATATTGAGAGTACAAGGCGCATCGTTGTAGGACGGGAACTGACTAAGCTTCATGAAGAGGTTATAAGCGGTTCTGCTGGCGAATTGAGAGATGATTTTGCAAACAGACCTAGTATCAAAGGTGAGTTCGCAGTTTTCATTTCGGGAACAAAAAAAATTCAACTTTCTGAAGAATCTGCCGATAATTAAAAGGTAGAGGGGTAGGACGTTATGATGATAAAT
>CAMKDH010000200.1 GCA_946411215.1 uncultured Treponema sp. | reverse complement strand
CACCATCACCCTGATAGCTGATAACAAGCTTATCCGGATGAACGCGCTTCATACCAGTTGCAACTGCAGGAGCACGACCATGAGCGGCTTCGCAGGAATCTACGTTTATATAGTTGTATGCATAAACTGCACAACCAACTGGAGCAACAAGAAGGACATCGCTTTGAATATTCATTTCATCAATTACTTGAGCAATGAGCTTATGAACAATTCCGTGTCCACAGCCACCACAGTAATGAGTCTTTACATCCTTCATTGATTTAGGAAATTCATATTTCTTAGACATAGCTTTTTACCTTCTCAATAATTGCATCTACTTTAGGAATAATTCCACCAGGCTCGCCGTAGAATTCAACATCACTAACTTTGTGTCCGCTGTAAAGCTTAACATCCTGAACCATCTGGCCCATAGACATTTCTACAGTAAGGATTTTTTTAGCATTTGCGCATGCTGCTTCAAGTTCTTTCTGTGGGAATGGCCAGAGTGTGATTGGGCGGAAAAGTCCAGCTTTAATACCCTGCTCACGCAACATCTTTACAGCTTTTTTACATACACGTGCAGCAGTTCCATAGCCTGTAAGAACGATATCTGCATCGTCGCACATAAAAGTTTCGCTCATTGTTTCGTTAGCCTGAATGCGGTCGTAGTTTTCAAAAAGTTCTTTTGTATGTTTGTTCAAATCGTAGTCATCACCGTTCAAACGTAAAGACAAAGCAATGTTATTTTCACGGTCTGGAGTACGGCCAGTAAGAGCCCAAGGCTTTGGAGGGAACTCAGTAACATATTCAGGAAGAATACAAGGTTCACTCATCTGTCCAAGGTAACCGTCTCCAAGAATCATACATACAACACGATATTTATCTGCAATTTCAAAGGCTTTTACAGTGCAGTCTGCCATTTCCTGTACAGTTCCAGGAGCAATAACAACAACATGATAGTCACCATTACCGCCGCCTCTTGTTGCCTGGAAGTAGTCTCCCTGAGCACCACTAATGTTTCCAAGGCCAGGACCACCACGCATCATGTTTACAATAACTGCAGGAAGCTGTGCACCTGAAAGATATGAGATTCCTTCCTGTTTAAGAGAGATTCCAGGAGAAGAAGATGATGTCATTGCACGCGCACCAGCGGCACTTGCACCCATAACCATATTTACAGCAGCAAGCTCACTTTCTGCCTGAAGGAAGCATCCGTTTTCCTGTGGAAGACGTTTTGCCATATAAGCTGGGATTTCATTTTGTGGAGTAATTGGATAAGCGAAATAATAGCGGCATCCGGCACGGATAGCGGCTTCTCCAATTGCTTCATTACCTTTCATTAAAACTTTTTTACTCATATTTACTCTGCCTCAATTTCTATAACGCAATCAGGGCACATAGTTGCACAGAAAGCGCAGGCAATACAGTTTGCCTCATCAATACAAACAGGATAATGAACACCCTGACTATTAGTTTCTTTTGACATTTCCAGAATTTTTTTAGGACAAACGCGAATACACAAGGCACAGCCTTTGCAGCGTTCTGAATTGATTAAAGGTCTTCCTTTAGCCATAATTTCTCCAACAATAGTGATTAAGTATAATATAAACTAAATATGAAATATTGACAATAGAATTTCTTTAATAATATTAAAGTTTTTAAATAAAAGTAAAGTTGTGGATTGCCACGCCCTTCGGGCTCGCAATGACGAACTTTTTAACATCCAAACCACTGTGCGGCGGTCTGGTCGGCTAGCTGTAGAAGCACAACAAGCGGATTATCAAGGAAATTTGAATAATTGTATTTTTCACTGTCAGAAAGGTCTGAAAATCCCATGTGGCGGCTTACTGCTTCTAATACCATGCGGTTGTCTATCATAGAAGGCATTATTTTAAGCAGCATAAGAACAGATTCGTTTCCGTGGCCAAGATTTCTGTTTTCTGATTTTGTTTTATAGAATGGCTGTTTAATCCAGTTACCGCTGATATCTTTTGTATTGCGATACTCTACTCCATAAAATCCAGTTTTACAAAAATCGTGAACAAGAGCACTTACAAAAATATCTTTTGCTGTAACTGTATATTTTTCGGCACCTGGGCTTGTGAAAAAGTTTTCTAATACGGGTTTGGCAAACTCAAGAGCCTGTTTTATTACCATTACAGTATGAAGACTTAAGCCACCTTTGAAGTTTCCATGAAATTTTGTTGAAGCAGGTGCTGTCCAGAAATCGGTTTTATCGAGCCAGTCTTTTAAGGCAGCAGCTTCCATTGGCTCTTTTACAATATAATCAATCATATTGATGATTGCAGGCTTTACATTATCTATTACATTTGTTCCGTCTGCATGCAAAGGAGAATATTCCTTATAAATATCTAAAAGTTCAAATACATCTGTAAAAAGTTCATTAATCTGTTCGTCTGTCATTTTTAATTCCTTGTTAATATCGTTATTTCTACACGCCTGTTTCTGGCTCTTCCTTCCGGGGTGTCGTTATCTGCAACTGGTTTTGTACCGCCGCTTCCTTTTGTTATAAACTGACTATTCGAAAGTCCACGACTTGTCATTTCATTAACTATTGTATGAGCACGGTCTAAAGAAAGCAGCATTTCATCAGATTCATCTCCAACCCTTGCAGTATGACCTTCTATAAGAATCTGATTTTTTGGAACTTTTTTCAAGAGGGTTGCTATCTGATCAAGTCTGTTTTTTTCATCTGGAAGCAGCTCTGCTTTATTTGCAACAAACTGAAGGTCCCTTATAATCAGCATATATCCAGAATCTGTTTTTTCATATTCAATATCACTTTCGGCTATCAGACGGTTGATTGCAGGTAAAATTACATCTTCCTCTACTCCACTTGGATAATCTGTAAACAGGGAAATAGTTCCTTTATAAGCAATTTTGCGTCCGTCTGTATAAACAAACTCTTCATTTACATTATCACGAATTAATAAAGCAGCACCAGTTTCTTTTTCTACATAAAGCGTAGCCTCATGCTTTCCTGTTGCTGATTTTAATTCACGGTCTCCATCAAAATCCTGATAGCTTACGCCAATTCCATAACCGTATCTTGTGGCCCACAATGCTTTAATTACATAAACATCTTTCTGATTAAAAATCTGATCTCCAGTATAAGTGTACTGAATAAAAATTGGCATTCGTGTGATTTTACCTTCGCCAGTGGGATCTACAGCACGCTCTGCTTTTGCTTCCCATGTATCACCCTTTTTAATTTCTTTTTTTGGAAAAGACGGAAAGCTTCTGAACGAAGGATATCCATTATCTTCAAGCATATTCATATTGCCCTGTTCATCAATTTTAAAAACAGAAACAATTGCATCATGAATACCTTCATCAATTACAGCCGCCAGATGTTTAGTATCCTGTTCTACATAAAAAAGCCCGTCATAAACTTTTTCACCATTTTCATAAGATGGTGTTATAAATGATTTTACTTCACGGCTTGTTAAACCAACATACTTATTATTATCATAACGACGTAAATCTGTACGTTCTGTGAGAATGTAGTTGTCGTTTCCGGCGTAACTTATGGTAACTGGCTGGGAATAAAGGATTGTAGTGATTAAAAATAAAATCGTCATTGCGAGGAGAGAACGAAGTGAACGACGTGGCAATCCAGTTTTAAATATATGGATTGCCACGCTGCGCTCGCAATGACGTAGGGATTTTCGCTCGCAATGACGAAACTGTTTGTGCTCGTATTGAGGGCACGTCATATTAGATTCCAAGTTCTTCGCCAATGAGCACAACTTTAATACGTCCAGCCGGTTTACAAATACGTGTCTGAACAAACTGTGCACAAATTGTTGAAGAAGAAAGACAATCAGCACATTCGCCGATTTTTTTACAAGGTGTATCAATATCAAAGCGCTGAGCATTTGCGGGAGCAGCATAGCCGCGGACTCTGTCGTAAGCGGCATCCATATTCTGAACAACCTTGTTCATACCTGCAATAATAATTACATTTTCCGGTCCGTATATTAGAGCTGCAACTCTGTTACCCTTACCATCGATATTAAAAAGCTGACCGTCTTCTGTAATTGCATTGCTGCTCATTATAAAAGAACCACAGTTCAAAGCATCATGCATTATCTTTTCACGTTCTTCAGGACTGGAAGCCTTGTCTCTATCAATTAAAGTATAACCGGCAGAAATAAGCTTATCTTTAAGCCCAAGCTGGTCCA
>CAMKDH010000199.1 GCA_946411215.1 uncultured Treponema sp. | reverse complement strand
GTGGTACCGATATTAAGCTTGGTGGTAACCCTGAATTCCGTGCGAGAAAACGTGCTGGTACAAATGCAACAGAAGAACAATATAAAGAAGCACTTGCAATAGAAAAAGAAAACTGGAAAAAGGATTACGAAGAAGTAAAGGCACTTGGTGGTCTTTATGTAATCGGTTCTGAACGTCATGAATCACGCCGTATTGATAACCAGTTGCGCGGACGTTCCGGACGACAAGGTGACCCAGGACGTTCAAAGTTCTTTATTTCTATGGATGATGATTTGATGCGCCTGTTCGGTGGTGAAAAAATGAAGGTTATGATGGGCCGTATTGGTATGCAGCCTGGAGAACCAATTGATCACCCATGGCTCAACAAGGGAATCGAAAACGCACAGAAGAAAGTAGAAGACCGCAACTTTGAAATTCGTAAGCATTTGCTTGACTATGATGATGTTTTGAATGAACAGCGTTCTGTTATTTATGAACAGAGAGACCAGCTGCTTGCAGATGACAACCTTTCTGAACGCGTAATGAATAACGCAAAAGACTTAGTTAATGATTTGTTTGATGAATATGAAGCTGCAAGCAAGAGAAATAAACATGACAATACCCCTTTGTCAGAGCTTAATGAAGCAATCAGAAGTAATTTTGGACTTCAGCTTCCTGCAGAAAGATTAACTCGTGAAGCAGTAATTGCAGAACTCCAGAATGATATTACCGAAAAAGAATCACTTGCAGGTAAAGAAAACTTTAATATGTTTATCCGTTACCAGTATGTTCAGATTATTGACCGCAAGTGGCTCGACCAGCTTGAAACTCTCGAAGGATTACGCGAGGCTGTAAGTCTTCGTTCTTACGGCTCAAAGAATCCTCTTACAGAATATAAGATTGACGGCTTTAATATTTTTGATGAAATGATGTCTTCTATCCGTAATTCTGTAATGTCTCGTGTATTCAAGGTAAAGATTCAGCTTTCACCAGAAGCTGCTGAACACCGCCGAAGAATGCTCGAAGCACAAAACAATCAGATGAACGCACAGCATTCAGATGCACAGCAGTTTGGAGCTGCAGTTCAGGCAAACACAGCAGAAAGAACTGCTCAGTCAGCATTTAGTGGAGACACAGCAAGAAGGCAGGCCGCCAGCGGAGCTATGCAGCAGCGTACACAAAGCGCCAATGCAACAGTTCGCCGTACAATGCCAAAGGTTGGCCGCAACGATCCATGTCCTTGCGGAAGCGGTAAGAAATATAAGAATTGTTGTGGACGCTAATAAACGTTTAGAATAGATGTTAAAAAGAAAATCGGGCATAAAAAAGCCCGATTTTTTTTATCTTGGTTGTACCAGCCCTTTTCTATTTCTAGGCCAGAAGCGATAGCTTGGTTTTCCAATAATCAGACGTTTATTTACATAATGAGGATCCATCATAGAATTGTATTTCAATGATAAAGGATCATCTTTTGTAAGATCTGTTTCAAATGCAGAATTTGAATGACGGAAATCAAGAGAATTAAAGCGGTTATCTCCCATCATAAAGTAGCAATCATCTGGAATATACTGTGGTTCTCCAAGTTCATTATTTGCAGGGAAAACAGGCATATTTCTTGAATCAAGAAGCCCTCTAATATACCAGTCAAGAATCATAACTTCCTGAATAATATCACTAATCACCTGATCTTCAGAAATATCAGACATTGAAATATTGCTTCTTATAAGCTGTGCACAACGAACAATCAATTCGCCATAGCACATTTTTGTCATAACATTAAGGCGGAAATTACTTTCTGCGTAAATATCGCGTGTATTGTCTTTTCCATCAATCCATGAAGTCATAAACTTCTTAAACCATTCAAGGCCTTCAGAAGTATTCATGATTTCTCTTGCAGTATCAATAAAAGTCATGCCCTTAAATAAATTATATTCATTTAAAGAGTCAGGCTCCGTAAAACCACCAGATTTATTTGACGCAAAAGAAAGATTTCCCATGCTTCTTACAAGTTCTTTTGCACGGAAAGCAGCACCATCAAGATCATAATTACGTCTTTTTGCTTCAAGAGTAACCATAGATTCATAATTTTCAACAGCCGATTGCACAACAGCAGAAAGATTAGAATGATTTCTATTAAATTCATAAGAAGAAAGAGGGAGCGATTCAACCTTTGTTAAAGTATTAGTGTTTAATTTTGACAAATCCCAACAGGCATACTTAGCATCCTCTTGAACAGGTGTAAATACATCATTATCCTTTGTGCGTCTGTATAAAACTCCATCCTGCATAACAAGCTGCTCACCAGGTATACCGCAAACTCGTTTTACAAGCGGATCATATTTAGGATTTCCATTTTCATCGGTATTCATATTTACAGCCATAAAAGTAAGCATATAAACAAGCTGCGAAGTAACTGTTTTGATTTCTGACTGTCTGTCAATTTTATAATGAGGATTTCTAACGACAACTACATTTCCTCTTTTATATTTTGTAAAATCATTTAATCCAATTTCTGTAAGCGGGAACTTTGGACCACAATTAAGCTTTGTTACAAAAACGCGGTCTTTTACAAGGAAAGTTGGAACCATCGATTCCGAAGGAATTACATAAAGCTGCATAAGGAAAATCTGAACAAGCAGAACCATAAAAACAGCCTGAACAAGAGCGTCAATCCAATCTAAAATCTCAAATAAAATCCATCTTACTCCATGAAGCTTTGGCTTTTTTGTATAAGGAACAGTCCAGTTTTCTGTGATTTTAACAATTCGTTTTTCGTTCATGCACCATGATAAAACAAGTGAAAAAACAAAAACAAAGCACCATAAAATTACTGTTACAACGTCGTACCAATATGGAACACCTAGCTTTCCAGCGCGTCTTACTACAAAGCAGAATAAGAATACAAATGGAAGATATTGTGTAAGGCGTAAAATTACAGGAATGCGTTTTGCATCTTTCTTAAGGATGACTTTGAAAAAACAAAAATATACGGTAATTGCAGTATAAATAACAGCAACAGGAAGTGCTAAAAGCGAAATATCTGCATGATAACTAAACGAAAATAACGTAAAAAGTATTGCAGAAACTAATTCAATATAAACATAAATTGAAAAACGAAGTGATTTTTTATTGTTATCTTTTGCCATAATATAAATATAACAAATTTCAGGATTTTGTGTTACTGTTTTGAAAAAATAATGTTAAAAAATTTTGTTTTATTTGATTGGCAAGATTTTCGGGTCTTTCATTTCTTATCTGGCAAAAAACATCAAAGATTTTTTTAATGTCAGCAGGCTCGGTGTGAGTTTCACCTTTCAGGAATTGCCAGGGGGCGTCGGTTTCTGTCAGTAAAACATCGGCAGGAAGATCTCGCACACAGGCAATTACCTTTTTATTGTTGTTCATAACCTGTTTTCCAAAACTAAAAAATCCGTTTATTCCGCGGTTCAAAAGTGAATTTGCTTCTATTGGAGTTCCCATAAATGAGTGAAAAAGAACTGCCCGGATTTTTTTAAGCTGTTTACTGTATTCAAAAAGTTTTTCGTTTGCTTTTCTGCAATGAATTACAAGAGGAAGCTCATATTTGAGTGCAAGGTCAAGCTGTATGTTGAATATTTCTTCCTGGAGCCCTGCCGCGGCCTTAAACTCATCATTAAAGTAATCAAAGCCCGCCTCACCAATTGCAGAAAGCTTTTTATTTTGTAAAAGCTGCTCCAAAAAATCAGCATTTGTTTTTATGTCTATATATCCCGCACTTTGTGGATGAAGTCCGTATGAAAGAAAAATCTGCATTGCTGCCCCTTCAAGAAACTTCTCCCCTGTTTCCCATTCCTCTATTGAATGAGCGCAGGTACATGCAGCTATATCCTGAGGAAATTCATCTTTTATAATTCCATCATATATACAATCTGCCAGATGAAAATGTGCATCAAAATATGAATTTTTTTCATTTTTTTCTAACATATTTTTTATTATATCCGAAAATAAAGTATAGTGAATATCATTTTTTGGGGGAAATAAAAATGAAAAGTTACACACTTAAAAGCATAGGAAAAACATCGGACTACATGACAATCGTTCGTGAAATGGAAGACGGATTCGTTGTAAAAATCTTCCGCGACATGGACGGTTACGAAGATATTAAAACAGATTACATCAGCAAGGAGCTCTTTGACAGCTGCATCCGCACAGGCTATCTTACAGAAATCAAAGAGAAAGTTGCTGTAGGAGC
>CAMKDH010000198.1 GCA_946411215.1 uncultured Treponema sp. | reverse complement strand
GATGAAACCTAACATAATTTTCAAAGCCGACAAACCGGTCAAGCCGGTTTGCGGTCTCATTGTTATACATACGAGGTCCCCATGTTCTGGAACAAAATAGCAGGTTTATACGATTTATTTGAAAACATATACAACAAAAAAGTTTACACCGGCACAGGAAAGAAAGTCGCAGAATATATAAACTCTGAGGACGAAGTACTGGAATGTGCCTGCGGAACCGGTGCAATCAGCATTTACATTGCAGAAAAATGCAAAAGTCTCATTGCAACTGATTTTGCAGAAGGAATGCTCAAACAGGCTTCAAAAAAGTGCCGTCATTTCAAAAATGTAACTTTTCAGAAAGCTGATATAACAAAACTTGAGTTTGCCGATGGCTCTTTTGATAAAGTAGTTGCAGGAAACGTCATTCATCTTCTTCCAGAACCAGAAAAAGCTCTTGCAGAACTCAAACGCATCACAAAACCGGGCGGAACAATCATCATCCCTACCTACATCAACATGTCAAAAGGAAGCGGAACAGCTGCCGTAAAGTTCATTGAACTCCTGGGTGCAAACTTCAAGCGTCAGTTCGATTTTGAATCTTACAAACAGTTCTTTACCAATATGGGATATTCTGATGTCACTTATGAAGTTGTTGACGGCAGAATGCCTTGTGCCCTGGCTGTGATTAAGAATTAAAATCTTAAATCCATTGCAGGAAACTCTTTATACTTTTCCAGTTAAAATAAAACTAATCCTGTACTATAATAGATTTTATGTGGTTCGTTTTTGCAATTCTTTCTGCTGTATTTGCAGCCTTAACTTCGATTCTTGCAAAGGTGGGAATTGAAGGAGTTAATTCAAATCTTGCCACAGCCATCAGAACCCTTGTTGTAGTTTTAATGGCCTGGCTTATGGTCTTCATAACAAACGCTCAGGGAGGCCTTTCTTCAATCAGTAAAAAAAGCTGGCTTTTTCTGATTCTTTCAGGACTTGCAACAGGTGCTTCCTGGCTCTGCTATTACAAAGCCCTCCAGATGGGAGAAGCCTCAAAAGTTGTACCGATAGATAAGCTCAGCGTTGTTATCACACTGATTCTTGCCTTTGTATTTCTGCATGAACAGTTTACAATCAAATCAATTATCGGATGTATCTTGATTGGAGCCGGAACGCTGCTGATGGTACTGTAAGTTTGTATTAAAAAATTAAAGTACAAACCATACTTATAATACTACCTTTACTTATTTCTATACCCCTTCATTCCTTTTTCCAGCAGCGTCGTCGCAAGCTCAATCATTTCTTCCAGAGGAATCTTCCTACTGTCGGCAACCCACTGGCGGTAAAGCAGAACTACACAGTTATTAAAAGTCAAAAGGATGTTGCGCACGCTCTGCTCTATTCTTTTCAGAGGACGAGATTCCGCAGCCTGCTTTGTAACCCGGTTCTGCATTCTCTCGCGGATATAGTCAAAACGGCTGTCGCAGGTAACACGCTTGAAAAAATCATCCTGAGCTTCCATGTATTCAAAAAAGGCCTGCACAAGTTTTCCGGTTTCCTTGAGTTGATCAATCCCCGAAACAATCGCGCTGTATTCGCTGGAATGCTTTGCCTGAATCTCCGCAAGCACATCATCCACACAATTATAATGAAGATAAAAAGTATTGCGGTTGATTCCGGCCGCCTCGGTAATTGCCTTTACGGTGATTTTTTCATAAGGCATCTCGCAAACCATCTGCTTAAAAACCTTCTGAATCGCTTCCTTCGTGCGAACAATTCGCGGGTCGATTTTTTGTTGGGTCATAGTTTTACTCCGTTTTATTTTCTTTGTCTTCAATCTGCTGCTGCTCAAAATAATCTTTTGCGTTTAGCGGAGATATGATTTTCTTACCTGTTTCCAATTCCAGTTTTTCGCGAGCTTCTTTTGCGATATTTCCACCACGTCGGGCTGTGTCTGCATGTTCCGTAAAATTTTGAGGATTGCGGGCTTTTGAAATATCTGTTGTAGCCATTTCTGCAAGCATGTTCAGAACCAGTTCCTGATTCGTCATGTTGTCGCGGAGGTTTTCTTTTTTGAGCCCTTTATATTCTTTGTATTGCTTTGCGGTTTTTCCTGCCCAGGTTTTATAGATAATGTCAGTAAGGGTTGCAAATTGAACGCCTTCTTTAAGCCCGTGCTTTTTCCACTCGTCGGTAAGGTCTTTGCGGATTTCAATTGATTTTAACCGCTGATTAATCCAGTTGTCAGAATATCCCAATGCCTTATATTCTGCCAAAGCCCTGTGAATTCCCTGCTCCGGATCCTGCATCTCATCCAAACGCTCTTTTGCTACTTGAGCCATCCACATTTTAAAAGGCTCTGCTTTTGGAGAAGGAATTGACTGAATTAAGCGGAAAAGTTGTTCTGTCGTCATGCAGTCGGTTTTATACATCTTACCGTCAGCAGCAGGCATTTTCAGTTGACTACAATTTGTAGTCAACTGACTTCCTTCTGATTTCAAACGTGTTTTTAATACACTCCAATACTTACGTGGATTAGGACTTTCGGTTAATACCGCAACAACATCCACCACCGAAAAATACCATTCTTCTTCTTCGGCATTCCATATTGTACGAACTTTCTGTTCTTCAAAAAGTCTGATTTGTGTTTTTTCTTCAGCCATTTTTACCTCCGGAAAAGCCTGTCTAATAGGCATATTTGCAACATCTGTCGTTTAAACAACATTATACCATAACTTGTCCTTAATAAATAGACACTTGTCGCTTATAATTAAGATGTAAACAGGAGGAAGTACAGATGAAACTAAAAACAGTTTTTACAATACTGGCTGCAACACTATGCATGGCTGGTTCGCTATTCGCACAAAACAAAACTTCAAACTCAAAGGAGACTAAAATGGGAAAATCACTGGTAGTTTATTTTTCGCTCGCAGGCGAACAGTATAACGTTGGAAACATAAAAGAAGGAAATACTTCAATCATCGCAAAGTTCATTGCAGAAGAAACAGGCTCAGAGCTTTTTGAACTTGAAACTCAAAAGCCTTATCCAACCGACAGCTACAGCCGCCTGACTCAGATTGCAAAAGACGAGCAGAACAAAAAAGCCCGCCCTGCCCTCAAAGCTGATATCGACATCACCGCATACGACACAATCTACATCGGCTATCCAAACTGGTGGGGAGACATGCCAATGCCGGTTTACACATTCCTCGAAGCCCACAACTGGAAGGGAAAAACAATCATCCCATTCTGCACCCACGAAGGAAGCGGACTTAGCGGAACAGAAAGCCGCATCCGTTCAACCTGCAAAGGCGCAACCGTAGAAAAAGGCCTTGCCGTTCAAGGAAAGGTAGCACAGACTAACAGAAGTGCAGCGAAAAAAGCAGTTGAGGATTGGCTTGCTAAATTGGGAAAATAAGAAAGCTTGTATGAAAAAGCTTACATCAATTTTTGCAGTGCTCGTGCTGACACTTACCGCCTGCATGGGCCAGGAATCAAAACAAAGACATGGAGTTCCGCCAATGACCACAAATCTCAGCAGGGAGAACTGGATGCCGTTTTCATGTACAACGCTCTGGCCGAAGATGGATTTTGTATCCCGCAATCGCACAGGGCGAATATGCTGCCGTAAAAACTTATGCACCGGTAGCCGAAAAGTTTCCGGAAGGCATGTTCAGATTTGAAAAGAGAATTGAACGTTAGGAAAAAAAAGCATTGTATCACCTTCCGTTTTCGGAAGGTCGGCCAGCCTAAGTTATCCTTGAACATTGTCATTCCCTTCTATTTCTTTAACCTTTTCGGGCTTTTTCTTACTGATTCCCAATACAGCCCATCTGAAGAATGGAATGCGGCTTATAATCTCGTTCAACGCGTAGCCCAGTGCAAAGCTTGCCGCAAGGCTCAAAATGTAAATTGCCCATACAGGAATGGTTTCAGACTTTCCGATTAAAAGAGCCACAGTGGAAAGACCAAGATAATGGAAAACGTAAAGTCCCCAGCTTCGCTTATTGAACCATTTTGTAACATTATTTTCAAAATTAAAGAAGCGGGCAAAACCTCCGATTATGGCAAGACTCATAAACCAGGCAAACAATGTGAAAAGCGGACTTCTGTTTATAGGAAGGTCGGCATAATTCTGTCCGAAATAAACGATACAGAAAGAAAGGCATAAACCGCAGGCAACCGTTGCAAAAAACGGGAACCATTTTTTCACTCTCTCAATAACTTCGTCGTG
>CAMKDH010000197.1 GCA_946411215.1 uncultured Treponema sp. | reverse complement strand
AATTCGGCGGAAGCTATTTTTTTATACCAATACCCGCATATTGATTTCCCTCTTCATGCCTGTGTGGAAAGTCACCAATATATTCACGCCTTGTCCACAAGTTATCCACATTTTTTTTGCACCAGGTGGATAAAAATGACACACTTGAATTATTATTGGTAAAATATTCACGCAGATACAATATTAAAATAAATACAAAAAACTCTGCTAAATCGTTATAATGTAAGGAATTAGCAAATAAATGATATAATGTTGCTTAAAAAACTACATTTTTATGTATTGCGTTATGCGGGGCAGGGGAATTGTTTTTAACTAAAATCCACTAGAATACAAGTTTAGCACCGAGTTTTCCACAAGTTTTCCACGTGTATCCCCACACCAATTCCGCGTGTGAAAAAAAAAATCCGGCCTGATTAGACCGGATTGTATTAATCATTATTTTGTTTAGCCAAGTGAAACTTCACCGCGTTCGTTGATTGCAAGAATTGACTTACAGCCTGAACAGCGGAAGCGACCTGCTTTTGTTGCTCTGAGCTTCTTGCTGCAAACAGGGCATTCAATTACAAGTGGGAATACCGAAGAAGTTGTTGGACCACCTTCAGAGAAGAAACTGATTGCTTCTTCTGTAGAGTTCTTGATATTGAAGAACTGTGAGAATCCAAGCAACTGGAATACTTCGTATACCTTAGGCTGGATTTCAAGAAGAACTACATCTCCACCCTTTGGTTTAACCATTTTTAAGAAAACTGTAAACGAACCAATTCCTGTTGATGAAACATAGTTAAGGGCTGCGCAGTTGAAAATGAGGTTTACAAAACCAGCTTCAATTACTTGTGTAATCTTTTTCTGAAAATAAGTTGAATTATATGTGTCGATATATCCTGTAAGATAAATAATCAATCCGTTTGGCACGTTGAAAGACTTATCAAGTCTGATCTGCAGACTGTCATCTTTATCAGCGTCAAATCCAGGAATAATCACATTATTAGCATCCATTGAAAACTACTCCACGTTTTTTGTTTTTACAATTATACAACTTATATTTTACTATATAAGTGGGAATAATGTCAAATTATTTTTGCGTACTATAGAAAAATAGTATATAATTGAATAAAAGTTTTCTGCCGATATTAAAAGGGGTAGGTTTTTATTTTTATGAAAAAAGCGTTTGGACTTGTTCTCACTTATTTTCTATTTCTCATAATTGGAACTGCCATTGGCATGTTCTTTTATTATGTATATCTGAATATTCAATCTTCAGTTGCGGGGCAGACTTTTGAGTTTTTTAAGAAAGAAGAATTACTTAGAGTTCTTTTTTATGTATTAGGTTGTCTGTTTTTGTTCTCTTGTCCCGTAATGGTTTATGTGCGAATAAGTAATAAAGGCGGAATCTTACACTTTATCTTTTTTATTGTACTTTCAGCTCTTACATGGGTTCTTTTTGTTCCACTTTTAGGACATTTTGAAAAGAAAGTTTCTTATGATGTTAAAGACAGTTCAAGATACTTAAGTCAGGGATATTTCCGCCAGAATGGTGATAAAATCTACTATTTTACATCTGATTACAATAAAAATCCGTATATGGATACAACTGCAATAGTAATTGATACAAGTTCGGAAGGAACTGTTGAGGTAGAAAAAATCCAGCCTTCCCGTGATTTTATACTTTTCCGCGATTCTGCTCCTTACAGCGATATTCTTATTAAAAAGGCATTTGGTGAGTCGGAATCAACACCAATTATTTCATTTGCACAGATTATGGACAGGGCAATGATTTCTTTCTCAAAAGGATGGACATTTTTCCTTGCATTCCTGTCTCTTGGCCTTGTTCTTGCCTCTCTTTATGGTACTGCAGATTTGTTCCGCTGGAGGCTTTTAAACACCGGATTTTTGATGATAATGACCTGTGGCATTCTTGCAGCACATACCTTGTATTATCATCCGGTTTTTACTTCTTTTAGACGTCAGTATATAAATAATAAGGGCTTTTTCATTTTCCTTTCTAAGTTTATGGATGACCCTCTACTTGTTCTTGTGAATGTTGTTTTAAGTCTTACATTCATAGTTATTGGAATTGTGCGTTTTGCAACAAGAAATAAGAGAGGTCTGTAGGTTTTATGAAAAAGATTTTTGCAATTTTATCTGTTTTTTTAGGCCTCGGTTTTGTAGTTTGCTTTGTAACCGGTATGTTTGGAGTTGTTCCACAGGAAGTTCCTTCTAACGGAGTTTTTCTTTACAGATTCTGTATAGGAATTGAATATTTTTCACGTTTCCTTCCTGCAATGGCAATTTCAGGTTTTGTAATTTCACTTTCTGTATATTTTGGTCATAATTCGCAGGGTAGTACTCAGGGCTTTTCTCAGGCAATGGGTGAACGCTTTAAGCTTGTAATTATTTCAGGACTTGTCTGCACTTTCCTTGTAACTATCACAAATGAAACTTTCCTGCTGTGGTCAAAGCAGAAACGTACTGAACTTGTAAACAAGACTAAAATCATTAAAGAATATATTGATGTTGGAAATCTTCTGCTTGATAACGGTGTAAATGAACGTGCCCTTGTTTATGCAAATGCGGCTCTTAAGCTTAATCCAAACTCAAAAGAAGCGCGCGACCTTAAAAGCCGTGCCGATATGGAAATCAACAGAATCTACACAAGCGGACTTAAATTTGACCTTACAAGTGCCCAGCCGCTCGAAAAAACTGATAATTCACTTATTATGAACGTAGAGCAGATTAATGATTCTTATAAATGTCTTCTTCAGGCAAAATCTGCTTTTGATAATGAACAGTGGTTCAACGCACATTATTATGCTGAACTTGGAATAAAGCTTACCGATCCAAAAAATCCAAATATCGATGAATTAAAGACAATTTCGGCTCAGGCCTGGAATAATATCACTCAGCTTCATAAGGCAGTTACTGGCGAAGAATATGAAATTTATGATCAGAAATACAAGGGATATCTTGCGCTTGTAAATAAAAATGATCTTGAAGCATATTATATCTTCCGTGGACTTTATGAAAATTATGATGACCTTAAGCGCGATTCTGATGTTCTTTTCTATCTTGAGGTTGCAACTAACCGCATTGAGCAGGAATACTTCTTTGTTGATGAAACTCTGGAATTAAAATCATTTGAAAGTGCAAATGATGTATATTTTTCTTACAAACATCCAAACGGTGCACGGGAAATCGTTTATTTTAAGGGTGTAACTTCCGTTCAGTCTACAGGTCAGTCTATTCAGTATCTGCGCGATTTGACAATTGTAAGTCTTAGCAGCTACGGACGGGTTACAAGAAAGCTTACTGTTCCTTATGCAAAAATGATGCCTGTAAGTGTTAAAAATCTTACTGCTGCTACAAAGGAAATGCTTCAGATTGAAGAAAAAACTGATTTTGTTCCATATATATTGCTCAAGGCTGTAGGTCGTGATGATCCTGATATTCAGTTTGGACCAACTTATTCTTATCCAGATGGAACAACAGCCACAACTCCGGAATATTTGATTTTCCCAATGAAATATTCTGAATTCCTTTTGCTCGAAGAGTCTCCAAGTAATCCGGAAAATACTTCTTTGTTCTTCCTGTTTAAATTTGTAAAGCATGCTGATGATTTTGGATTTGCACGCGAACAGTATCTGCAGACTATGCTCAACAGACTTTTGTTCCCGCTGTACTTCCTTTTGATTTTTATTCTTCTTGCAAGCTTTGCCTGGAACAATCGCGTTGGCGGTAACCAGATGTTCCGTTTTGTCTGGGTTTTCAGCTTCCCGTTCCTGATTGTTATAAGTGCATTCTTCTATAAGTTTGCATTTATTCTGTTTAAGCTTATGAACTACACAATTCTATGTATTGCTTCTGGAGCAGGAGCCCTTGTTCTTGGTGCTGTGGTGTACATAATACTAATGGTCATCTTCTCAATTTCATTCATGGCAAAACATACTTGATGTAAAACCCGCATAGTATTAAAATATCTCACATAATCTTTTTTTCTGAAGGTATTTTCTATGATGAATCTTGAGATGCTCGATAAGGCTGTACGCCGTGTTCCCGATTTTCCAAAACCAGGAATTCTTTTTTATGATATTACAGGTGTTCTTGTAAACCCTGAAGCTCTCAAATTCTGCATAGACCAGATGGTAGAAAAATTTAAGGATTCAAAAGTAGACGCTGTTGCTGCTGTAGAAAGCCGTGGTTTTATTTTTGCTGCTCCATTTGCAGAACGTCTTGGAATCCCTCTTGTTTTAATCCGCAAAAAAGGAAAGCTTCC
>CAMKDH010000196.1 GCA_946411215.1 uncultured Treponema sp. | reverse complement strand
AATGATTTGATAGAAAATATCGAAAAACTACACACGACACCAATGGGTGTGGATCGTATCCGCCGTAATCTCTCACTTGGCGATGATGTAAAAGATGTGGTTGCATTCTGTCGTCAGAAGATTCTTGCCCCCACAGCAAACATCTCCCGCCAGGGAAAAAACTGGTATGTCAAAATTGATGGTTGTGTGATTACCGTAAATGCCTATAGTTACACGATAATCACAGCGCATTTTCAAAAAAGTTAGAAAAAGTCCAACAATTTTCCAACCTTTCCACAAAAACCCGCACTATATAAGCAAACCGGTTTGTAGTAAAATGGAATAACGATGGAAAAAGAAAAGGCTGACAAGTTAATCGTAAAGTTCTCGTCTAAGGTGTATGGTTTTGCTGTTAAAAAATCATTTTCATATGATGAAGCAGAAGAACTGTCGGGCGAGATGCTGAAGGAACTTTATCTTTCTATGCTGCACGCGGAGGATATTGTAAATCCTGAAGGCTATGTCTGGAGAATCTGCCAGCATGTTTACGCAAAGTATGTAAATCAGAAAAAACTGCAGAAAGGCGTATCGCTTGATGGAATGTCACTTACTTATTTTGATCAGCATGACTTTGGAGAAACTGAAGAGGAAATCAAAAAGCTCCGTAAGGAGATTGGATTTTTGTCTGCCAGCCGTCGCGAAATTGTCTATTCCTTTTATTACGAAGGCAAGTCCATTGCTCAGATTGCAAAGGAACAAGGGCTGCCTGAAGGTACCGTAAAGTGGCACTTAAACAAAGCTCGTAATGATCTAAAGGAAGGATTTAATATGGAAAGAAAAATTGGAAGTCTTGGATTGTCGCCGGTAAAGGCGTTGGATTTCAGTCACTGGGGAAGACCTGGAAGTAACGGTGGACCTGAATATTATCTTAAAGACAAAATCAATCTGAATATTGTTTATAGTGTTTACGATAGTCCGAAAACCCTTGCAGAAATAGCCGAAGATTTGGGAATGACTCCGGTCTTTCTGGAAGATAAAATTGAGATTCTGCTTGCAAACGGTTTTCTAGTGGAAACAAAGGGCAAGCGTTATACAACTTACGTACGATTTTCGCCAGAGCAGATTTCGCTCGAAGCAGAGGACAATGTTTTTAAGATGCAGGAAAAGGCAGCAAAGCTTCTTGTAGAAAATTATGTTCCAAAGATTCGAGCCGCAATTGCTGATGTAAAAGAACTTTATATTCCTGGAGGTAATCGCCAGCTTTTTGAAGCAGTCTGCATTTTCTATGCTATTACAACAAAGTGCACGCTACCCTGCGACAAGGATCTTTCTAAATGTAGAATCAAAACTCTGGATGGCGGAGACTTTTTTGCTACGGTTCATATCAAATCTAAAATCATGGATCCGAATTATAAGGAGCTTCCTGGTAAGGAAAAATATAGTGGAGTCTGTGGTGCTATGACTCGTGGTTCTGAAAAGTATCCATGCCTTTATTCCTGGTCTGTTGATTCAAAACTCGACAGCAGAACTGGAAAATGGCAGAACAATCTTAATTCCGATTACGAAGCTGTTTATGAAGTAATCACCAAGGCAATCAAAGATGATAAAACTAATGCAGAAAAGTTTAAACGCCTTCGTGAACGAGATTTTATAACCAAAGATGGCAAAATCAATATCATGGTTGTAAAGGGAGCGGCTGCCGACCTGTTTGATAAAATTCCAAAACCTGATGAAAAGCTTCTTTCGGAGTTTGCAAAATATGCACTGGAGCAGGCAATGGTTTTAGTAAAGCAGTATCCGCCACAGCTGCAGGATTTTGTAATTGTTGATTTTATGGATCAGTTTATTGGAAACCGTGTTGCGCTGATGGTTTTGTATGAGCTATATGAAAACGGAACTTTCCGCCCACTCACAAAGCAGGAAAAGGTAACTGCAAACCTTTTGATGTTTGCGGATACTCTGCCAGAGGCGTAGTGAAGTTATAACAAATTTTTTCATACTATTTAATAGGAGATTCCTTCATTGATTTATCTTGTTTCTGGCCTTATTATTAAAACAGAAATTTTATAAAGCCAGCGAGGTAAACATGAAGGTTCTTTTAGTAAACGGAAGTCCACGTGCAAACAGTAACACACTGCTTGGTCTGCATGAGATGCAGAAGATTTTCGAAGAGCAGGGAATTGAAACTGAGATTTTTAAAATCGGGAACAAAGATATCCGCGGTTGTATTGCCTGCGGCCGCTGTAGTGAAATTGGACGCTGCGTTTTTGATGACGCAGTAAATGAATTTGCCGCTAAGTTTGAAAAGGCAGACGGTCTTGTTGTGGGAAGCCCGGTTTACTACTCTGCCCCTAATGCAACTGTTCAGGCTTTCTTGCAGAGACTTTTTTACAGCAGTCATTTTGATAAGACAATGAAGGTTGGAGCCGGATTTGTATGTGCCCGCCGCGGTGGTACTACTGCTTCCTTTGATGTTCTGAATAAATTCTTTACAATCAGCGGAATGCCGATTGCTTCAAGCCAGTACTGGAATAACATTCACGGCGGTGCCCCTGAAGAAGCAGCCCAGGATGCGGAGGGTATGCAGACTCTGCGAGTGCTTGCCCGCAATATGAGTTTTCTCATCAAATCAATTGCCCTTGGAAAAGAAAAGTTTGGGCTTCCAGAAAAAGAAGAACACGCCTGGACAAACTTTATTTAAGTTTCGCAGGCATGTGATTTTTAATTTCCCGAGCTCTTGTAATACTTAATGCTGTATCTCCAGAAGGCATAAGCAAGAAGATACATGACCAGCCCTACCACAGGAGTGATGTACATAAAGAACGCAGGGTAGCTGGCCATGTCCTCTTTTCTCAGCAGGTATTGAGCCGGAAAATAATTTACAAAAGCAAAAGGCACTACAAAGGTCATCAGAAACTGAATTGCCTTATGAAAAATACTTATGGGGTAGCAGGCGAACCTTCGTGTATTCCAGTAGAAAACTTCCTTGAGGGCATTTGTTTCTAAAAGATAAATATTCAGTGTTGCAAGAAATAAAAAGATGGCGCCCTGTATCAAAACGCCGCCCGTGATTGTCAGAATGTAATAGACAACTCTAAGAGGAGTCCACACTACTCCAACCTTGGATGCCGAAATAATGAATAAAACAATTCCAAGTCCGCCCTGACCAACTGCCGCAAACCAGTCTGCATTTGCAAAAATCAACTGATACAAAAGTCCACGTGGCCTTAAGATATATCTGTCAAAGCCGCCGCTGCGCACCGTGTTTCCAAAATCACGAAGGCCGGTAAAAAAGATAATCAGAATACCGTAAGTCACATAAACGAGGCTGGACAGGAAAAGCACCTCATAAATATTCCAGCCGTTCAAAGTATCAAACTTCAAAAGGGTAAAAAAGATTACGATGATTGCCGTTGACTCGCGCGCAAAAACCGCGAAAGAACGCAAAATTGCATCTACCTTATACTGAAACCAGGAACGGAAAATCATCCTGGTGTATACTGCCGAAAGACTAAACAAATCAGATTTCATAATTAACCTCCCTGAACCACAAGCTTCTTTGTGCCTTTTTTCCATAAGATGAATCCGCAGGTCATAAGGCAGATAATCCAGATAAACTGCTTAACAAAACCTGCCACAACCTCGCCGCCGCTTATACTTCCAAGATAAATCTGAACCGGCGTAAAATAGATTCCTTCAAAAGGCGTAAAGGCAATTATCTTTCTGACTGCTTCCGGCATAAACCAGAGAGGAATCATGGAACCGGACAAAACATTTACAAAAACATTTTTGATTGTCATGATTGCCCAGACATTTATAAGCCAGAAGGAAAACATCTGGAACATAAAACTAAGGCTCCACAAAACTCCGTAGCCGAAAAGAGCACTGAGCACAAAGAGGCCGAAGGAGCCTGCGCTGGCAGGAGCCGCAATCCCGATAAAAAGAACTGCAACAAGCATGGCCGGCACAAAATGAAAAATCAGTTTGAAGGCTGCAATGCCCAGATTGTCTGCCAGCATTCTTCCGTGAAAGCTCACCGGCAAAAGCATTTCGGTTGCAATGCTTCCGTCATTTATTTTGTAGGAAAGATAATAATCATTCACAACAAAAAAAGATTCAAGCCCAAGGGATAAAATAAAGTTGGTTGTTACCATGCTCATTGTAATTCCATCCACAGCTTGGCGGCCACCATACAAGGCCCGGTAAATCTCAACATAAATCACAAGGCGGATAAGCGTATTCAAAATGCCCATCCAGTGGTCCAGACGGTAGGCAGATTTTTGCAGAAAGCTTTTCTTAGCAA
>CAMKDH010000195.1 GCA_946411215.1 uncultured Treponema sp. | reverse complement strand
TCTTCCACAACTTTATGACCATATTCAGCCTTGTTATTATCAAGAACATTGCACACAAGATATTTACCGATTGTCCAGTAAAGCATGACCATTGCATCATTCACAGCCCGCTGTACAGAATGCTTACTTTTGTCGATGGTTGAAGAAATGTCGGTGTAGTACTGATCGATTGATTGATTTTTTTTTATTCATTGTATAACTCCATAATTTTTTTGAACAGACCAGGGCACACCACCCTGTAAAATTACTCTGTTCCTAAAAAATTAATGGAGACCATCTGTAAGATTCAGAAGATGGATTTTTATACATATATAGTATAGAAAAAATTTGCGAAAATTTACAAAAATTTGGAAAAAAACTTTAAAAAAAAGTGATTTTTTTAATTCAGAAATTCCTCAATTTCTTCAATCGTAGGCATGCTGCTCTTAAAATCAGACGGATAAAGTTTTGAAAGCTCATATTCAGAGATTCCAATTGGTAGAGCAGAACTTTCCAAAGAATACTGGGCAACAATATTGTCTTTGCTTTTACAAATTAGAAGTCCAATAGTCGGGTTATCAACATCTTTTTTAAGAATATGATTTACGGCAGAAACATATAAGCCTAGTTGTCCTAAATCTCCTGCTTTGAATTTTGAAATTTTTACTTCTACAACAACATAACAGTGAAGATTCGTATTATAGAAGAGCATATCCATAAACTTTTCTTCTTTTCCAATTTCCAGACGGAATTCTCTACCCATATAAGCAAAACCGCGGCCAAGTTCAAGCAGGAATTTTTCAATATTTGTAATTAACGCTTCTTTTAAATCCCTTTCGTCGTATTTTTCCCGCAGTTTTAGAAAATCAAAAGTGTAAGGATCTTTTGTAATCTGTTGCGCAAGTTCTCCCTGAACAGCAGGTAATGTATTTGTAAAGTTCGTTATGGATTTGCCTTGTCTTTCATATAAATCTGTATCTAGGAAATTTAAAAGAACGGGTCTGCTCCAGTTATGTTCTAAAGTTTTGTTTATAAAGAAACGCGCCTTAGCAGCATTATTTTTACATTTATCAATTATTATTACATGATGTCCCCAAGGAACAGAGAACAAAGTCTTCTCTTTAAAATCGTCAACAACCTGTTGACGATTTGATATATCAGAGTATAGCTCATAAAAATACTTCATGTATTTTAGATTTGTTGGAGACAAACCTTTAACACCAGGTAATTCATTTTGTAAATCTAAGCTAAGCCTTTTATAAAATCCGCTTCCATATTTATTTTCACTTTGCTTTGAAACAATATCTTTTCCAACAGACCAATAAAACTCAAGGCAATAATTCATAACAGCTGAATGAGCCTTAAGACGTTGTCTCAGATACCTTTCTTTAAGTTCCTGCACCCATACCGAATAATCTTTATCAAAAATTTCTGTTTTCTTTGCCATATAAGGCCTCCACTTTTTTGAACAGACCAGGACACACCACCCTGTAAAATTATTCTGTTCCTAAAAAATTAATGGAGACCATCTGCAAGATTCAGAAGATGGATTTTTATACATATTTAATATAGAAAAAATTTGCGAAAATTTACAAAATTTTGGAAAAAAAATGAAAAATTTGTGAAAAAAAAGTTATACGGGGATAATACACCCAGAAATGCGGTAGGCTATGGAGCGCCTTTAGTCCACCGCAGAGGACGGGGCTTTTGCGCCGGACTCGAGGAGGATGAGCGATAGCGAAGCGCGGAACAGCCGACCCTGGCAGACTCGAAGAGGCTGCCAGGGGACCGCCCAACAAAACATTGACATACATATATTTTATACATATAATACCCGTATGAGTTATCAATATAATTTAAAGCCTGTGACTCTTTATGTGGGGGCGCAGTTGTATGAAGATTATCAGATTCAGGCGCAGAAACAGGGGCGTAAGGCTTCGGAGCTTATTCGCAATGCTATGCAGGACTATGCGGATGAACATTTTAAGACAAAGAAGAGCCTGAGGGATATTGATTTTTCAAGAACGGTTTCTCTACGAGACGGCGCCTCTGATTTTCTTGAAGATGATTCATGGAAGGATGATTTTATAAGCGGGAGGGTTAAACTATGATTGGGCTTGATACCTGTTTTCTCATAGATTTATACTGGCAGGACTCTCCCCGGAACAAAAATGCGCGCGCTTTATTTTCGAAGATTGTTAATGATGATTCTGTTCAGCTTGCCATATACTTTAACTGTTTTAATGAGTTTTTGAATGTGATTACTGATTCCAAAAGGTTTGAAAATGCTTTTTCCATTGCCGAAGCGATTGATGTTATTGATTTTTGGTGCGACCTAGACCGTGTAAAAGTCCTCTACCCCGATGACACTTCTTTTAAACGGACTCTTGCCTGGATGAATATGTACAAGCTGGGCCGCAACCGTGTAAACGACACCCAGATGGCATCCTGCTATCTTTCAAACAATATCACATCTATAATCACGGCGAATCCTAAAGATTTTGAAATTTTCCATAGCTTTGAGCTACAGGATTACAGGAAGAAAAAATGAACTACTACATAATTCAGGTTGCCACAGGACGGGAGCAGGCTTTTATTGACGGGCTGCAGAAAAAGGCTCCGGAGCTGGCAGGGGCCCACAATTTTATTTATCTTACGCGCGAGCTTTATATAAGGCGGCAGGGAAAAACTTTGAAAGAGCTGCAGCCGGTCTTTCCTTCTTATATCATAATGCAGACGACGGGGACAGTAGACGCGCAGACTGTGCAGGCACTTAAGACCCTGCCGGACTTTTACCACTTTTTAAAAAGCAATACAGAAATAACTGCACTGTCGGGGAATGATCTTGCAATTATCCAACATTTTCTGGGGCTGGGTCCGCGCATTGGCTCTAGCCTTGTTCGCTTTGATCAGGATGACCGCATTGTTGTTATTGAAGGGCCGCTCAAGGGCATAGAAGGCAGCATCATCAAAGTAGACAGACGCAAGCAGCGCGCAAAGATTCAGGTTGAGTTTGCCGGGGGTGCGCACACTATGGATTTGAGCTTTGAGGATATTGAGAGGAAGTAGAGGCAGTTTGTTTTCTTTAAGAATTTGTATTTGATAGTTGGGATTGGAGCTCGAGGACTTTTTCGAGAGGGAGCTTTACACATTTGGCAACTTTTTCGGGAGAAACTTTTTCTTTGAGAAATGCTATAGCATCTTCGATGGCTTGTTGCATTTGGCCTTCTTTGAATGCTTCGTCCTGCTTCACGGCTATGTCCATCTTGTAATCATATTTTGCGCATAACATGTTTATGACCTCCCGGGATTTTCTATCCAGATAGTCTGATAGAATTCCCCGCTCCATTGCCAGTTCTATTGCATGTTTAAAGGATCTTCTTGGAAAAACTCTGCTGTAATTCTGTTCAACGATTTCGATGAACTGGCAGTACTGCTTTAGGATATCACAGTTTTTTACAATCGGCAATAATTTTGGATCGGTGCAGTTTTTAACTTTTACTACAAGTTCGAGTTTACTGCTGTCTTTTGTATAAAAGGCATCTGAAAGCCTTAAATCCTGTTCCAACGGCTGTTCCTTTTTTCCGACATATACAACGTAGAAATCCGGATTTGGAATTTTGTAGACCTTTTCTGCATAACGCTGTTTTATTGGAACGATTCCTTCATAAATACGTGTTACGTATTCTAGACATCGCAACGGCATGTTCTCATTCACAGTAGACTGATGTTCTACCAAAACAATAAGCCTGCCGTTAATTTCCCAACTTACATCATTATTGAATGTCTTGTATAGAGACTGTTCAATTATTTTACGTTCAAGAGATACTTCTCCAAGCTTGTAGTCACTTCCCGAGAGTGCATTGTACAATTCCAGAAAATTTTTCTTACCGTCCCTATCGCTTCCGAATAAATCTGTAAATACAGAATCTTTATATTTTCTATTAAATAGTGCCATATATGACCTCCATTCTTTTTTGAACAGAACAGAGCATACCGCTCAGCGCAAAAGCATTCTGTCCTTAAAAAAATAATGGAAACCTTGAGAAGGATTCGGAAGATTTTTTTTATACATATATATATTAGAAATAAAAGTGGAGTTGTTACAAAAATTTTGAGGAAAAAGTGTGAATTTGTGAAAAAAAGTTAGAAATTTTTAAGAATTCTTTGGTAATATGCCTACTAGAGCCACGATTCGCCGCGACGGTCGCAAACATAAAAAAAGCTCGTTCCTTTACGAACGAGCTAACTTTGAGACTGACACGATTCGAACGTGCGACCCCCACCTCCGCAGGGTGGTGCTCT
>CAMKDH010000194.1 GCA_946411215.1 uncultured Treponema sp. | reverse complement strand
TAGATCCTAAGTCTAGCGTGTATGCCAATTTCACCACTCTCGCTAAACTTAAAGGTATTGAGCCATGCAAGGATCGAACTTGCGACCCACAGATTAAGAGTCTGTTGCTCTACCAGCTGAGCTAATGGCCCGTATCAATTAATGTTGATTTTTGTACTATATCAGAATCACAATATTGTTTCAAGTGTTTTTTTCAAAAATACTTTAATTTTCATATATCCTATGATATAATTTATTGATTATGAAGAGAGCTATAAGAACTTTTATATTATCTCTGGTAGTATTATGTTCCTTTAGTGCTGCAAATAAATTATATTCTACCGATTTTACCTTTACTTTAACACCTGCAGTAAACATTCCTCTACAAGAAGATATACCTTATGGATTTACCGGAATATTCCAATCTGATTTAAATCTTTTTGGTTTTATGACACTAGGTCTTGAAGCAAATTATTCAATTTTCAAACCAAACGGCTTTGTTAAACCTATGCAGCTTTTTGGCGGCGGTGTAGACCTGGGCTTATATTTTTATCCGCTTTCAAGGTTATATACAGGAATTGGCGGAAGCTTTGGTGCTAATTCCGGTGTAATCAATATCCGCGAAGACGGCGGTGTTTATAATACATATAATCCTTTTGGTCTTTATTACCGTGGTTTTGCAGAACTTGGTTTTAGATTTTCTCCACAATTCATACTTACTGTAAACGGCGGATATCTTGCTTACGTAAAAACAGATTTTTCAAATTTCAATAACGGTATATATGCAGGAGTCGGTATAAAAATGAACAAATCAACCGGCTCAAAAAGACAATCAAAAGCCGTTACTGTTACATTGGATCAATATGATGATATAAATCCTTCTTTCAGCCGAATCTATCGTGACAATGAATGCGGAATAATCACACTAACAAATCACGAATCAGCAGAAATCAGAAACGTTCATGTTTATTTTGACGGTGAAAAATATACAAACAGCATAATAGAATGTACTTTCATAAAAAAATTAAACCGTTATAAGAAAGAACAGATTCCATTATACATTGACTTTTCTGATGCAATAATGACTTTTACAGAAGACGGACTTATTCCGGGTTCTATTATTATAGAATATGAACTTTTAGGACAAAAACGTCATATAGAACACAGCGTTTCGCTTAAGGTTCGTAACAGAAACGCCTTTATGTGGTCTGATCCTGCTGCTTTAAGTACATTCATTTCTTCAGAAACTCCAGAAATTCAGAACTTTGCAAAATCAATTGCGGGAGTTGCCAGAAATCAGCTCGCAACTGGTATGAACAGAAACTTTCAGTTTGCTGCTGCAATGTTTGTTGCACTTCGTTGTGCCGCAATCAATTATTCAGAAGACACACTTACTCCCTTTGTAGAATATCATAATTCCGACGAAGTAGATTCAATTCTCTATCCTTTACAGACAATGGAATGCCTTGGCGGAGACTTTGATGACCTTGGTATTCTTCTTATGTCTTTGCTGGAGTCGCAGGGTATTAGCTGTTCATATATGGCTGTAGATAACGACTTTATTGTCTTTGTTGACCTTGCAATGAAAGCAGGCTCCGTAGGAAATCATTTTGCAAACGAAGCTTCTGTTTATGTAGATTATGATGCCGATAAAGTTTACCTTGCACTTTCTATGGCTAATTTTGAAAAGGGATTTACAACAAGCCGTTTAGAGGGTGCTGCTGCCGTTACAAGAGCTCTTGAAGATGAAGAAGGCTATTATGAATTTATTTCTGTAGAAGATGCGTGGACTGTTTATAAGCCTGTAGCATTTAATGTTTCTGCAAAAAATATTCCAAAACCATCAAGTGCATTAGTTTCAAGACAGCTTGAAATTGCTGTAAAGAACTATATCATTACAGATCTTAATCCAATTGTAACTAGGGTTGAAAAGACAGGAGATCCTAATAAGCTTGGAGTTGCTCTTGTACGTGCAATGCGTTATTCAGAAGCTAAAAATGCTTTTGCAAGATCAAACTCTGTTTCGGCTTATAATAATATTGCAAATATTTATGTAATAGAACAAAACTACGAAGCGGCAATGGCCCAGTATCATAAGGTTCTTGAAATGGATCCTGAAAACAAGGTTGCATTAAAAGGTCTTGAAAGCCTTGCAACTAAGCTTGGAAACTAGGCGGCAAAATGAAGAAATTAGTTTCAAAATTAATTTTTTACATTTTTATAGGCTTTTCTCTTTTTGCTGCAGAATTCCAGGTTAGATTATTGCCCGCGTATTCATATATTCAGGGAGTTTCTGATGCTTCTGCAGGCGGTATTTTAAGTCTTGATTTTGCTCCTGTTACATTCCGTGCCAACGATAAAATCCTGCTTTCTCTGCAAGGTTCATTTAATAATCTTTTTGAAGATGGCATAAAAAGTGAACAGTTGCTTGATTATAATCTGTCTTTAGCATACAGCATGCGAATTACAGACAGATTTTATCTAATGCCTGAAGGTTTTGGCGGACTTTGGACAATAACCGAAAACACAACAGAAGGCTTACCTCAACAAAACGGATATTTTTACGGTGGAAGACTATCTGCAAATATTCATATAATGCCCGAAATGGATATTTCACTTTTTGCGGGATATAAAGGTCTTTCCCTTGCACAGCGATTTTTTTCACACACAATCCATGCAGGTCTTGGTATTTCATACAATTTTACAAAAGGTACAAGATACTCTGCAAATATTGAAATTACAAATGCCGATTTACAGCCATTGTTCCCTGTTTTTTATGCTCATTATAGTGATAATCCTTTTGGAACAATTTCAATTCAAAATAACGAAGAAGCCGCAATTAATGATGTAAAAGTTTACTTTTATAATCAGTATATGCTTACACGAACTTTGATAGGTTCTTTTGAAAAAATTAAACAGGGTCAGACTGTTGATGTTGATATTACAGCGCTTTTAAACGAAAGTATTTTGGGCCAGCTTTCCGATTCAATTACAGACGGAACAATTTATGTTGAATATAAGCTTTTAAGCAAAACAAAAGAATTTACTTACAACATGTCATTTACAACTTTAAGCCGAAACTCAATGACCTGGGCCGATGACAGACAGGCTGCTGCTTTTGTTTCTCCTCGCGATGCAAGTGCACTTAAGTTTGCACGCCAGGTTAAATCAATTGTAAAAGGTTCTTTGCGTGATGATATTCCTGTAAATATTCAATATGCGGGTGCCTTGTTCTGTGCATTAAAAGCATACGGTATTAATTATGTAATTGACCCGACTTCTGCTTATTCAGATAACACAGGCGGACTTTCTATAGACTTTTTGCAGTTCCCATATCAAACTTTAAGCTATCATGGCGGCGACTGTGATGACCTTTCAATTATGAACTGTTCACTATTAGAAGCTATTGGAATTGAAACTGCCTTTATTACAGTTCCTGGTCATATCTTCATTGCATTCGATTCTGGAGTTACGTTATTTGATGCAGATCAAAAAATCCCGGGTGGTAATTACGTGGAATATGATAACAAAGCCTGGATTCCTTTTGAAATTACTTTATGTACCGATACCTTCGATCTTGCTTTGCGTACAGGTTACAGTCAGTGGGTAAAAGCGGGTGAAGAAGCAGCAATCATTCCTTTAAAAGACGCATGGCAGGCATTCAGAGCAGTAAGCGTTCCAGAAGCAGAAGGCTCAATTCCCGCTCCAAATAAAGTAACTCTCATCGAAGATTTTAAAAATCTCAAATACTAAAAATCCTTATTATATGGATTAAACCTTCAATTTATGATAATATATTTGCAACATTTTTTTTAATAAAGGATTATATTTTATGAGTTTTAAACCGGTTGATCCAAAAGTTGATTTTCCGAAAAAGGAAGAAGAAGTATTAAAATTCTGGCAGGATAATGATATTTTCAAAAAATCAGTAAGCCAGAGAGAAGGGGCAGAGGACTTTGTTTTTTATGATGGTCCTCCGTTTGCTACAGGTCTCCCACACTTTGGACATTTTATTCCATCAACAATTAAAGATATTATTCCACGCTACCAGACAATGAAGGGTAAACGTGTTGAACGCCGTTTTGGTTGGGACTGTCATGGTCTTCCAATTGAAAACCTTATTGAAAAAGAACTTAATATAAACTCAAAACACGAAATTGAAGAAATGGGAATCGATAAGTTTAACGAAGCTTGTCGTGCTTCAGTTTTGCGTTATACAAAAGAATGGCGCCAGACAATTACACGTATGGGACGCTGGGTAGATTTTGATAATGACTACAAGACAATGAATCCAGAATACATGGAATCTATCTGGTGGGTTGCAAAAT
>CAMKDH010000193.1 GCA_946411215.1 uncultured Treponema sp. | reverse complement strand
AAGACTTCAAGCGCATCCTCAAGGAACCAAAAAACAGCCTCATCATGCAGTACACTTCGCTCCTGGAAACAGAAGGCGTTAAGCTCGATATTACCGAAGATGCACTTGACCGCATGAGCGTCGTAGCCGAAGAAGTAAACGCCAGCGCAGAAAACATTGGGGCACGCCGTTTGCACACTATCATGGAAAAAGTCCTTGCCGATATCAACTTCGAAGCAGATGAACACAAAGGCGAAACAATCAAAATTGATGCAGCCTATGTTGATTCTAAGCTTACGGATATTAGTCAGAATCAGGATTTGAGCCGTTACATTCTGTAATTATTTCTTCCCGCTCACCATCTCAAAACTTCTTTGAGTGAGTTCGCATAACTTTTCAAAATCTGTAACGGCAGTGAGCAGAACTGTAATCCAATGTTTTTTGTTCATGTGCCAGGCGGGGAAGACGGAGTGCTTGTCTACAACTGAAGGAATATTGTCTGTATCGTGTTTCATGTTTACTACCCAAACATCTTCATCGCTGGAGCCAACGCCCAGTTGTTTATATTTGATTTTCATCATAAGTGCAAACCATTTTTGATTAGGGCAACGGAAGACACAGGCATCTGGTGAGTCGTCCCACGGAAAATCTGGCTGCACTCCATAATGTGATGCTAAATATGAAATGTATTTTTCATGTAAATCCTGCTCGATAAAACAGGTCGCGCGAAACTCGTCAATAATCTTCTGAACCTGTTCCCGTATTTTTCCAATGAATGCCCCACGTGCACTTGGCATATCAAAAAGAGAATATCTGTCCCCTGTCCCCTTATCAAAAACCTGTGCGGTTAGGGAAGTGGCCGGCCTGCAAGTTATAATTACATCAAATCCCGACCCATCCACTTCAATAGATTTTGCGCAAACATATTCATCCCCCGTTTTCTCAAATCCAAACGCCTGAAATTTCTCCACCAGAGGCATTGCCGAATGTAAGACATAACTATAATCCATGTCTCCATAATAATATAAATCTCTCCCCAAATAAAGAAGCTTCCCCTCAATAACCCCGCCCACCATTACATCCAGTTGATTGTCAAAAATATGAAAACTAGTGTAGAAAAAAGATCTAGCTAAAAAAAAAGCGTAGCCGGCTTTGGGATTACAAAAACACTCTGAAGTGCTGCCGCGCGAGCGGCAACGTTTATAATTACAAGGCACTTCAGCGTGTAGCGGGCGAGCCCGCGGTTTTGGAATCACAAAGCCGGCGGGAGCTTTTTTTTCTATAAGATAGATTTTTTTTTTCTAAACTTTTATTTCAATTTTCCGACAATCAACTAGATGTAAACAAATTTTCAGGAGGAACAGGAATGAACAGTTTTACACGCTCAATCGACTTGTTGCAGCGTGAAATGGACGTAACTTCACTAAGATATCAGGTTTCTGCAAACAATCTTGCTAACAGTGAAGTTCCTAATTTCAAACGCTCAGTTGTTAATTTTGAATCAGAGCTCAAACGCGCTATTGATTCAGAAGAAATCGCAAAGAATTCCTTTAAACTCACTACAACAGATGACCGCCACATTCAGATTAATACACCTTATGATTATCATCAGGTAGAACCACGTCGTGTTGTAGACTACACCACACAGGCTAAGGCAAACGGAAACAACGTAGATGCCGAAACAGAAGCCAACAATATTCTTCAGATTCAGATGCAGTACCGCCTTCTCACACAGCTCACAAGCTTTGAATTTGAACAGGTAAATGTTGCTATGAAGAAGTAGTGTAGGAGGATTTAATTATGGGAATGTTCACAAGTATTAATATTGCCGCTACCGGAATGGCAGCAGAAAGACTTAGAAGCGATGTAATTTCTGATAACATTGCAAACGCAAGCACAACACGTACACAGGATGGCGGAGTTTTTAGAAAATCAACTGTAGTTTTCCGTCCTGTTGAAGATTCAAATCCAACCTGGAATTCACCTTTTGTTCCAGCTGCTCTTGATAATGGTCCTGGAAAGGGTGTTAAAGTAGCAGAAATTGTAAAAGATACTACTCAGGGACGTCTTGTATATGATCCAACTCACCCTGATGCTATAAAATCTGGTCCAAACGCTGGTTATGTAGAATATCCTAATGTAAACATCGTAAATGAAATGGTAGATCTTATTAGTGCTTCACGTGCCTACGAAACAAATGCCACTGTAATTGATGGTGCAAAAGATATGTTCACTGCAGCCTTGCAGATTGCAAAATAATGTGTAAGCCCGCTGGCGGGCGGTGTTAAATAGCAAACCGTTAAAAAAATTGCGGGAGCAATTTTTAGGTTTACTTACCTGTATATTTGACAAATTTGCATTAGTGATACATAATGAAACTTAAGAGGGGCTAAAATGAAAATACCAGAATTTGGAACATTACAGATGGTGCGCACTAACGCACAGCATTACGGAACTGGAAATGTTGTTTCAACATCTCAAGCTGTAAATCCTTCTAACGTAAATACATCCTTTAAAGATTATCTTTTGCAGGGCTTGAATACTGTAAATACACAGCAGAATGATGTTTCAAAGCTTCAGGAACAGCTCATTACAGACCCAGACAGCGTAGATGTACACGATGTTACAATTGCAATGCAAAAAGCACGCATGAGTTTAAATCTTGCTCAAACTGTAATTGACCGCCTTGTAACAGACTGGAACGAAATTACAACTACAAGATAACTGCATCTGCAGTAATATGATTTTCTAAACTTTTTTCTTGTCAAATTTCCCCCCTTATGTTATAATAAATTAAATTTACTATAAATTTGCATTTTTGCGTTGATTCGTTCAAGGGAGGGGTCTGATGAACGAATGGCTTAAAAAAGTGTTTGGCAAGCTTAAGGACTTGTGGTCCAAGTGGAAGCCAATACAAAAAGTCATATTAATAGGCATTGTAGTTGTAGTTATTGTAGCAATCATTCTTGCTGCGCGGGTTTCTTCTAAACCTACAACTGTACGACTTTTTAATGCCCCTGTTACAGAAAATACTTCGCTAACCAAAATCTTGGATAGAATTTCCCAGGAAAATGTTTCTGCCTCAGCCGACTCAAACGGTTACATTTCTGTTGCCGATGAAGAAACTGCACGTAGAATGCGCGAAATTCTTATCAGCGAAAATCTTGTTCCTTCTTCAATTGATCCATGGGCTGGTTTTTATGACAGAAGCTGGTCTACAACAGATTCGGATCAGAACGTTAAGCTTAAAAATACAATCCAGAAACAACTTAAAGCTCACATAGAAGCTATCAGCGATGTTCAGATGGCTGATGTAAATATCGTTTTGCCGGAAAAACAGCTTTTTGCTGCTGATCAGGCACCTGTATCTGCAAGTGTCATTCTTAAAACGACCCCTACGAGTGACCTGCTTACAAATAAAAAACGAATTCAAGGTATTCAGCGTCTCATTTTATCTGCTGTAGAAGGTCTCAAGGAAGAATATCTTATCATCACCGATACCGAGGGAAATCAGATTAATGATTTTGAAGGTATGGCTGAATACGACAGACTTTCTATTACAGAAAAAACAGAAAAGTTTAAGCTCAAATATGCTACAGAGATTCGTGCAAAAATCTTAAATCTTTTCCAGAATACTTATGGTCAGGATCGTTGTCGTGATATGGTTGTTACTATTGAGATGGATACTTCTCAAAGAACAAGCTCTTCTACAGAATATAGTCCTATCGTTATTAAACAGGATAACCCTGATACACCATATGATGATTCTGAATTACGAGACACACTTCCTGTAAGTGAACAGACTATCGAAAAAGTATGGCAGGGAACTGGTTATAATCCGGAAGGTCCTGCTGGAGTAGAGGGACAAACTCCTCCTGTATATTCTGATATGTCAAACGTAATCGGAAAATCAACTGAAACAGGAAAAACAATAAATCACGCTCTTAATACAAAGCAGACAAATGAAATCTCTGCTCCAAAAATCGATAAGATTGCAGTTTCTGTAAACCTTGACGGTAAATGGAAGCTGCTAAAAGATAAAAACGGAAAACCAATCGTAAACGAAGAAGACGGTTCTCTTAAACGCGAATATACTGCACTTACACAAAATGAAATTGCAGATGCTGAACGTTCTATTCAGGGTGCAATTGGTTATGACCGAAATCGCGGAGACACTGTAGTTGTTACTAACATGGCATACGACCGCGACAAGGAACACGCAGACGAAGATGCAGCATACTTTGCAAAGATCCAGCGACAGAGAATGATTGTTCTCATTCTTATTGCTGTTGTTGTTGTTCTTCTTGGCTTTATTCTGTTCCGTGTTATCAGTAA
>CAMKDH010000192.1 GCA_946411215.1 uncultured Treponema sp. | reverse complement strand
GACATTTCCCCTCCCACCCATGTCCCTGATTGCCTAATGGGCATGGCACGGTCTATCCGTGCCTTTTTTTTTGTCCATATCTATTCAGGTTGTGTTCTGTAAAAAAATTGCTACCAGCCGAATTTCGTCTTTCAAAACCGCGGGCTAGCCCGCTACACGCTACAGTGCCTTGTAATTATATACTTGGCCGCCTTGCGGCCGCACTGTAGGGTGTTTTTGAAATCCAAAATTCGGCTTCCCGCAATTTTTTTACAGAACACGGATGCATTTTATTAAAAACAAAAAAAACTAGCGGATGTTTAAATTATTAGAGTGCCTGTAAAAAATAGGAAAGTTAATATTTTATAATTATGAATATAAGGAGGGGGTTGCGGGACGCAGGAAAAAGAAAGTAAGGGGGGACCGGCAGTGGGACGGCCGCGTTTACGCCGGACGTCGCACGGCTGCCGGGGGATACCTTGCTTTTTTTTCCGTCGCTGGGACCCGCCACTTGTTTGCATTTATATTGTATATTATTGAATTCTCTCTTTTTTTTAACTATAATATATGGCATGATTAAGGTAAAAAAATCGGCGGTGGTGTTTCTGACTTTGCTGTTTGTGTTTGCCTGCGGCTTTGGAGCTGCATTAGGGTGGGCGCTTTCGGAGACACAGAACATTAAGAATTCGGAATATTTTACTGAGTTTGAAAATGCTCTTCCTACAAAACTGCTTGATATAAATGGTGAAATAATCACAGAATTTTCTTCTGATGAAAAACGCGAAATAATTACATATAACGATCTTCCTCAGCACATGGTTGATGCGCTTATAACCCGAGAAGACAGAGTTTTCTTTTCGCACAGCGGTTATAACCTTAAGGCAATCATGCGTGGTGTTGTTGGTATTCTTACAGGTCAGTCTCTTGGTGGTGGTTCTACCCTCACCCAGCAGATTGCGGGTACTCTTTACTGCGACCGTACAGAAAAATCTGTAATCAGAAAAATCAAGGAATTGTGGTGGGCTATTCAGATGGAACGCCGCTATTCTAAAAACGAAGTCCTTGAGCTTTACCTTAATAAAATCTATTTTGGTGGCGGTACTTACGGTGTAAACGCTGCTTCAAAATATTACTTTGGGCACAGTGCAAAAGAAATCACACCGGCTGAAGCTGCAATCCTTGTAATTCAGCTTTCGAACCCTGCATATTATAATCCTTTTGATCATCCTAACCGGGCAATGACAATGCAGAAAAACGTTCTTGCTTCTATGGTTGATTCAAACTACATTACTCAGCAGGAAGCAGATAATTCTTTTGAAGATTATTGGGCAAGCTTTGACTACACAAGAACCTCTGCAAGCGCTTACATGGTTCGCGATGATAAGGCTCCATGGTTTAGTGAATATGTACGCCGCGAACTTGGTAATATGATTTACGGTTCTGATGATATTTATTCTTCGGGCTTTACTGTAAATACAACACTCAACCTTCAGCATCAGCAGGTTGCACAGACTGTAATGGAAAAATACATTGACCGTGCAAACTATCTTTACCAGAGGGAGCATTCAACTCGTGGAAATCTTTCTACCGGAACCTATATTCCTTTAACCGAAATGCTGGCCCTCCTTTTTGATATTCCATCTTTGAAGGTAAGCGAACAGCGTGCTCAGTTTGTAGCTAATTCAACATTTGTAAATAAAATCAATCCGGTCCTTGATGTTGTTTCTATGATGACTGGTACAGAAAAGCTTAAGGTAAACATTGTAAACAAAGCAACTACACTTGCTAAACAGGAAGCAGAAAAAACAACAATTGAAGGAACAATGGTTTGTCTTGAGCCTTCTACAGGTTACATTGACGCTCTTGTTGGCGGAAGTAAGTTTGACCAGGAAAATCAGTTTATCCGCGCTGTACAGGCAAAGGTTCAGCCTGGTTCAACCTTCAAGCCTCTTTATTATTCTGCTGCAATTGACTCAAGAAAGTTTACACCTTCTACACAGATATCTGATACTCCTGTTGTATTCCACACAGCAGACGGCAAACCATATATTCCACAGAACTTCCGCGGAGAATGGATGGGAAATGTTTCTCTTTACTATGCGCTCATTCACTCTATGAACGTTCCTTCTCTTAAGGTTCTTGATGGTATTGGTTTTGATGCAGCAATCAGCAGAGCAGTTGCACTTCTTGGTATTTCAAAAGAAGAGCTTCCTACCCGTGCCTTTGTTCCGGGCTACCCTATTGGTCTTGGTGTTTGTTCGGTTCGCCCAATCGAAATGGCCCGTGCCTACGCAATCTTTGCTAATGGAGGAAAAGAAGTTACTCCAATGGCAATCCGCACTGTAGAAGATAAAAACGGAAACGTAATTCTTACTCCTGAGCTTGATATCCGCAAAGAACAGACAGCTAAGGGAGATAAGATTCAGGTTATTTCTCCACAGACTGCCTTTGTAATGACAAAGCTTCTGGAACAGACTGTAAATGGTGGTGGTACTCTTGCCGGTCAGAAAGGTAAGTTTGAATATAAAGCTGCAAATGGACGTTCTTACAGAATGCCTGCCGCAGGTAAAACCGGTACAACACAAAACTGGGCCGACGCCTGGACTTGTGGCTTTACTCCATATTACGCTGCTGCCTTCTGGTTTGGATTTGATAAACCGGGACAGTCACTAGGTTTGAATATTACAGGTTCTACTCTTGCAGGTTATGCCTGGGGTGATTTTATGGGCGGCATTAATAGAGATCTTCCTTCTAAAGACTGGGACAAACCTCTTGAAGGTGTTGTTGAAGCAACAGTTTGTTCTACAAGCGGTCAGATTCTTACAGAAGCCTGTGGTGACCATAAAACAACTCAGTGGTTCCTTGCGGGTACCGTTCCTACAGAATTGTGTCCTGTTCATTCAAATACAACAAACTCTGCTATTGCAATTGCAAGGCTTGAAAGAGAAATGTATCAGTCCGGACAGAGAAGAACTCTTACCTTTGACACTGCCCCTCTCTCTTTGAATCTTGATTTCTTAAAAGATGGATATGACTTTAGCCAGGAAGAAAATGAATCGATATTTGAAGAGGAAGAAGAGGATTATAATCCTGGTCATGGAAACATTTCGCTTGAAGATATTGACTATAATTATCTGATGGAATAAAGTCTGTAAAGGAGGTTTGATATGCTTATACCAATTGCGAATATTAAAGTAAAAAAGCGCGTTCGAAAAGATCTTGGTAATCTTGAAGATTTAAAAGCAAGCCTCCGCACCTACGGGTTATTAAATCCAATTACCATAAACAGCAAATATGAGCTCATCGCCGGTGAACGTCGTCTTACAGCTGCAAAAGAACTTGGCTGGACAAACATCCATGCAAATATCGTAGATAACCTTACCGAAATTGAACAGCTCGAAATGGAAATAGAAGAAAACAATCAGCGTAAGGAATTCACAGACCAGGAATTACTCGAAGGCTACAAAAGACTTGAGCGCCTGAGAAATCCTGGTTTCTTCTACAGAATCTATTTATTCTTTAAACATCTGTTTGAAAAAATTGCGGATTTCTTCCGCGGTGGAAAATCAAACAAAAAATAGATTGCCACGTCGCTTCGCTCCTCGCAATGACGAGAGCGAAACATGTCATTGCGAGCGAAGCGTGGCAATCCATATTTATATTGGCATAAATTTAGGTAAATTCAATAATTCTTTTTTAAAAGCCATTGTACTTATTTGTTTTTGAATCTTCTCTACAACTTCTGGTGCAATACCGTCTGTTTTTCCTTGGGCAACCTTTTCCAATTCATCATAAGTAAAGCCAAGCTTCTGTTCATCTGTCATGCCGCTCATTCCGTCTGATGGAGCTTTATGAGTTAACTCATCAGGAAGTCCGAGCTCTTTTCCAAGCTGAATTACCTGGCTTACATAAAGATTTGCTAACGGTGCAAAATCGCCTGCTCCGTCGCCCCAGAGTGTAAAATATCCGGCAATACATTCGCTTTTGTTTCCGTTATTTGAAACGCGGCAGTTTCCTTCAATTGCGGCAATACTGTACAAGGTTGCCATGCGCAAACGTGCAGGAGTATTTGTGTTGTACTGTGCAGGAGTTTCTGCTACACCAGTAACAGCTTTTATTTCTTCTGTAAGGCCTTTGTAGGCATTTGCAATATTTACAGTGTAGTTCTTAATTCCAAGAAAAGCACAGAGCTTTTTAGAATCTTCAATGTCGGCCTGAACGCCATTTGGCATCATTACACCAATTACACGATCTTTTCCAAGGGCTGCACAACACAAGGCTGCAACAGTGCTTGAATCCTTACCGCCAGAAATACCGATTACGGCCTTTGTCTGACTGTTACCATTTTTTTCAAAATA
>CAMKDH010000191.1 GCA_946411215.1 uncultured Treponema sp. | reverse complement strand
TCGCTGTCCTGGCTGCCTGTTTTATTCTGAGCAAGAAGTTCTGAAAAAGAAAGATGATTTGGATTTGGGAACCTGGCAAGATATTCACGGATTTCGGCACGGTCTTTTTCCTCTTCTTCAACCGCATCAAAAATAGCATCAATCTCTGTTTTTGTGTGACGGCGGACAGGATCTACCCGGGAAGAGTTATAACTTATATTGCTTATGCCAGAAATTTTGGATTGCATTAAGGGCTCCTTACAGTATTATAACATCCCCTATACTAAAGAACAACATTCAAGCAGGTAACAGAACTCTTAAACAATTGGGGTAACAGTTCTCCTAAACAAAGAAAGCTGCCCTACCCTTTTATTATTTGAAATTTACTTTTTCTGCCTGGAATTTCTCTGAATTTGAACAATAAATCCCAAAAAGTAACACTTTTCTTAAAGAAAAAAGAATAAAATTAAAACTATCAGCCTGGTAACAGTTCTCTTAAACCGATGGTAACAGTTTTACTAAAAAATCAAAGATCCGGTAACACTTCTACTAAATAAAAAGGTAACATAACTCTTAAATTCAGCTTTAAAATCAATAGTTTTAGGACTTCTGTTACCCTGTTTTTCCTTAGGAAAACTGTTACCTCTTAAAACTGCCAAAAACGGCCAAAACTGGGGGTCAGGGGCTCAAACGGGTAATTATTCAAAAAATAAAAAAAGACGCGTCTACGGCAATCCTAGGGGCTGTTTCAAAAGATTAGATTTTTTCTAATCTTTATTAGCTCTTTTCTAATCTTTCTAATATTTCTACTAATATATTTTCTAATAATTCCGATAAGAAAATATATTAGATTTCTAATACTAATTATTAGATTTCTAATAAAACTTAGAAAAAAGTGTTGCTTTTTTCTAAAAAATATGATTAGATTATATATATAAGCAAAAAACATGCTTTTGAGGTGGGAAAATGAAAAAAATCGCTGTAGCCATTCAAAAAGGTGGCGTTGGTAAGACTACAATCAGCATTTCTTTGGGTGCAGAACTTGCAAACCATGGAAAAAAGGTTCTCCTGATAGACGCAGACCCTCAGGGTAACTCAACCGGAACTCTTCTTGAATCTTTTAATCACGATCTTGCAGAAGCTCTTTATGGTGACGTAACTGTTGATGAAGTTATCTCCCCTACTTCGGTTAATAATCTTTATATCATGCCAACTAATTCTCTTGACCGCAAAGGAAGCCGCTCTCTTAAGACATACCGTTCCAGTGAAGCTTCAAAAGAGCCTTTTATTTTTGTAGATCTTTGCGACGAAGTTGAAAAACTTGGCTTTGACTATTGTATTTTTGATACCTCCCCTGCTTTTGATGCCTTTGAAGAAAACATCATGACTGCTTCTGATGAAGTAATCGTTGTTATAAAGGCAGACGGGTATTCCCAGGATGGACTTCAGATTTTCAAAAACAATCTGGACAGCTTTAAGAAACGCAAGCGTGTTTCAAATCCAAAATTCGAAATTATTGTTCTTAATGAAATAAACAGAACTGTAAAACTTACAGAAATCATCACAAAAGGCCTTAAAGCCGGTGATTTTAAGGTTGTATATGTTCCTGTTGACCAGGACTTTAAATATGCAACCCTTGCACGTCAGACAATTCAGCAGCGCGGCGGAAAAGAGGAAACTCTTGCAGCACTTAAAAAACTTAGAAACTTAGTAAAGTAACGAGGAGGACAAATTATGCCAATAGCAAAGAAAAAGGATATTCCACAGGATTTTCTTGTTCAGATGAAGTCTAATCTTAAAAAGACAAGCACAGCTGTTTTGGAAGAAGAGCCTCCGGAGCCTGCTCCCACACCAGCACACACTATCGAAGCACAAATCAATGCTAATCCTTCATTTACGCCTCTACAGCACGCTCACGGACCTGCAAAGGACAAATATGCTGACGTAATGAATATTCGCCTCTCTAAGGGCCGTAGAAACGAAATAAAGGCCTTTTGTACCAACTGTGGCGTAACAGTAACCCAATACATTGAGTCTTCCTTTGAATTTTTTGCCAGGGAAGTTGCTGCAGGAAACATTGTAATTTCTAAGGGCGGAATTACAAAAGTAACACAATAAAAAAAGTTTTACAGGGTGGATAAATGGGAAAAAAAATAAAACAACAAAACACACTTTTTGAAGTTGATGATTCTGCAAATCAGCTTTTTGGTGAACTTGAAAAAACAAAAGGTAATAAAGAACTTACTCTGAGCTATATCCCAAGTTTTTTTACAACAGCTTCCTTGCCTTTTAAAAACATGAGAAAAAAAGAGTTTGTCCGCAAGGCAAGCAATGGAATCTCGCTTATATTAAATTCTCCGTCAAATGTTCCATATGGAAAATACGGGCGCCTTTTGTTAAGCGTTTTTACAACACATGCAGTTTTATCAAAAGAAAAAAGAGCCCCGGTAGTTATTGAATTTGATTCTATGGCACAGCTTTTAAAAGAAATGCAGCTTCCCCGCCAGCGAGGCAAGGATATTCAGGAACAGATTAAATGCTTTACACGTGCAACATTTTCTTTTGAACAGCGCATAGAAGAACAGCAGCAGGGGCACTTGTTTAAAGATTTGTACGAACCTGGCGAAAAGCTTCCTAAGGGGGAAGTAACTGTAAGAACAACTTCTACAGGAACAATTCTTTTTACAGAAGGGGTACAGTACCAGGAAATCTTTGATGAAAATTCTACAAACCCTAGAATTGGAAAATTCAAAGTTCAACTTTCTGCAAATTTTGCAGCTTTCTGTCAGTCTCATGCAGTTCCAATTAATTATACAATCTACAAGGATATTTCTAGTCCTGTTGGTAAAGACATATATGCATGGCTTGTTTACAGAAATAATGGACTTGAAAAAGATAAACCAGTATTTGTTCCAAGAGACAGAATTGTTGAACAGTTTATGCCGGTTGCAGAAAATGCAGATCCTAAAACTGCAAATGTAAACTATTCAAGAATTATTGATCAGATAAAAGAAATAAAGACAAAATATTATCCGGAATTAAAAATTGACATCAGTAAAGATGGGGCAGGAATTACACTCTTTAAAAGTCCAACTCCTGTTTTAAAGGATGATGTTAGATATGCTCTTATTTCTTCTAGTTTAGATATGTAACAGTTTTGTTATCTAAACAGAATGTAACAGTTCTGTTATCTGTTTTGTGAATTTCCACAGAATTCACAATACTATTATTAGTTTAAATATATTATTAGTTAATTATTAGTTATAATAGTAGAAATAACTAAACTGTGACATGTAGATAACAAGTCTGTTACAAGCCAAAAAACCGCAGCAACTTTCTTCTATAATAACACAGAAAATTAGAATTTCAAGCAGATAACAAGACTGTTACATCTAAAAGGGGTTATCCACAGGCGTTTGTGGACAAATATAACAAGACTGTTACATATTTGGATAACAACATTGTTACATGTCAAAACCAGATAACTAAACTGTTACATATGAAAAAAACCTCTGAAACCGGGGCAGAAAACAGTTTTATGTAAACAGATTTTACTAAAAGAGATAACAAGACTGTTACATATATAGCCATATTTACATTAAAATGAAGATTCCTTTATATAAATCAGATAACAAAACTGTTACATATGCGGCAAATAAACTGAAAAAAGGAATAAAAAGGGCAGAAAGAGGGTAAAATCAGCCGGTTTTTCAAAGTTTTATTACTCAAGGATAACAAGACTGTTACATATTTAAACGTATTTACAATTTAATGCAGATTCTTTTATATATCTCAGATAACAAAACTGTTACATCTTAAATAAGTCTGCCATCCCGCACTTAAGCCCCACCTTAGAATACTTTTCCAGCTTAGCCAAATACTGCCTCCGTGTAATCTCCCTCGCCCCATAACGTTCCATGTTTTCAGTATAAGACTGGCAGTCTATGAGTTTGCCGCCTGCTTTCTGAAAGGCTCTGGCAAATAAAACAAAGGCACTCTTGGAACTGTTTGGTTCAATTGTGAACATGGACTCGCCACAAAAGACGCTGCCAAGTAAGATACCGTAAAAACCGCCGGCAAGCTTTCCGTCTTTCCAGGCTTCTATGCTGTGGGCGTATCCTGCCTTGTGAAACTTTATGTAGGCGTCTATCATCTTTGGGCCAATCCAGGTTCCGTTCTGGTCGGGGCGGTCTTGGGCTGCGCAGTTCTTTATGACATCGGCAAATGCCTTATCGATTGTATAAGTGTAGGGATTATGCTTCAAAAACTTTTCGATAGATTTTGAAACATGCAGCTGCCTGATAGGAATTACAAAACGCTTTTTTGGAGACTGCCATAAAACAGGTTCGCCCTGGTCTTCATTAAACCAGGGGAAGACTCCCTGACTGTAGGCAGAATAAAGCA
>CAMKDH010000190.1 GCA_946411215.1 uncultured Treponema sp. | reverse complement strand
TTATCCTGACCCATGCTGCTGGTGTCTTGAAGAAAATGATTCTCCGCTTAAGATTGCCGCAGCCACAGAAGTTTATGTTGCAGACGCACAGGCTCTTCTAGAAAACGATCCTGCTTTTGGACCTATTATTTCGGACAATGTATATCAAGCCTTTCCTTGCGGTAAGGTTTTAGCATATAATAAAACTACAAACGGTATTTACGTAAAAACCGGCGATGGAATCCTTAGCATTACAAAGCTCCAGCGTCAGGGAAAAAACATGATGTCGTATAAAGATTTTATGAACGGCGCCAAGGATTTTCTTGGAACCGTATTAAAATAAACTTGAGGAAACCAGATGAGTAAAAAAGCAAAGAATACAACTGAAGAAGAGATTATAGAAGAAAAAGAAGTTCAGGAATCTGCAGAAACACAGGAACCTCAGACTGAAACAGAAGAACAGAAACCTGCGGAAGAATCAGAAGAACAGGAAACTGCTGATTCTGCTGAAGAAACACAGGAAACTGCTGAAGAAGCAGCAGATGAACCTGCTGAAGCTGTGGTCTCTGAGCCTGTCGAAGAGCCTACAGAACCAGCCACCGACGTGGTCCTTGAGCCTGTCGAAGGGGTCGAAGAATCATCTAAAAAATCCAAATCAAAAAAATCATTCTCTCCAAAGAAGGTTCGCTTCAGTTTTTCAGAAGGCTTTGATCATCTTCAGTCAAATCTTCCAGCTCTTATTATTGCCTGCGTTTCTGCTTTTATCATCATGATTATTGCGGGCTGCGCTGTTTTCTTTACAAATGTAAAAGGAGCCGAAAAGGTTCTTGTTCCAAATGTTGTTGGTAAAAAATGGGACGAAGCATTTATTGAAATGCAGATAAAAGAGCTTTACCCAAAAATCAATCTGCGCTATTCAAATGTTCCGGGCGACGAAGGCCTTGTTCTTGAACAGAGTCCTCAGCCAGGTGCAATTGTTAAAGGCTACAGCAGAATCAATCTTGTAATAAGCCGTGGTGTTGTAATTGACGCAGTTGGCTCTTATGTTGGAAAAAATCTTTCAGAAGTTCAAATGTCTCTCCAGACACTTTTTGCAGGACAGACAAAACCTCTCATCACACTTGCAACCCCATCTTACATTCCAGACGCTTCAGAAGCAGGAACAATTCTTGAACAGGATCCGCCGGAAGGTTCAAAAATTTCAGAGCCTGTAGTTGTAAATCTTGTTGTAAGCCGTGGACCAAATTATGAAAATACACGCCGACCATATGTAATCGGCCAGAGCATAAACGATTTGCTTCAGACAATCGCAAGAACAAAAATTGTATTTGATATAACTTCTCATCAGGCAACCGAAAGTGAAAAGCCTGGAACTGTAGTTTCTCAACAGACAATTGAAGATGAATATGTTCCTAACTACACAAGGGTTACTGTAGAAATGGCAATGCCAGAAGGTTCTAATGATGACAACGCCTACGGAATCTTCCAGGAAAAATTACCAGATTATCCGTACCCTGTTCCTATGAAGCTCGAGGCTTACCCTGCAGAAGGAACAGCTTATACAATCATAAACTTTAATCATCCGGGTGGAAACTTAACAATTCCATATGAAGTACCTCGTGGTACAACTTTAGTACTCAGTGTTGCCGACAAAGTTGAAGCTAGAAAACTTGTTGAATAAGGATGCTGATTGATAATGAATGCGCCGTTAATATGTCTGACATTAACAGGAAAAACTCTGGACGAAGACAGGCAGCTCGTAAACAAATATTCAAAATTAATTGATATTGTTGAGCTTAGAGTTGACCATCTTACAGAAGAAGATCAGCTTTATGCCAGACGATTTCCTGCAATGATTCACGTGCCTTGTATACTTACAATCAGACGTGATGTTGACGGCGGATTATTTAATGGAAGTGAGTTTTCAAGAACCTGTCTTTTTAGCCGTGCGCTTGCATTTGCAAATCAGGATAAAACAAAGAATTTTGCTTACGTAGATTTTGAAGATGATTTTCATATTCCAAGCATTCAGGATGCGGCTATGGCTTTTGGTGTAAAAATAATCAGAAGCGTGCACAGCATGAATGAGCCTATTTATAATTTACGCGACCGCTGTGATGAAATGCGTAAGACTGGTTATGAAATTCCAAAGATTGCCTTTAAGCCAAAAAAACTTTCGGATGTAGCAAATCTTTTTAAAGAAGGAAGTCAGATGACTGACTATGAGCATATTCTTTGTGCCATGGGACCGGAAGGTTTACCTTCAAGAATTCTTTCTTCTATTACAAACTCATACTTAACATATGTTTCTCCCGAAGAGCTTATTGAAAACATGTCGGGCATAGGACACATTGATCCTATTACTCTTACATCGCTTTATAACTTCAGATCAATTTCAAAAAATACAAGACTTTTTGGAATTACAGGCTGGCCTCTTTATAAAGTTTCTGGGCCCGAGATTCACAACTCAGGCTTTAAGCGTGCAGGCATTGATGCAGTTTATATTCCAATCCGCTCACAGCTTGCATCTGAAGCACTTGTATTTGCAGAGCAGATAGGTATTGAAGGTCTTTCAATTACAAATCCTCACAAAGAATCAATCATGTATTATTTAAATGATCAGTCACCAGAGGTTGTTCAAATTGGAGCCTGCAATACAGCAATTTATAAAAACAAAAAATGGATTGGCTATAACACAAACGCTTACGGTTTCAGACGTGCGCTCGAAGAATTTTTAGGACCAATCCGCATTAAACGAAAAAAGGTTGCGCTCATTGGAGCAGGAGGAACCGCAAAAGCGGTTGCCTATGTTCTTAAGCAGATGGGTGCACGCGTATGTATTTTTAACAGAACCATAAGCCATGCAAAACAGCTTGCAGAACGATACGGCTTTGAATATTGTCAGCTTGAACCTGATTGTGCACCAATTCTCGATGAGTATTCAAATCTGATTATTCAGACAACTTCGGTTGGAGCTACAAGAGAAATAAAAGCAGGTGCGCAAAATGCCCCGGAACCAAACGATCCTATTTATTTTTATAACTTCCGTGGCAATGAAATTCTTTTTGATATTCTTTATCGCCCTGCAATTACTCCAGTTATGAAGAGAGCTTCTCTTGCGGGCTGTCGTGTAAGCAACGGCTACAAAATGCTTGAGTATCAGGCTTATGCCCAGTTCAAGCTTTTTACAGGCATAGATTTTGAAATGGATACTAAGGTAGATATATAAAACATCCGTCATTGCGAGCCGCAGGCGAAGCAATCCGCAGTTGGAGGAACTATGACACAAAGCGAACAGAAAACACTCGTTGCAAATACTGCAATTGATACTCTTATTGAAAAAGGAAAGATTTTCAGCGGAATGAAAATTGGACTTGGAACAGGCTCTACTGCTATTCCTGCTGTATACCGTCTTGCAGAACACATTAAAAGCGGTGAACTCAAGGATATTAAAGCTGTTGTAACAAGCTTCCAGACACAGAATGCCTGCCAGGATTTAGACATTCCAGTTTATTCTATGAATGACAGAATTATTGGAGGACACCTTGATCTTTCAATTGACGGTGCCGATGAAGTTACTCCAGACTGCTTCTGTATTAAAGGCGGCGGCGGTGCACATGTTCGCGAAAAGTTAGTTGAATATAACTCTGATATTTTTGTTGTAGTTGCAGATTCTTCAAAAGCCGTAGAAACAATTGGAACAAAGTTTGCAGTACCAGTAGAAATTATTGAAAGTGCACGCGTACCTGTTACAAATGCCCTTAATAAGCTTGGTGCAAAATGTGTACTTCGTGAAGGTGTTCGCAAAGCCGGACCTGTAATTACAGATAATGGAAATCAGATTCTTGACTGCACATGGGAGCAGCCTATTGATGTTGCCGCCATGGAAGACAAAATAAACGGAATTGTTGGTGTTGTAGAAAACGGACTTTTCTCTAAGAACAAGCCTATAGTTTTTGTAGCAACACCTGATGACAAGGTAGAAATAAGGAACTGGCACTAAGCCTTTCCCGTCACAGGAGAGCGAATGTTTCCACCGTTCCCGCAAGAACTAGCCCGTCACTACTGCATGGAATTTATTTCTGGCATAGGGGACGGGTCTATTATTTTACAGCAGATTTCCCAGGAAAGCGAAGAACGTCGTGGCCATGGCGTGATGATTGGCGCACTGGTATGTGTAAATGATGCCGGAGAGCGCGTAGTTCTTCATGCAGTAAGCGGGATTTCCGTGGTCCCCGTGGTCCCTGAGCCTGTCGAAGAGCACCCATATCCCCATAAAATAATCGTTCCTCCCCTAGTCTCTCCAAAAGAAATAGAAAATGCACTGGCAAAGAATGATAAGAAGATACATGAATTGACAGAGGCGATTGCGACAGAGGTGGTTCCTGAGCCTGTCGAAGGACCCTCCAAAAAAGAATTACAGGAGCAGCGCACTGCCCTTACGACCGAGTCCTTGCTCAATGTATTCAGTCTCTACA
>CAMKDH010000189.1 GCA_946411215.1 uncultured Treponema sp. | reverse complement strand
CCTTTTATTATCCTTCTTGTGATGATTTTTGGACTTGGCGCTGTTTCTTTTATAAACACAGATTTTGCATATCTTAGCGGACTTTATGTTTTAGTATTGGGAATAATTTCTGTAATCTGGTTCCGAGTGAGCCAGAAAAAAAATGCCCGGGAAATTAAAGAGCTCATAACTGGTCTTGACTGGGAAACAATTTTCTTTTTACTTGGAATCTTTATTGTAGTAGGCGCAATTCAGGAAGCAGGACTTCTTGAGCAGTTCGCACTTTTCCTTTCTGAAATTTGCGGTGGCTCAAAACTGCTTGGCTTTATAATTATCCTAGTTGTGTCTGTCCTTATAAGTGGATTTGTAGATAACGTTCCTTATATTATTGCCATGCTTCCTGTAGCAGGTAACCTTGCAGTAAATATGAATCTTAACAAGGAACTTTTTATGTTTGCACTTTTAATAGGAAGCTGTCTTGGCGGTAACCTTACTCCATTTGGAGCAAGTGCAAACGTTGTAAGTATGGGCATTGTAAAAAAAGAAGGCTATCCAATGAAGTTCAGGGATTGGCTAAAGGTTGCAGTTCCATTTACAATTCTTACTACAGGAATATCGGCAGTTGTTTTGTGGCTGCTGTGGAGTTAATAATTGGAAGGACTTATAATCGCGGGAACAAACAACACATTTACAGTCGAATGTGACGATGAACTCACCAGAAACTGTACAATTAAGGGAAAGGTTTTAAAATCAGATAAACAGTTTTATAATCCTTTGGCTCCCGGAGACCGTGTAACAGTTGAGCCTGATCCAATTAACGAACAGAAAGGTCAGATTCTGAATGTTCTTGAACGGAAAAATACTTTTCTGCGCTGGAATGTAAAGGGACGCTGCCCTCAGTTGCTTGCTTCAAATCTTGATTATTTAATTCTTGTCTGTACACCAGATGAACCGCCCTTCCGTCCCCGTTTTATAGACAGGGCCTTGGCTCAGGCAGAGCATCAGGGAATTACCCCAATTATTGTCTGTAACAAATGGGATTTAGCAGAGCTTATGCAGACTGATGGACGTGAAGAAGAATATGACCAGATAGACAGACGGCTTACAATCTGGAGCGACCTTGGTTATAAAGTCCTTCGCATTTCTGCAAAAACAGGCGAAGGTATACAGCAGTTTGCAGAGCTTTTGGAAAATCATCTTTCGGCATTTGTAGGTCAGTCGGGAGTAGGAAAGTCAAGCCTCATCAATGTAATGGATAATTCCTGCGTTCTTAAAACAGGCAGTCTTTCAAAAAAATATGGCCGCGGAAGTCATACCACAACAAAAGGAAACTTGATTCACCTTACTTTGAACGAATCGCTTCTTGATGGAATAAAAGGTCGAAAGGCAGATATAATTGATACACCGGGAATCAGACGTTTTGTGCTTGATGATATTCAGGCAGAGGACGTTGAAATGTACTTTAAGGAGTTTGAGCCTTTTATAGGAAAATGTAAATTTGGGCTTGGTTGCAAACATAAAACAGAGCCTGGTTGTGCAGTACAAAAAGCTGTAGAGGATGGTATAATCACACCAGAACGCTACGACAGCTGGAAACGTATTAGTGAAGAAATAAAAACAGGAAGCTGGGAAGACTAATGTTATCGGAAGAAGAGAGAAAACAACTTATTTCAAAATTAAACATCTCTTTTTGTATACCAGAGCTCTGGAAAAATAAAGATTCTTTTTTAAGTCTCACCGATGAGCAGTATAAAGCCTCTCTTTATGATCTTTCTGCAGCAATTCTTTTGCGTATAGTTATGGGCGACATTGCAGCTGTTCCTCATCTTATGAATCTTTTGCCAGACGTTGGCTTTGAAGATTTTATTAAACCAATTATTCCAACTGTAAGTAACAGAGACTTTTTTCATTCACTTTCTAAGCTTGGATATCTTGGCGTTTCTCTTGAACCATATTACAGTACCGCCCCGGGACGCCCTAGTATTTTAAATGGTCTTCGCGATTTTTCTTATTACGGCGATTTTGTTCTTAAGCATAAAGAAAAATCTCTGGAGCTTCTTAAGGTTTTATATGGTGATGTAGCCCGTCAGGTTTATGATATTGTTTCTGCCGAGATTTACTATCAGCGGAATGAATGCTTTGACGCCATGGTAAGAATCACAAGTGCAATTCCAATTCTTGAACGCCAGAAGGCTTTTGTTTTTTTAATTGTTGCACTTTATCAGCAGATTACAATCCTCACAATTAATGGTGAAATTAAATCTGCCGAAATCATCATGTCGCATCTTAAAGATCGGGTTAAGGATATTAAGGGAAGTTCGTTTGAATATAACATCGACGCTATGAGTGTTCGACTTGCTCTTTATGACTGTAATCTTGAATATGTAAATGAATGGCTCGAAAAAAAGGCTCCCGATGAAAATAGAGAATTCAACCTTATGGAAACATACGGATATTTTGTAAAGCTCAGATGTTATCTTCTTTATGATAAGCATCTTGCTTTGCTTGCACTTGCCGAACAGTTGAAGTTCTATTTTGAATTAAGCCGCCGTCATATGGATTTAATAACAATTTCCTGTATAGAGGCTATGAGCTGGTATAAGACAGGTAATAAAGAAAAAGCTTTTGAGCTTGTTGATCAATTTTTGAAACAGGCCGAAAAATACCGCATTTACAGAACCATTGCCGATGAAGGCGTTCTTATGTTCAAACTTTTACAGGAATATCAAAAAGTCAGGGGAACAACACCTTTCCTTACAAAAGTAATTGGTATAACAAGACACATAGCAGTTTTGTATCCAAACTATCTGAATATTTCGCAGGAATCAAATACTAATTTTACCGAAATGGAAAAGGATATTTTAAGGCTTTTGGAGCAGGGTAAAACTTATGATGAAATCTCTGAAATATTCTTTATTTCTGTAAATACAGTTCGTTATCATATTAAAAAAATCTATCCAAAGCTCGGAGTAACTTCAGCGTCCCAGGCTGTGTTCAAGGCCAAAAAGATTGGACTTATATAGAAAAAATCTCAAAACTACACTTTTATGTAGTGCAAATTTTAAATAATTTGTTATATAATCCTACATATAAGAAAACCCAAAAGTTCTGTAAAAAAGTGTTTGACAAAGATTATTTCTAGCTTTCAGTAGAACTGGATATCGGGGTATTAAAAAACTATTGTGAGACCGTCTTGGAGAGTACGGTCTCTTTTTTTTTGCCCGATTTTTTTCCTTTACAAAAGCAATTATTTTTTGTAGATTACATTCATGAACTCAAATGCCTTACAGGAAATTGATTTTTATCGTGTTCGCGACGAAGTTGCAGCTTATTGTATTACTCAGGAAGCTAAAGATGTTTTTTTGCAGCGCGAACCGTTTACCGATTCAAAACAGATAGAATTACTCAAAAATCTTAGCCGCGAATGGTCAAAATATCTTGGGGCATCTCATAAAAATCCTGTTTTGTTCTGGGAGCCTGTTGCGCCTCTTGTAGATGTAATTAAAGCAAATGGAACGAGCCTTGTTCTTGAGCAGGTAAAAGCGTTAGGCGATTTTGTTCTTAGCACTAATAATTTAAAACAATGTATTACGTTACATGCTGATGATCTTGAATTAAAAAATCTTCTGGAACAGTCTCAAAAGCTTCCTGATTTTACAGAAACAGAAAAACTGATTTTTCATATAATAACACCGGATGGTCAGATGCGTGACCTCCCGGAAATTGCTGCTATCCGTAAACAGATTTCTTCTCTTAATACAAAAATTAAAACACTGCTTCGTCATTATACAACAGATTCAAAGCTTGCAGGTGTGCTTGAATCTTCTGTTCCTGTTCTTCGTAACGGACGTCAGGTGCTTGCGGTAAAGGCGAGCCTCCAGAATAGAATCAACGGAATTATTATTGATATTTCGCAGACAGCGCAGACTGTTTATGTTGAGCCGCAGGAAGTTGTGCTTTGCAGTAATGAACTTATTCAAAAAGAAAATGAACTCATTCAGGTTATAAACCGAATTCTTGCCGAACTCACAAAAGACCTGCAGCCTTCAATTCCGCTTTTCCGTCAGGCACATCCTGTTATGCTTTTGATGGATCAAACTTGTGCAGCTGCCCGTTGGGGTAATGAAAATAACTGCTGTTATGCGGTTCCTGCAATTGGAGAGCCTCCGCTGCTTCTGAAGGCAAGGCATCCGCTTCTTGGCAAAAAGGCTGTCCCAATTGATTTTTATTTTATGGATGGAAAGCGTGTTTTAATTATTACTGGTCCAAACACAGGCGGTAAAACAGTTTCTCTTAAAACCTTTGCACTTTTTTCTATGCTTAATCAGGCGGGGCTTCCGGTTCCCGCAGCAGAGGGCACAAGGCTTCCTGTTTTCAAAGAACTCTTTGCCGATATTGGAGACAGCCAGGATATTGATATGAGCCTTTCTACCTTTAGCGGCCACATGAAAAATATTGCGCAGGCAGTTACTGGTGCTACAAAACATTCTCTTGTTCTTCTTGATGAACTTGGAAGCGGAACAGATCCTCAGGAAGGAACTGCAATTGCAATGTCTGT
>CAMKDH010000188.1 GCA_946411215.1 uncultured Treponema sp. | reverse complement strand
TCCCGCTATTTTATGGACGAAATGGAAGAGCTTTTGAGCAAATCAAAAAAATCAAAGGAAAAACGAACTGAGCTGGACAGGCTTACTAAAGTATTTGTAAAACTCATTGACTGGGGCGAAGAACACGAGATTGAATATACAAAAAATCTTGCACCTGCAGAATATACTGCTCTTTTTAATAATCCGAATGCGGATATAGCGGGTCTTTTATTTGAACAGGCTCTTTACGCTAAAGAAACTTTAACAAAACAACAGGAAAATGATTTTAATAAAGCGGTACAGGCTGTTTGTGGATAAACAAAATGCGAATAGTTTTTTACAGTTCTAATTCAAATAAATACGAATCTCAAAGCTTTATTAATAAAACCTGGCCTTCTTTTGATAAATTATGGCAGGATTTTAGTAGTTCTTTTAAGGAACACACCTTTTTTGCTGTTTCACAAATGCCCGCAATGTTCATGCCGTCCACCTGTTTGATTGTAGACACCTATGATACAAAGGAATTTGCACAAAAAATCCTTGAATTAAAGCCGGATCTTGCAATTGCAGCCTCCTTCTGGATAACTCCATACGACTGGCTTCCTCTAAAAGATTCCTTTATTGCCGATGAATTACGAGCAGCGGGAGTGCGTACTATTTGTCATAGTAAAGAAACTGCACTTATATGCTTTGATAAATACAGGACAAAAAGCTTTTTTGAAGCAAATGGGTTTAATCATGCTCCAGGTCTTTTTGTAGATCATGACCTTTTCTTCTGCGCAGGAAATCAGGTTGAAGTTTGCGATAATGTCTATAAAGAAAGTGTGTACAGACAGCTTAAAGAAATGGAATATCCTTTGATTATAAAAAATCCTGTAGGCTTGAGTTCTTATGGAATGACAGTAGTAAACTCTTACAGCGAAGCATACGGATATTTAAATTCAAAAAAGAACAATTCAAACAGACTTATCGAAGTTTTTTTACAGGGTGAACAGTTTGGCTGCGAAATCTACGGTTCAAATGGAAATTACACAATAATGCCGCCCTTTTCGCTCAGTGTAAATCAGTATGGAATAACAAGTCCAAAATTATGCAAAAAAACGGGACCTGTAACAGATTCAAAATATAAACTTAATGAATTAAAAGCGGAATTATTGCGGTTGGCTAATGCTTTGAAATTAGACGGCTACGCCCAGGTTGATTTAATCTTCTGTAATTCTAAATGGTATATTATCGAAATTAATCCACGACTTAGCGGGATGACTACTACGTATGCGGCAGCGGCAGGCATGAACTTTTATGAATATATCTTTAATGCAGTTACAACAGGCCTTGAAAATATAGAATTAAAAGATGTTGTAAATAAAAAAATACCCCTGCAGACGGAAGAAGAGCTTGAAAAACTTTCTCAGGACGAGGACATTTTATTCCTTTCTCAAATAGAAAATAAAGCTGCAAAACAGGAGCGTGAAAAAGGTTTTTGCGAAATTATCGTCCGTGGAGCTTTTTAACTACTTTCTTAAACCAGAAGGCTCTGAGACTTTCTGCAAAGCCATAAAGTGAATAATAAACAGGTTTTAAAGGCATGTCCCAGCTTCCAATGCGGTGAATTATTCTGCCACCAAAGTTTGCTTTGAACATGTAAAGTCCATGCATCGGGTGGTTTTCATCTTCGCCTTCAGGAGGCATACCGTACATATCGTAATATTTTGAGCCGTATGCTTTTGCATCTTTCATAGCGGTCCATTGCAAAAGATGATTAGGCATAAGATTTCGTTTATGATTACTGCTTGCACCATAAAGGTAAATTGCTTCATCATGACTGAACAAGGTCATAATGGCAGCAATTTCTTCGCCTTCGTGTTCTGCAATATAAAGATTAATTTGAGGAACATCTTTTCCCTGTTCACGCTCAGTTGCACTTGAACGAATTAAATCAAGATAATAATCCTTTGCGTGGCTTGAGTTTCCGTCGCGGGCATTTGTTTCTTTTGTAAGCTCATAAAACTTGTCTAATTTTTCCGACAAGTTAATACTTTTTCCATCGTATTTATTTACGACTACACCCTTCTTTGCGCTGAGCCTTATATTGTAACGCCACTTGGAATGCATCTTTTCAAGGATTTCTTCTTCTGTTCCTGTCAAATCTACAAGTGTTGTGTCTGGCGGCTGAATATCAACTTTGTTTTTATGAAGTCCAAGCTTGTCGGCAAAGCTTACAATTTTAAGACCTTTGTTGTAGGCATAGCATTCCATTAAATCATCAAAGGCAACATCAGGGTCAAAACGAATTGCGATTGTATTTGAAGGCAGCTCTGGTTTTAACGCAGTTGCGATATCATGCAAAAATGCAGCAAACTCAATTGTCTGATCATTTGCACTAACCTGCTCGGTATCAAAAGGAAGCTTTGGAAATAACGGAATATAGGCAATAGAAAATTTTCCTTTTGCAAAATCACGATTTAAAACTGCAACTTCATAATCGTTTTGTGCACCTTCGTATTCAATCTGCAAAGCAAAACGTCTGTATGTCCAGCCATGGCGTGCTTTAAATTCGCACCAGAATGGAGTTTGCAAAAATGTTCCGTCATTTGTATGTATTGTTGAGTCAATCTTAGAAACTATTACTTTGAACATTAATTATTCCTCATAAGAAGTGTCGGAATATGTATTTAAAATTGCTTTAACTTGTTTCTTTAATTTAAGGAATTCCATAACAAGCTCTGGGTCAAACTGCTTTCCGCTTTCGTTATCAATTACCCTGAAGGCTTCGTCAACAGAAACTGTTCTTTTATAACATCTTGTAGTAACAAGAGCATCAAACGCATCGGCAAGGCTTACGATTCTTGCACATAAAGGAATTTCTTTACCTTTAAGTTTTTCTGGATATCCCTTTCCATCCCAGCGTTCATGGTGATATTTACAAATATCTGCTGCCATTTTAATAAAATCACGTTCATGACCAATTGGTAAAATCTGGTTTACAATATCGCTACCAACCAGAGTGTGATTTTTAATAATTTCAAATTCTTCCGGGGTAACTTTAGAAGGCTTTGACAAAATAGGACGAGGAATTGAAGAATTTCCAATATCATGAACCGAAGAAGTTTTTTCTATGTTTCTTATAAAATTTTCATCAATGATATTTTCGTAAAGTCCATTCTTTTTGCATGCATTGGCAAGAGCTCTTGAGTATAAAGTAACACGCTTTACATGCTGGCTTCCCATTTCGTTGAATTCAATCAGATTTGCAAGATTATAAATTGTATTGCTTAACAAATCAGTTTTCTTATTATCAATAACCTTTAATTCTTTTTCTGTTCTATGAAGCTTTGTCTTAATCTGGTTATTTACATTTATATAAATAATAAAGAATGAAATTGTAAGACCAAGGCTGTTAAGAGCAATACCGTAATTTGCAATTTGAATTATCTGAGAAATAAAAGGACAGAAAATAAAGGATGCAAAACCGATATTTTCCATATTCGAAATCTTTTTACGGAATTTAAGTACAAGGAATAAAACTTCAAAATAAAGAGCAAGCTCAATACCAACAGAAATCGGGAAAAACTTACCGCGGTGATAAACATTAAATTCGTCGATTGTGTAAAAGAAGTTTATAAATGGTGAAATACATGCGCCAAGAAGATACATAGATACTAAAATGACACAAAAATACCACCATTTTTTGCTTAGCTTTTCAAAGTTACAATAATAATCATAGACATAGCGGATATAAAAAAGAAAGAGAAAGATACCCGAAACGTAAAATAACCAGGATGATAAAGGTAAAACAATAAGCTTCCAGGCAACTTCGGTACCTTCACTAATCCACATTACAAGGTCTGAAATTCCAAAGACAATTGCTGCAACATTTGTAAATGCAAACCATCTTGTAGAAGCATCAATTTGTTTTATTGATAAAATAGAAATCGCAATAATTAGTGATATAAGTACACTGTAACCATCGAGACTAACATTTATTGCGTTTAATATTTCTCTTGTCATTATCCAATATCACTATTCAATGCTTTAATTGTAACAACTTCTTTGCCATTTGCAAGTAAATTCTTTCCTGCAATCTGAACTTTTCCGTCTACAGCTTTTATCTGTACGCTAAAGAATTCGTCAATGTTAATTTCTGATTTTTTAGCTGCTGCAGGATCTGCGCCTTCAAGAATTACTGGAGTTCCTGGTTCTGCCCAGCCGGCATCAAGAACTTCTACGCATTCTTTTCCGTTTTCATCTTTATAGTCACCTGCCAAAAGCATACCACGACTTTCGATTCCACGCATTGTTCTTGGAGCAAGATTTGCAGCAATAATAACGTGCTTGTTCAAAAGTTCTTCTTCTTTAAGATACATGCGTAAACCAGACTGAATTGTACGTGGTGTTCCGCTTCCATCATCAAGAGTTTCAATGTAAAGTTTTTCACCTTCCGGATTAGGTTTTACATCAATAATCTTTGCAACTTTAAGTTCGATGTTTGCGTTGAAGAAGGCTTCCTGCTGATCCAAAGGAAGTGCCTCCGGTTCTGCATGAGCTTTCTTTTCCTGTTTCTTTGCAGCCTTAGCTTCTTCTTTCTGCTGTTTACCGCTGAACTTTTCGCGGAA